>JBJFGB010000091.1:0-3348 GCA_051892295.1 Faecousia sp. | reverse complement strand
GGTGTCTCCGCCGCTTCGGCGGATTCCTCCGGCTGTTCTTCGGATGCCTCTTGCGCGGGCTTTTTCTTCAGGCAGTCGGGCAGATTGAACAGGCTGATGTCCAAATGCTGCTTTCCCTCCTCCGTCTTGTTGCCGGAAACACCGAGTAGCAATGAGCGGTAGGAGAATGAGCCGTCCTTGCCCTTTTTCAGCTCAAAAGGCACCAAACTCAGGGCAAGCGCGCCCAATACGATCTTGGAAGCCTTTTTCATCGCTCTCGCCTCTTAGCCGAAGTAACGCTTCAGCAGGCCTTCCAGCGCTCTGCCGTGACGGGCTTCGTCGCGCGCCATCTCGTGGACGGTGTCATGGATGGCATCGAGGTTGTTCTTCTTCGCGACCTTTGCCAGCTCGAACTTGCCTGCCGTTGCGCCGTATTCGCAGTCCACACGCCATGCCAGGTTCTTCTTGGTGGAGTCGGTCATGTTCGGCTCCAGCTCGCTGCCGAGGAGCTCCGCGAACTTTGCGGCATGCTCTGCTTCTTCGTAAGCTGCCTTTTCCCAGTACAGACCGATCTCGGGATAGCCCTCACGATGGGCGATACGCGCCATGCAGAGGTACATGCCGACTTCGCTGCACTCGCCGTTGAAGTTGGCTTTGAGCTGGTCGAGGATGAACTTCTTGTCCTCTTCGGGAACGCCGTCGAGCTTCGCGCCGATGCCGAACTGATGCTCGGCAGCCAGAGCCATCTCGCCCTCAACAACCTTGAACTTCTCGCCGGGAACGCCGCACAGCGGGCACTTGAAGCCCTCGGGCATCTCGCCTTCGTGGACATAACCGCAAACGGGGCATACATACTTCTTCATTGAATTTTCCTCCATCATAAGTAAGATTATTGTTTTGCGTCTGCGTTGACGCATTGGTTACAGATTCCGGTAAAGGTCAGGACGCATTCGCGGACGGAGCCGCAATGCACCTGCTCTGCCAGCTTCTGCGGTGGGTCGATATTGTCAATGTCGATCACCGCGCTGCAATGGGTACAAACGAAATGGGCATGGGGCACGGTGCAGCGGTCAAAACGCTCTGTCCCGTTCACGATGCCGACCGAGGTGATGATTCCCTCCTGCTTGAAGGCGGCGAGGTTACGGTAGACCGTGCCGAGGGAGAGATCGGGAATCTGCGGCTTGAGCTGCGCATAGACCCATTCGGCGCTGGGATGCGTCGCGGTAGAACAGACACATTCCAAAATCGCGTCGCGTTTTTTGCTATGCTTGCGTACCGCCATCCTCATCTCCTCCAAAATAATAATGATTCTCGTTTGTGTTATTATGATAACATGGGGAAGATAATTTGTCAAGCGGTTTTTCAAAAAATAGCGGCTGCACGCGGGCGGCTGATAGCCGCCCCTGCTATGCTGTTAAATCTAAAGCTCTATAAGGTAGCTTCATTGGCGGAACGTAGGGCACGACGACTCGGCGTGCCGTCCGCGAAGCGGCAGACAGTACCGACGAACGAGTTTGTGCGAATTTGGTAGTTCCTACACCGGCGCGCCGAGTCGTCGCGCCCTACGGCGTACTGCTGCCAATCTCAAAAGCTCACATTTCACCCTTAGTCCTTAGCCTAACAGATCGTTCCTGCGCAAGATTGCCACGGCGCAAGCGCCTCGCAATGACATAGGTAGGGAGTTTGTGTGAAGTTTAGGGTTCCTACACAGGCGCGTCAAGGATGCCGCGCGCTACAACCGCATCGCAACTCTGTAGGGCGGGGACATGTCCCCGCCGTCCGCGAAGCGGCAGACAGCAGGAATGAGCAAGCTTGTACGCAGTCGGCAGTGCCTGCACGCGGGCGGATAGTATCCGCCCCTACGGCATAGCCTCCGAATGCTTCTCGTAGGGGCGGCTATCAGCCGCCCGTTTTTTGATCCGCGCGGAGCGCTCCGACACTTTTCTCTTTTCTCTCTTCTCTCTTCTCTCTGCTGCGCAGTCGGTAGCGCCTGCGCCGGCTTATGACGCCCCCGCCCTACAGGGATCGTTTCAATAGCGCCGTGTTCTCGGCATCAGCTCGGCGGTCATTTCCCAGAGCATACGGGCGTGGTGTTCCTCGTCGTCCGCGATTGCGTTCAGCATGGATGCCTGCTCCGGAAAGCGTCTTGCCGCATTGCGGTAGCCCTTTGCCGCCGACAGCTCCGCCGGATACGCGCTGCGCATGGCAGCCGAGAGTGAACGCTCGGTATCCGCCGCTGCGGGAAAGACCTTCGGGCGCACCCCGAACAACAGAAAATACAGCGCAGCAAGCCGCCGAAAATGCCGCGTCTCGTCCGCAGCCATATGCCGGAACCGCCGGGCGAAGCTGCCGCCCCGAGAGGCAAGGGCGCGATAGGTCGCGGCGCTCGCCTGCTCTCCGGAGAGCCATTGCAAAAGCATTTCCTCCTCCGGCGCGGTTTGGGGCGGCTGCAGGACGCGGCTCCAAACCTCCTGTACCTTTACGGGATCATAAATATCCATAGCACTTCCCTCCTTCGCCAGTCTATGCCGTGAAGGGGGAAAGCTTGACAAAAATCCGCAGGAAACGGAGACTTTCCGCAGTCATGCATTTGACCGCCTGCGCTACTCGCCGCCGGGGATCTGCAGCGGAAGCACGAATTGCCTGCCGCAGCGGTAGATTGTGAGCTTCAGGATATCGCCCGGCTTGCAATTTCCGATTGCGGCGAAATAATCCGCAATGCTTGCGATCTCCGTATCGCCGACCAGAAGGAGAACATCGCCCGAGAGAATACCCGCTATGTCGGCGCTGCTGCCGGAGGCGATGCTTCGGACGATGATGCCCTCCGGCAAGTCCCAGTAGCGGCGCTCCGCATCCTCCAGCGCGGAAAGCTCCATGCCGAAGGAGCTGTTTTCCTCCTCGGCGCTCGTCTGCATGGGGCTGCGGACGGGATAGACGTCCGGCAGGGCAGCTTCCGTCTCGCTCTGCGCTGTCTCCTCCGAACCAAGGTGATTTTGCCAGACATGCAGGGCGATGGTGAGCAGATTGGCAGCGAGCACCACTGCCAAAAGCGACAAGACCAGGGGGAGGCGTGACTTGTCAAGCTCGCGCCGCCGTCCCGTGCCGTAATAGCAAGGGCGCTCCTGCGCTTCCTCATGGTTCTCTCGGTTCTTCGGTTGTTCCATTGTGACGCCTCCTTTCTTCATGATGGGTCGATTGCACCCGCAAGGGGTATGCCGCATCCGTAGCGCTCGTTCCTCGGGAACGGCTGCGCTGCCGCGTCGCTGCGCTCCTCGCAATCCACACGCGAGAACGCACCATGATAAACGAAACAGCCCCTGTAGGGCGGGGACATGTCCCAATGTCACTAAGTTAAGGAATACAGGGTCT
>JBJFGB010000090.1:0-14079 GCA_051892295.1 Faecousia sp. | reverse complement strand
TTTAATTTACAAGGTACATCGCCGCTCTCGCGGACAGCTCTGATATACTACCACGTCCGTTTCCATTTGTCAAGAAGTTTTTTTGCTTTTTTTCGATTTTTTCTGCGGCAGCGCAAAGAAGTTATATTATATATAGTATATGCCGCACCGCTCTGGCAGTCAGGCTTTTTTCGTCACTTTGCTCATTTTTTAAGCAAATTTTTTGAGGATATCTACAAAAATTTTTTTATGCCAATTTTTTTCAGAAAAGCTATTGTTTCTTTGCGCTGTTTTGTGTATATTTATAATATGCAGTACGGGGTATGCACAACGGTACTGCAAAAACACGCGGGGATTCCCGCGGTATCTTTAAGGAGGAAAAGGAAATGAAAAGGATCTTAGCAATTGTTCTTTCGCTTGTATTGGTCGTCGCGCTCTTTGCCGGCTGTGCAGGTGACAAGGAAGAGGGGTCTGACAAGGCCGCCGGTTCTGACGTTAAGGTTGGCGTCGTACTCGTCGGTGACGAAAACGAAGGCTATACTTACGCACACATTCTCGGCATTCAGGAGGCTGTAAAGAACCTCGGGCTGAACGAGAAGGACAACATCGTTTGGAAGTACACCGTTCCCGAAAACGAGAAGTGCCACGATGCCATTGTTGACTGCATCGACCAAGGCTGCACCCTGATCTTTACAAACTCCTATGGTCACCAGTCCTTCGCAAAGCAGGCTGCCGAGGAATATCCCGATGTTCAAATCGTGGCAATGACCGGCGATACCGCAAAGGCTTCCGGGCTGTCCAACTTCCATAATGCTTTCACAGAGATCTATGAAGCGCGCTATGCCGCAGGCGTTGTTGCCGGTATGAAGATCCAGCAGCTCGTTGACGAGGGCAAGCTCACCGACAAGAACTATTCCGACGGTAATGTCAAGGTCGGCTATGTCGGTGCATATCCTTATGCGGAAGTCGTTTCCGGCTACACCGCTTTCTATCTCGGCATCAAGTCCGTCTATCCCAATGTTGTAATGGATGTGCAGTACACGAACTCCTGGTTCAACATCACCGCTGAGAACGAGGCCGCCATCGCGCTGATTGACCGCGGCTGCGTCATCATCGGTCAGCATGCCGACTCCACCGGCGCTCCCGCAGCATGCGAGGAGAAGCTGAATGCAGGCACCGTCGTCTACTCCGTCGGTTACAACGTCGATATGCTCGCCGCTGCACCGAACGCCGCTTTGGTCTCCCCGACAAACGAATGGGGCGTTTACTACACCTACGCCATCGGCACGCACATGAAGGGTGAGAGCTTTGATACCAACTGGGCAGAGGGCTTTGACGCCAATGCAGTCGCGCTGACGACCCTTGGCCCGAATGTCGCCCCCGGCACACAGGAAAAGGTTGACGAAGTCATTGCCGCCTTGAAGAACGGCACGCTCCATGTCTTTGATACCTCCACCTTCACCGTAGGCGGTCAGCCCGTTACCAGCGCATTTGCAACCGACTCTGACGGCGACTGGACTCCCGACAGCGACGAAGCAATTATTGACGGCTACTATCACGAATCCTACTTCCAGTCCGCGCCGTCCTTCCAGCTGAGAATCGACGGCATCACCGAGCTGAACTGATCTCCCTAAAAAAAGGGACTGCTTCGGCAGTCCCTTTTCCTCTTTCGTTAAGCAATATTTATTTTTACTTAGCATGTATCATCGTAACGCAGCAGCATCTGCGCGAAATATTTTCTACGAAAAGGAGTGACCGCCTTGGAATCCCATGACATCCATAAAACTGCCGACACCGCAACGGGAACAGGTGCCTGCGAATATGCCATTGAGCTGCGCCATATTACCAAGCGCTTCGGCGATGTCGTCGCGAATGACAACATTGACCTTGCGCTGAAAAAGGGCGAAATTCTGTCGCTGCTCGGCGAAAACGGCAGCGGCAAGACCACGCTGATGAATATGCTCGGCGGCATTTACTTCCCCGACGAAGGTGAGATTTTTGTTGACGGGAAGCCGGTATCCATCAAATCCCCGAAGGATTCGTTCCACTACGGCATCGGCATGATTCACCAGCATTTTAAGCTGGTTGATGTCTTTACCGCAGCGGAGAACATCGTTCTCGGTTTGGAGGGGGAAAAGGGCAAGTTAGACCGCGCCTCCATCCGGAAGGCGGTACAAGAGATTGCCGAGCGTTACGGTTTTGAAATAGATCCGGATCAAAAGGTCTACAATATGTCCGTTTCGCAGAAGCAGACCGTTGAGATTGTCAAGGTGCTCTACCGCGGCGCGGACGTTCTGATTCTGGACGAGCCGACTGCCGTGCTCACCCCGCAGGAGACGGACAAGCTGTTTGCCGTTATGCGCAACATGAAGCGCGACGGCAAGGCGATCATCATCATCACCCATAAGCTGCATGAGGTGCTTGCGGTTTCCGACCGCGTCGCGGTGCTTCGCAAAGGAAAGTACATCGGCAGTGTAGATACCGCCAACGCCACGCAGCAGTCTCTGACCGACATGATGGTCGGCAGATCGGTCTCTCTGAACATCGACCGCCCGAAAAATCCGTCTCTGACTGAGCGCCTCGTTGTTGAAAATCTGACGGTAAAGGACAAGGATGGCGTCAAGAAGCTCGACAATGTCTCCTTTACGGCAATGGGCGGCGAAATTCTCGGCATTGCGGGTATCGCAGGCTCCGGTCAGAAGGAGCTTTTGGAGGCAATTGCCGGGATTCAGCGTTCCGAGGAGGGCGCAGCCATTACCTATCTTCCCCCCGAAGGCGAACGCGTTTGTCTGAACGGAATGGATCCGTTGGATATCATTCGAAACGGCATTCTCCTCTCCTTTGTGCCGGAGGATCGTTTCGGCATGGGACTGGTCGGCGGTATGTGCATCACGGATAACATTAAGCTGCGCACCTACCGCAAGGGTCCCGGTCCCTTCGCTGACCGCGCCTATTCCTCCAATCTCGCGGAGTCGATTGTCTCGGAGCTGGAGGTCGTGACCCCGGATGTAAACCGCACGCCAATCCGCCGTCTCTCCGGCGGCAATGTCCAAAAGGTACTGGTTGGTCGTGAGATTGCTTCGAATCCGACGGTGCTGATGACTGCCTACGCCGTGCGCGGTCTGGACATCAACACCTCCTATACCATTTATAACCTGCTCACGGAGCAAAAAATGAAGGGCGTCGCCGTGATTTATGTCGGCGAAGATCTGGATGTGCTTCTTGAGCTGTGCGACCGAATTCTTGTTCTCTGCGGCGGACAGGTCAGCGGCATTGTCGGTGCGGAATCCACCACCAAAGAGGAGATCGGTCTGATGATGACGCAGTTCAGAAGGGAGGACGCAGTCCATGAATAAAGAACCCTTAATCCGCATCTCCAAGCGCGACGGCATCGGCTTTTTCCGTTCCGCTGCAATCCGCGCCATTGCCATTCTGCTCTCGTTGGTCGTCAGCGCTTTTGTAATCTACGCCATCGTTAAGCTCAATCCGCTGAAAGTTTACCTCTCCATGTGGGACGGCGCCTTCGGCACGGAAAAGCGCGTTTGGTATCTCCTTCGCGATATGATGATCCTCACCTGTATCGCCATCGGTCTTGCGCCCGCGTTCAAAATGCGCTTTTGGAACATTGGCGCAGAGGGACAGATGCTCGTTGGCGGCATCGCAACGGCGTTCTTCATGCGCAATTATGCCGACAGCATGCCTTTGTGGTTGTTGTTCATCTGCATGATCGCCGGTGCCCTGCTCTGCGGCGCCGTCTGGGGCTTGATTCCCGGCTTCTTCAAGGCGAAATGGAACACAAATGAAACGCTGTTCACGCTGATGATGAACTACATCGCCATCCAATTTACCTCCTTCTGCGTGGCAAAATGGGAGAATCCCTTCGGCTCGAATACGGTCGGCACGCTGAACCCCACCTCGAAAAAGGGCTGGATCGGCAATCTCCTATCCGACGGCTATAACAATGATTTCCTGTGCTTAGTCCTGATTGTCTTGGCGTTGGCAGCGCTGATGTGGGCATATCTTCGTTACTCCAAGCAGGGCTATGAGATCGCCGTCGTCGGTGATTCGGAGAATACCGCGAAGTACGCAGGCATCCGCGTCAACCGCGTCTATATCCGCACCATGGCAATTTCCGGCGCGATTTGCGGCTTTGCAGGCTTCCTCGCCGTCTCCGCCGTGTCGCATACGATCTCCATCAGCACCGCAGGCGGCCGCGGCTTCACGGCGATCATTGTCGCGTGGCTTGCCAAGATGAATCCCTTTGTGATGATCCTGATTTCCGCTCTGCTGACCTTCCTCGACAAGGGCGCAATCCAAATTGCAACGGACTATGGTCTGAACGAATACGCCTCCAAGATCATCACCGGCATTGTGCTGTTCTTCATCCTCGGCAGCGAATTCTTCATCAACTATCGGATGAAATTCCGTCATCACAAGAAAGAGGAGGTCTAAGCGATGAATGGTCTGTTAGAGTTTTTAACCTCTTTCCCCACCCTGCTGCACTCTGCCATCATTTTCGGCACCGTCATTCTGTTCGGCGCACTCGGCGAGATCCTCACCGAGAAGGGCGGCAACCTGAACCTCGGCGTTCCAGGCATTATGTACATGGGCGGCATCGCGGGACTTGCAAGCACCTTCATGTATGAGAATGTGTATTGCGCCAACGCGGGCATCACGCCGAATACCGCAATCTGCGTGATTTTGTGCCTTGTCTCCACCTTCCTTGCCGCAGCGCTCGGCGGTCTGATTTATTCCTTCCTGACCATCACGCTGCGCACCAATCAGAATGTCACCGGTCTGACCCTGACCATTTTCGGCGCAGGTCTCGGCAACTTCTTCGGCGGCTCTCTGAATAAGCTGGCAGGCGGCGTCGGTCAGGTCAATGTCAATGTCACCTCCGAAGCCTTCCGCGCTTATTCCACCAAGCTCGTGGATTTCTTTGACGGCTTCACCGGAAAGTTAGGCTTGGGCACACTCCTGTTCTCCTACGGCTTCCTGACCTATGTCGCCATCGTCGTCGCCGTCGCAATCTGGTACTTCCTGAACAAGACCCGCACAGGTCTGAGCCTGCGTTCGGTCGGCGAGAACACCGCCACGGCGGACGCGGCAGGTATCCCCGTCACAAAGTATAAGTACCTCGCCACCTGCATCGGCGCCGGTATCTCCGGTTTCGGCGGCACCTACTATGTCATGAACTATATCAAGGGCACATGGGAAAATCAGGGCACGATTGAAGCGCTTGGCTGGCTTGCCGTCGCGCTGGTCATCTTTGCCACATGGAAGCCCCTGCGTTCCATTTGGGGTGCTTACCTGTTCGGCATTCTCTACTGGGCGTATAACTACATCGGCGGTCTGAACCGCAGCACGATTGAGCTGTTCAAAATGCTCCCCTATGTGTTCACGCTGGTGGTACTCATCACCGTCTCGCTTCGCCGCAGAAAAGAGGATCAGCCGCCCGCTTCCTTGGGTCTGCCCTATTTCCGGGAAGAACGATAGCATCATAATATTGCCGCCGAGGGAAATACAATTCCCTCGGCGGCATTTTTTGTATCAGTTCTTTCGCTTAAAGAAGGTCGCAACGATTGCGCCGGGCCCGGCGTGTGTGCCAATCACGCTGCCAATCTGCGTGGTTTGCAGCGCAGCGAGCTTCCCCTCCCAAAGGGCAGCGCTGTCAGCAATATACTTTTGCAGCAGGACATCGCTCAAGCCGCTGTAGCCGAGCAGCACCGGCTTGTCGTAATCCACGCCGCCCACCTCCTCGATCTGCTTGATGAGCAGGTTATTTCCCTGCTTGGAGCCGCGCGCCTTGCCGAGCATGACGACCTCGCCCTCCTGCAGGCTGATGACCGGCTTAATCGAGAGGATACCGCCCGCAAATGCCACCGCCTTGGAAATTCTGCCGCCGCGCTTGAGATATTCGAGCGTGTCCAGCAACGCAATCAGGCAGACATTTTCCCGCTCCTCATTCAGTCGTTCAGCAATCGCCTTGGCTTCCATGCCGCTGTCCGCAAGCCGCAGGGCAAGCTCCGCCAAAATGCCGGAGCCGGTTGCTGCGGATTTTCCGTCTACAACAAAAATACAGTCGGGATAATCCTCCGCAGCAATCATCGCGCTCTGATAGGTGCCGGAGAGCTTCGAAGAGATTGTCAGCACGACCGCAGTCTCACCCTTCGCAGCCACCTCCGCAAACACTTTGGAAAAGCTGTCCGGCGTCGCCTGACTGGTGCTCGGAAGCTCGTCGCTTTCAATCAGCTTTTCGTAGAATTCCTGACGGGTGATTGTCACGCCGTCAATATACTCGTGGTCACCGAAACGAACGGTCAGCGGAACAACGGTCAGCCTTTGGCGAATGCTCTCGCTGACATCCGCGCTGGAGTCCACAATAATCCTTACCTTCATGGTCATTCTCCTTTTCATTCTTATTTCAGGAACAGATGCAGCAGCTTGCCGTAAAGCCCGCGTTTGTAGGGCTGATACCGCATGGGCAAATCCATCCATGTTCGTTTATTGACAATGCTCTTGCTGTGGGAAAAAGCGTCGAAGCCCGTCCTGCCGTGATAAGCGCCCATGCCGCTCTCGCCGACGCCGCCGAAGCCCATGCCGCTGGTAGCAAGATGGATGATCGTGTCATTGACGCAGCCGCCGCCGTAAGCGCAGCGCGCCGTAACCTCACGAATGCGCTTTTTATCCTCGGAGAAAAGATACAGCGCAAGCGGCTTCGGCTTGCCCGCAAGGTTGGCATAGACCTCCTCAAAATCATCAAACGTGAGGATGGGCAGGATCGGCCCGAAGATCTCCTCTTGCATCACGGAATCGTCCCAAGAGACGCTGTCCATGATCGTCGGCGCAAGCTGCAAGGTTCTCTCGTTTCCCTCGCCGCCGAACACAACCTTTTCTTCATCGAGCAGTTTGCAAAGCCGCGTGAAATGCTTTTCGTTGATGATCTTCCCGTAATCGGGGTTTTTCAGCGGCTCCTGTCCGAGCTGCGCGGTAATCTGCTTGCAAAGCTCCTCCTTCAGCCGCTCCTTCACGCTGCTGTGGCAGAGAATGTAGTCCGGCGCGACGCAGGTCTGCCCGCAGTTGAGATACTTTCCAAAAACAATGCGCTTCGCAGCAAGCGGAAGCTTGGCGGTGCTGTCCACAATACAGGGGCTTTTCCCGCCCAGCTCCAAAACGGCAGGCGTCAGCGTCTCGGCAGTGTGCCGAAGGACTTCTTTCCCGACCGCCTGACTGCCCGTAAAGAACACAAGGTCAAATTTCTGTTCCAGCAAGCTTGCGTTCTCCCGCCGTCCGCCCGTGACGACCGCGACATATTCCGGCGGGAAACACGCGCCGATCAGCTTTTCGATCACGGCGCTGGTCGCGGGAGAGTAGGCGCTCGGTTTAATCACCGCAGTGTTGCCCGCTGCAATCGCGTCCGCCAGCGGATCCAGCGTGAGCAGGAACGGGTAATTCCACGGACTCATGATGAGAACATTGCCGTAAGGTGAAGGCTTGCAATAGCTTCTCGACGCAAATTGCGCCAGCGGCGTATGCACGCGGTGTTCCGCGGCGAAGCGGCGCGTGTGGCGGATCATATAGCTCAGCTCGCTGAGGACAAGTCCCGTCTCGCACATAAAGCCCTCGTAGTCGCTCTTGCCCAAGTCGGCTTTCAGCGCGTCGGCAATCTCCGCTTCATGGGTCTGCACCGCTTCGTACAGCTGCTTGAGCATCTCCACGCGGAACGAGACAGGCAAGGTCGCTCCCGTGTGAAAATAGGCGCGCTGCCGCTTCAAAATTTCTTCAATCGTCATCTCATCAGCTCCAATCGGCTGCTTTTTCGTAGAAACGCTCCAACTCCCCCGCATCCATCAGCTTCGGAACGGGATAGAGCGGATTCGCCTCTTTGTCGGCGTATTTTGCCATCTGTGGAATGTCCGCCTTTTGAATGCCGGAGAGCGTCGCCGGAATCGACATCCGCTGATTCAGCTCGCGGATTGCGCGGATCAGCTTCTCCGCGGCCGCCGCGTCCGTTTCCGATTCCGTCGCAACACCGGCTGCAACCGCAAGCTCGTGCAGCTTTTTGTGCGCCGCTGCGCCGTAATCCTCCAGCACAATCGGCATCAGAACGGCATTGGCAAGCCCATGCGGAATGTTATACTGTCCGCCGAGGGAGTGCGCGACCGCGTGGATGTAGCCGACATAGGATTTGGAAAAGGCAATGCCCGCCTGATACGCCGCGCGGAGCATCGCTTCCCGCGCCGCACGGTTATGCCCGTCGTTGTACGCCCTCTCGATATTCGCAAAGATCAACCGTACCGCTTCCAGCGAAAGCCGACGGGTCTCTTTACTCGTTGAGCCGCCGATGTACGCTTCAACCGCGTGTGTCAGGGCGTCCATACCCGTCGTCGCCGTGAGCGAGGGCGGCAGCGTATAAGTCACGCCGGGGTCGAGCACGGCGTAGCGCGGGATCAGTGTAAAATTGTTCATCGTGTATTTGTGCTTCTTTTTGGTATCCGTAATGACCGCCGTGATGGTCGTCTCACTGCCCGTTCCCGCAGTCGTGGGAATGGCAATCAGGGTCGGGATGCGCCGCAGCACGCGCAAAAGCCCTTTCAAACGGTAGAGCTCCTTTTTCGGGTATGCAATTCGTGCGCCTACCGCCTTCGCGCAGTCCATCGACGAGCCACCGCCGAAGGCGATCAGCGCCTCGCACTTTTCGTTGAGGTAAAGCGTCCGCGCCTGCTCCACATTCTCGACCGTAGGATTGGCGCGCGTCTGATCGTAAACCGCACAGCGAATCCCCGCCTCCCGCAGAAGCGTCTCCAGCTTATCCGTCGCACCTGCGCCGCGCAAGCCTGCGTCCGTTACAAGCAGGACGGAGGAAATATGCAGCGAAGCGCACAGCGGCGCCACACGCTCCACACTGTCCAAAATCTCAGGCTCCCGATAAGGAAGCAGCGGCAGCACAGCATGCATAATGCATTGAAAGCTGCGGCAATATGCCTTTTCTAACGGATTCATGTGTTCGGCAGTCCCTCCTTACTCAGCGCCTGCAAGTTGGCAGCGATTGTCTCCAGCGCATTATAAAAAATCGTGCGTTCCGCCTCGGAAATCCCCTTTCCCGCAGATTCCACGGCGATTCTTGCCCGCTCCTGCACATGCTCCGCAACGGCTTTTCCCTCGTCCGTCAGCTTGAGCAACGCGCGGTACAGACTGCGTCCCGTGTTCTCCCGGGTGACCAGCCCCTTTTTCTCCATAATCGACAGCATCCGCGAAACATCCGCCTTATCTTTGGCGCAAAGCTCACCGAGCTGTGTCGCGCTGATACCATCTTTAAAACGTTGCATGGTCGTCAAATAGGTCGCGTGCGCGCCCTTCAGTCCGTACTTTTTCATCTCGTCCCCCGCAATCTTATGCCAATAGCGGAAGATTTCAAAGACGGCAATCGAAAAGCGCTCAAAACGGTCGACCATAAGCCCTCTCCTTTCGATGTTTTGCATTTCCTATTTTAGAATGTTGAAAAATCAACGTTCTGAATTATACAACAGATTTGTTGAACTGTCAACATCAAAGCAGAAAAAGAATCGCCCCTGATCCATCTGCATGAATCAGGGGCAAATTCCGTTTGGGTAAAGCAAGCTGCCGTCGGCTTATCCTCGGAGGGGTCCAAGGCATCGGCAGCAGGTTGAGAACAGGAAAAAGGGAGGAAAACCTGCTCTCTGGTATTATAATAGCATAGTCCTCAGAGGAAGTTGTGAACAGATTTTAAAATAAGTGAAACCAAAGTCTGAAACCGTCTTACGCATTTCGCACACGAGCCATAGCCCACAGCATCCGTGGCGAGGTTGGCATGTCCTCAGTGTTGTACTTTGTAACATTTAAAAAAAATCCATCTTACCGTTTGAATGTGTCTGCACAAGATCGCACACTCACAATGACAGACCCGCAATACATGAAACATCTGATGTGGGGCGGGGACACGTCCCCGCCGGTGTAGGAACTACCGGCTGCGTACAAAGCTTATTCATCTGTACTGTCTGCCGCTTGCGCGGTCGGCGGGGACATGTCCCGCCCTACAATTTGCATCCGCAGGGAGTGCAAAACTACAAAGCCTATTGTAAACCCCGACGGAGAAATCTCCGCCGGGGTTGGGTTTTATTCGGTATCAGCCAATATTTTCAATCAAGCCGTAGCCGCCGTCGTTTCTCTTGTAGACAACCGCAAACGCTTCGCCGTTTTCCTCGTCCTTGAACGCAAAGAAGGTATGCTCCAGCAGGTTCATTTGCAGGATTGCTTCCTCACGGGTCATCGGCTTCATCGGGAACTCCTTGACACGGACGATCTCAAAATGACCCTCTTCCTCTGCCTCGGGAGCAAAGGAGGTGACCTCCGCCGAACGGACGAAAGCATCCTGACGCAGGCGGCGGGCAAGGCGGGTCTTGTTCTTGCGAATCTGACGCTCAATGGTGGCCACTGCGGCATCAATCGACGCATACATATCCGACGTTGCCTCGCTTGCGCGGAAATAGGTGTTTGCGGCATGGACCGTAATTTCAACCTTATTACGATCCTTTTCTACAGAAAAGGCGACAAGTGCCTCCGCATCGTCACGGAAAAACCGTTCCAACTTCATAACCTTTTTCTCGGCATAAGCGTGGACGCTGGAGGGCAGGCTGACTTTTTTCTCGGAAAACTGGAATTTCATAGTAGTCGCTCCTTTCGTGTTATGTAAGCGCCGATTGGCGTTTACTTCAATCTTGCTGTCTATATTATAACATAAATCTCAGAAATTTCAAGTCTCTTCCTTCGGTGTTGTAAGCAGCTGATCCATAATCATGCGATAGATCGTCTCCGCATTCTCTTTAAACGCCGAGGCGAGGCGAACCGCGTGCTTCTGCGTCGGCGCCATCAGCTCCATACGCAAAAGGTCGCTGACCTCATCGTTCAGGCTGAGGCAGACGGTAAAGTCTCCGCTCTCGCGCTGCTTGATTGAGGTCTTGACGAAGCTGCTTCTCTGTACGGCGCGATTGTAGCGATCCACCGCGGCCTGTGCCCGCTGCATCACGGGATAGGGCACGGCGTCCTCCGTGACCGCGCACGCCTCACGACCTTTTTCGGTAATCTGATAGCGCTCGCCCTCGACCTTCTCCAAATGACCGCTTTCCACCATCTGCGGCACCGCCTGTGCCAGATCGAAATAGCTCAGGCAGTCATCCTGATAAGCAAGCTCATAGATTTTCTGCATGTCAATCGGATACATCACCCTTGACATCACATACAGTATCAGCAGTTTCACATCCAACATATCATGAATGAATCCGCGCCGTTCCACACATATCACATCCCTCTTCTTTCTTTTATTATAGCGCAATCGACGCTTCTTGACAACAACTCTTTTCACCAATTTGCAAAATGAAACATAGGCTGTAGGGAAAGGATGTGAGCGGTATGGAGGAAACGCTGTGGATGGTCGGCGGTGACGAGCGCAGCTTTTGGGCAGCGCAGCACCTTCGAAATCAACGGTTTACGGTGCTGACGCAAGGTGTGCCGAAGCTTTCGGATACACCACTCCCCGCTGCGTTTTCTACGCTGATTTTGCCATTTCCGTCATTTCGCGGTGCGTTGGTGCGCGGGCCCTCAGCTGTTCCTGTGGAGGAGCTGCTTTGCCGCGCAAACGGACAGATCCGCGTCTTCGGCGGGCAGTTCGGCATTTGGCGCGAGGCCTTTGAAAGCCGCGGCGCACGCGTCACAGACCTGTATGACACGGAGCCGCTGACAACTGCCAACGCCATACCCACCGCAGAGGGCGCGATTGCGCTTGCAATGGAACACTCGCCAATCACGCTGCACAACGCAAGCTGCCTTGTGATCGGCTATGGGCGCATCGGGAAGCTTTTGGCGCGCAGGCTGCAAGCACTCGGTGCCTCCGTCACCGTTGCTGCGAGAAAGCCCGCCGACCGCGCACTGGCCGAAGCGTGTGGACTGCAATCGGAGACGACGGGAAGCTACCTGCACGGCTTAGGGCAATACGATTTTGTTTTCAACACCGTGCCCGCCGCAACGCTGAAGGAAGCGCAGTTGCGCCGTCTGCCGCCGGAGTCTATGCTGCTGGAGCTTGCCTCGCCGCCCTACGGCATCGACGCGGAGGCTTGCAAGCGTTTAGGGCTTTCCTATCTGCTTGCCTCCGGGCTTCCCGGGCAGTACGCGCCAAAAACCGCAGGCGCACTCTATGCGCAAAGCATCCTCGACCTTCTTGAGCGGGAGGAAACGCCATGAAACCTGTCGTCGGGCTTGCGTTTTGCGGCTCGTTTTGTACCTTTCGAAAGACCATCGACGCGTTGAAGCTGCTCACGGAGCGTTTCGAGATCGTGCCGATCTTCTCCTTTGCCTCCTACGAAACGGACACGCGCTTCGGCAAAGCGGAGGAGTTCCGCGCCGAGGTGGAGACAATCTGCGGCAGACCGGTTCTGCATACCCTTGCCGAGGTCGAGCCGTTCGGACCAAAAAAGCAGCTTGACCTTTTGATCATTGCGCCCTGCACGGGCAACACCCTCGGGAAGCTGGCAAACGGCATTGCGGACACCCCCGCAACCTTCGCCTGCAAAGCCCATCTGCGCAACGCGCGCCCCGTCCTGCTTGCCATCTCGACGAATGACGGGCTGACGGCAAGCGCGGAGAATATCGGTCGGCTGCTCAATCGCAAGCACTATTATTTCGTCCCCTTCGGGCAGGACAGTCCGCAGGGCAAGCCCTACAGTCTCGTCGCCGATTTCTCGCTCCTGCCCCTCGCAGCGGAGAGCGCGCTTCTCGGGCAGCAGCTCCAACCGATTTTGCGGCAAGGCTGATTTTTGTTGCATTTGGAAACAATGGCAGTTATAATACTTATGTAGGGGCGGCTATCAGCCGCCCGAATCTCAAATACTTCTGCAAAAGGAGAAAACGCCATGCCGAGATTCAGTCTGATCGTTCCGGTCTATCGGGTGGAAGCATATCTGCCGAAGTGTATCGAATCCGTTTTAGCCCAGACCTGTCAGGATTATGAGCTGCTCCTGATTGACGACGGCTCGCCGGACGGCTGTGGAAAACTCTGTGACGACTACGCCGCAAAATATCCGGACAAGCTCCGGGCGATTCATCAGCCCAACGGCGGCGCAGGCGCGGCGAGGAATCGCGGCATTCAGCTGGCAAGCGGCGAGTATTTGCTTTTTGTGGACGGCGACGATTCTCTTTCCCCGGATTTTCTCGCGGCGCTTTCGGCGGTCATTCAAAAAACACCTGCCGATCTCATCCTTTTCGGCGCACAGGTCGAGCGCGACGGAAAAAAGGTGGACGAGCTGCACGAGAATGTCCCCGCAGAAACGCTTCTCTCCGTGAAGGACGAGCCGACACTGTATTTCGGCGTGATGGCGCCGTGGAACCGCGCTTACCGCCGCACACTTTTTACGGAACACGACATCGCCTTTGCCACAAAGGTCTGGTACGAGGATATCCGCGTCGTGACGAAGCTGCTCGCCGTCGCGCAGACCGCTTACCGTCTGCCCGGTGCATATTACCACTACCTCCAACGCGAGGGCAGCGCAATGAACAATAAAAATGTCGAGCGCAACGTTGAAATTCTGCAAGCCTACGACGATATCCTCACTTGGTACGAAGCGCACGGTTATTGGGAAACACGCCGCGAGGAGCTGACCTTTCAGGCTGTGCAGCACATTCTGCTCGCCGCGACGGTGCGCGTGCTGCAAATTGACCGCAAAAGCCATTTGGTGGAGGAGTTCCGCGCCTATATGGAGCAGCACTTTCTGGCCTACCGCGAAAACAAGTATCTTCCCCTTTTGGATAAAAACAAACAGCTCATCTACCGTCTGCTGTTAAAAAAACGCTACCGCACGGTGCGCATGATCTTCCTGCTAAAAAAGAAATTAGGGAAATAGAATCGCAATCATCCACACAACGGTGCCGGGTCTCTTCCCTGTCACAACCCTGTAGGGCGGGGACATGTCCCCGCCGACCGCGAAGCGGCATCCGCATGAGTTTACGAAACTGCATATCCTATCGTAGCTGCCACGGCGGGGACATGTCCCAATGTCACTAAGTTAAGGAATACAGGGTCTCGCAGGG
>JBJFGB010000089.1:12428-14185 GCA_051892295.1 Faecousia sp. | reverse complement strand
TGGATACGGGCGATTATCAACGCCTGGCTGGAAGAAGCGCCAGACCGCGAGATTAGCGGCTGGGCGGACGAGACTTTTACCACGTTCAGAAAGATGGACGCGAAGAGGCGCGATGAAGAGCCTATAAAGACGGGCAGACGGGGCGGGAGGAAATAAGATAAAAGCGCGAGTGAAAAACCCTGTACGCGGCGGCGTATGGGTGCCTGGAGAAGAGCGTGTACACGTTTTTCTTTTGCAAGCAGTTGTCAATCCTTTGGAAAGGTGGGCACGCTGGCGCGGCCGCTGGGGCAAGAGCCTCGGCGGCTTTTTTTTGTGGGCGGCGGGGAAACGGAACGGCGGCAAGCCGCCTCGCCCGGATATTCCGGATTTTCCGGGGCCGTGCGGCGCAGGTATTTTATTGGTCGATTTGTCGGAAATGTGGAGAAATGTTAAGCTGCGGCGTCTCCTTTTCCAACCTCTGAACGTTCAACTTCCGAAAAAAAGTGTAACACTGTAACACCCTTTGGAAAAAGAAGAAAATCAAGAGGTTAGGGCGTTACATTTTGCGTTACACTTTTTTCGGAAAGTGTAACAGCAAGGGAAAAATGTAACAGAATGGGCAGGTGTTACACTTTTACAGAGTTGCGGAAAAAGTGTAACAAAAAAGTGTAACGGGAAACGGGGCTTGGAAATCAATAAGTTACGGGCGAAAAAATACAAAGTTGCAGTGTTACACTTTTTTTGCGCGATTTGGAGGTCAGACGGTGGAAAGGAGAGATAATTTAGGGAGGAGATTTTTTTGGGAGTGGTAGAAATTTCCTTTTTGGCGGTGAGAGCCGGATAAGCCGGAACGGCGGCAAGCCGCCTTTCCCGGACGTTCCGGATATTCCGGGCCATGCGGAGGAGGGGACGGGCCATGCGGCGCATTTTTGAGGGCGCGGAATATTCATTTTCTTGCATATATGATTGAAAATGATTTAATTTGCAGAGCGTTTTGGATAATATGCGAATTTAATACAGATGAAGGACATTACAGTAGGGATAAAGCTGGAGGGGTATATGAAGGAGTGGATAGAGGGTGCGCTGGGGCGACCAGTGCGGTTTCCCGCGAAGAGTTACGAGAATGCGCTGCTTCACAGGTTTCTGACACGGGGCGGTGCGGCGCGGCAAGTGGACGATAACGTGCTAATCGTTATTTCGGACTGCCATTACAGGAAGCCCGAGACTTACAACTGCCTTGGGAGGGACGGGCGGCGTGCACTGGCGGCGGCGATTGACGCGCTTTTCAGGATTGACCTTTGGAGCGGTTGCGCGGGGCTGGTGCATACGGACGGGAACCTGAACAAGGGGCTGGACGAATGGTGCAAGAAGAAGGGGATAAGCGTGAAGAACAGGGAGGCGGTGAGGCAGAAATTCTACAGAATGAGGAAGGCCTATAAGGAAAGAGGGATAATAATCGGAAAAATTTACGGGAAAAGTGTGCGATGATAGGTGAAAAAATGAACAAGGAAAATAGCAATGGGAAAGGAAATATATTTTAATCAGATGCAGCGGGAGGCGACGCTGGTGCGCGCCAACAAGACTGTGATATGCGCGGGGCGCGGCACGGGCAAGGGGCTGCTGCACGCTGCCATCAACCTTGAAAACTTTCAGGCGATGCCTCGGAGTACGACGGCGTTTGTGGTGCCCAACGCGCGGCGCGGTCTGTCGAACACGCTGCCAAGTATGTTTGTGCACTGGGAGAAATGGGGGTACAAGCAGGGCGTGCACTGGGTGGT
>JBJFGB010000089.1:3011-12328 GCA_051892295.1 Faecousia sp. | reverse complement strand
ACGAAGCGCGGCTCGTGGTTTCTGAACTACGAGAAAGATTGCGACAAGGAGACGATTGACATGATTAAGGCTATTGTCGCCGAGCTGTGGGTGTTGCGGCAGAAGCCCGACACGAAGGCAGTGCGCTACGATATAGGGCGGCTGGAGCGTGCGCTGGCAGAATTGCGGCGCGGTGCTACTTTCTTCGGCACGTATAGCAGTCTGACGAATATCGAAGTACTGGGCGAGGCGTGGTTTAAGCAAATGCGCAGGGACTTGCCGCCGGCGGAGTTTCGCACGTCCATATTGTGCCTGCCTATTGACCAGGTGACGGACGGCTTTTATAACAGTTTCTCAAAAAGGCACATCTACAACGCCACGGACTTCGGGCGGCTGGACGCGCTGGGCTATGATATAGAGAGCATAAACGCAGGGAACGACTGCCGCCTCGACGCGGACTTGGAGGAAGACGCGCCGCTGATGATAGCCTTTGACTTCAACGCCAACATCAACTGTATGGCAGTGGGGCAGGCGTTGGAAGAGGTGCGGCGGCTGAACGTGGTAAGGAGTTTCTTTGTGAAGTATGGGAGGAAGCTGCCTGAGCTGATTAAGGACTTTTCAAAGTATTACCATTACAGGAAGAACCGCGACATCATCTTTTACTACGACAGTACGGCACTTGGGAGCAACTATGCCGTGAACACGGAGGACTTTCGGTGGGTGATTGTTCACGGGCTTGAGGCAGAGGGCTGGAGGGTGCGCCCCGTGTTTATCGGTGCTCCGATGCGGCACCTGGAGAAGCAGCTGCTAATAAACAGGGGTTTTGCTGGTCACGCGCGGCTGATGCCCTATTTCAACGAAGAGGGAAACGAGAGCCTAATCGTGTCGCTTCAAACGGCGGGGGTATATAACGGGAAGAAGGACAAGCGGCTTGAGAAGACGCCCGAGACGGAGGAGAGCAGGCTGGAAGAAAGGACGGACTTCTCGGACGCTTTCGACACGCTGTATATTGGGGCGGAGAAGTTTCCACAGGGGCGTATGCCGCTGGTGGTGACGAGTGACTTTTGAGGGGGGAGCGGCAAGGGCCGGAAATTCCGGATATTCCAGACCGGCGGCAGAGCCGCCTGATCCGGACCTTTCGGCGGCGCGGCATATTCCGCGCGGAGGGAAGATTGTAATTACTTTCGGCGGACAGGGCGGTGGTGGGTCAGTTCTTTGATTTGAGACAATAAAAATATACGCGTACGCGCGCGCGCGCTATAATTATGGCGAATTCGCCATAAATTATAGCGGAAAGGGGCAAGGGGGCGGGCGGATATTCCGGGGAGACGGATATTCCGGGGGCGTGAGACGCGGAGAGCATTTGCGCGGATATAGGAAAATGGTGTGAGGGGCGAATTTTTTGAGGCGGTGAATGAAGAGGAAATTTGCAGAGCCAAACGAAACCCGGGAAGCGCGGCAAAGCAAAATTATTTCATTAACCACTCAAAAACATTTAACATCATGATCACCTACAAAATCGTTGAAAAGAAGAAGCCCGGCACGCAGGACTTTAAGTATTACGGACAAATCTCGACCGTGAAGCCGATGGGCATACGCGAGCTGTGCAAGAAGGTTGCCGCACGCTGCACCGCCACGAGTTCGGACATCAAGGCCGTAATCGACGCGCTCGAGTACGAAATCATAGAAGCCGTTAAGGACGGCAAGAGCGTGCGCCTCGGCACGCTCGGCAGCTTTCGCCCTACTCTGAAAAGTGAGGGCGCAGAGAGCGCAGCCACCTGGGCGCCCAACATGATTAAGAGCGTAAACGTGCGCTTTACGGCCGGGTCTGCCATGAAGGGCGAGTTGAACGTGCGCGGCGGCGGCGTTAACTTTGCCGCCGAATAGGGCTGCAACTATCAGCAAGCTCGTGAAAATTATAAGCAAGCTCGTGAAAACTATCAGCAAGATAATTTTTACGAGCTTGCTTATAGTTGCAGGGGGTGGTGGAGAGACGGATATTCCGGGGAAACGGAGCGGCGGCGTGCCGCCTCGCCCGTGCCTTGCGGCGTGTCTTTTGCGCGGGGGCGCGAAAATGATATTTTTGCGATATAAATAATAAGCAATGCATTGGGCGGGCGTTCTGCAGAACGCCCCTACTCGAGAGACCTGAAAATATATAGCAATATGAAATTTGAGAGAGAGCACAGGATTATGGTGCAATACGCCACGGCGGTAGGTATGCTGATTAGCGGCGTGGCACTCTCCGTGGCGGGCTTTATGACGCCGCCAGTGGGGGAGATTTCGGACAGCGTGCTTTGGTATGCCGCGCAGACAATGATTTACGCGGGGAGCGTGTTCGGGGTTTCTATCTATGTGAACGATAGGATTAACGGGCTGAAGGACAGGATTAAAAAGCTGGAGGAAGATGAGAAAAATAAGTGAAATCATCGTGCACTGCTCGGCGACGGCGGAGTTTAGGGACTTTGGCGCGGCGGACATCGACCGCTGGCACAGGGCGCAGGGCTGGGACGGCATAGGATACCACTATGTGGTGAAACTGGACGGCACCGTGCAGGAGGGCAGGCCGCTGGAAAGAATGGGCGCACACTGCAAGGGGCATAACGCCAACTCTATCGGCATTTGCTATATAGGCGGACTGACGGCCGACGGGAAAGAGCCGAAGGATACAAGGACGGCGGCGCAGAAGGCTGCACTTATCTCGCTTATAAGGAGGCTGAAAAGCAACTTTACGGGGGCGAAGGTCTTTGGGCACAGGGACTTTGCAAGGAAGGCGTGCCCGTGCTTTGATGCGAGGGAGGAATATGAGGGGATATAACGGAGATGACGGATATGCCGGATATGCCGGATTTTACGGATTTTACGGATTTTACGGATTTTCCGGGGAGCCGGGGAACAGATGGGAACCAAACAAAAAAATATAGACAGATATGGCAAAAACACATGAAGAGCTGCTGGAACAGGCGGCCGTGATCAGAGACGAGACTAAGACCAACGCCAACACGGCAAAGCGCGTGGGCGGTGCACTGGCTGACGTGGTGGAATTTCTGCAAGAAAGTCCACTTGTGAAGGACTATACGCCTGAGATTGAGGCGGCAAGCGCGGCGGCGAATAGTGCAGCGTTGAAAGCTGAAGAGGCTAAAACGAGCGCAGATAGTGCTTACACTCTTGCAAGAAGCGCCAACACGAACGCACTATCTGCAAACTCAACGGCTAATACTGCGAAGACAACGGCAGAGGCGGCGCAGACTAAAGCAAACGAGGCAAATACGAAGGCAGACCAGCTCGCAAATTATAACGGCACAGTGATAGATCCGGCGATTGAACAACTTGCACACGGCGGCGAAGAGAAAGTATGGGACAGCTCTTCGCATATGAACAATTTTGTTGAAAGTCAAAACTATTATATCCACGGTGAGCGCACGAACCCCAACGACGGGCTGCCTATCTTGAACGCGGCAAGCGGGCACACGATATTCGGGCAACTGTCGGTATTGGACAGCAGTCTGACTAACGGCACGGGGGCGAAGACGGATATCTGCGTGACGCAGGTGCTGCGCCTTAGCAACCGCACGGGCGGCGACGGGCATATCTATATGCGCACCGGGCAGGCGGCGACAAAGGCTGAACTCACTGCGGCGGACAGCACGAAGTGGGGCACGTGGGAGAAGCTTATGGGCGTGTTTGAGAAGAATGTGGTTGCGAGCATTAAAGATTTTGACACGTATACAACTAACGGAATGTATAGCGGGATAATATCTGACTATAATTCTTGGTATCCACCCGGAAGCACTTTCCTGCTTATTACCGTCAACGGGTACGCCGTGAGCGCAATGGGATTGACCCCCGCAATAACGCAGGTTATACTCGTAAATGCGCCGCAAGACTACGGAAATTTTTCAAAAATATGTATTCGCCGCGCCACTTGGGACGCTACGAACAAGGATTGGGTGTTTGGCATTTTAGACATACTTGCCACGACAAGCGACCTCACCGCACTCGAAGCCCGCGTGGCTGCATTGGAGTCTAAATAAGACGGAGCGGCGGCAAGCCGCCTCGCCCGGACGTTCCGGGCGTTCCGGGAGGGGCGGATATTCCGGAATGGGCGGGCGTTCCGGGCGTGGCATTACATAAGATTTAACAAAAAACATCTATGGCTATCATATTCCCAGAGCAGCTGGACGACTGGATAGTGGACGGGGCGCGGGTGATCGTTACCGCCACGGCGGGCGGCAACAGCGCACAGTTTACGCAGGAGTGCAACGAGAACGACGAGGTGGTTATCGACGGGCTCGGCGACTTGTTCCAGGACCTATCGGACGGCAACCCGATAACGTGCACGCTCGAGACGCAGGCGTATATGGACGAAGACGCGGAAACGCCTGAGGACCCGAATGTGGAAGAGTTCACCCTGATACGCTCGGCGGTGCGCATCGGAGAGACGGCGGCGAACTTCAACGCACGGGCGTTCCTCAACATGCAGCAGGGCACTAAGGACACGTATATCGGAGCGACGGAGCGGCTAAGTATATACACCGACACGAAAGGCTTTCAGAACCTGACGCTCAAGAAGACGTGGGCAGACGTGGAGACGGGCGAGACGGCAGAGACCACGGAGACGGTGAAAAGTCTTTACGTGTTTCAGGCTGGTTTCTGCACGTGGCAGTTTAACGTGAACGACGACGGCGCGCCTGCTGAGAATATGCAGCTCGTAGAGATAGAGGCAAGCGTGGGCGAGAGGGTGCAGCGGTACGAAGTGAGGGCGTGCAGGGACGCAGTGCCTTTCTCTATATCCTATATAAACAATTTCGGCGTGAAGGACACGTTTCACTTCTTCGGCGGCCAGACGCGCACGGTGCAGGCAGAGCGCGAAAGCGCACTATTCAGCGGAGGAAATGCATTTACACGTACGTACTCCGTGACGCGTACCACGGAAACGACGGCGCGGACGGGGATACTGAGGGAGGAAAGTCTGCGGGCGTTTGAAGACCTTTGCTGCACCAAGCAGGCGTGGAACGCAGAGGGCAACGAAATATACATCAAGGACAACGAACTGGAATATTCGGACGCGTACGGCTCGCCGCAACAGGGAAGCATCACCTACGGGGAGAGCAACGCGCGGGCGGCATTTAGCAAGGGCAAGGAGGCGGATACGTTTGACTGGAGCTTTGACGGGAGCTTTAAGTAGACAATGAAGAGAGCAACGACGATACACAGAAAGGACGCGTTCAGGCTGCTGGAAGACAGGCGGGCGCACAACCTGAGGCTTTGGAAGCTGAGCACGGGCGACATACTTGAATACGAGGGGGCGGTGTGCGTGGGAGCGCACAGGCGCGGCGGCACGCACAGGGTGAGACTGCCTCGGAGCGGCGTGCTGAGGGAGTTCAGGGACGTGAGCCTTTTTGAGATTGACGGGCTGAGGATTTACTGGTAGAGACGGGGAAGCCGGAAATAACGGATTTTCCGGATTTGCCGGATATTCCGGGGGGCTGGAGGCGGGAAGGCAATAAAAAAAAGTGTCTTTTTTGGGAAACGCATTAAAAAATATATTTGCAGCATGAAATATGATATTTACATAGACGGAGAGATAAGCAGGCACTGGGGCGTGAACGCCGCGTACGTGAAGGACGCGCTGAAAGGCATCAAGGACGAACAGCCGATCAGCGTGTATATAAGCTCGCTGGGCGGCGACGTGAACGAGGCGTTGAAGATACGTCAAATCTTCATCGACCGCAAAGGGAAGGTGACGGCCTACGTTTACGGGTTTACCGCCTCGGCGGCTACCATTATCGCCACGGGCGCGGACGAAATAGTGCAGAGCAACGCCGCGCTGCAACTGGTGCACCAGGCAAGCCAGTGGGTGGACACCTTCGGGCAGATGAACAAGGAGCAGATAGCGGAGGAGATAAAGAAGCTGCAAGAACAGGCGGAAGACCTTGCGACCGTGGACGGCGTAATAGCCAGTCTCTACGTGACGCGCTACGGACTTACTGAGGCAGAGGCAAAGGAGCTGATGACGGCCGCCCGCTGGCTCGACGCGAAGACGTGCAAGGAGAAAGGACTTTGCGACCGCATCATCGAAGCAAAGGACGACAAACCCGCAAAGGAGGCACAGGCACACGCCAAAGACCGATTTGCCGCAATGGGGCTGCCGCCCGCGCCCGAACAGAGAGAAAACTCATTTACTAACTTAACCGATAATACAGAAATGGAAAAGAAAGAAACGAAGCTCGAGGCTTTCTTCAACGCGCTGAAGGCACTCTTTATGGGTGAGGAAGAAAAGCAACCCAATGGCCCGGATGATCCGGACGTTCCGGTAGATCCGGAAAAGGAAGAGGAAGACCCCGAAAAGAAGGAGGAAGACCCCGAAAAGAAGGAGGAAGACGCACCCGAGGAAAAGTGCGACCCCGAAAAGAAGGAGGCAACCGAAAACGCGCTCGAAAAGGAAATCGAAAACCTCAAGGCACAGATTGCCGCGCTGAAGAAGGCAGACGGGGCGGACACTATCACCATTGAGGGCGGAGCGGAGGACGAATACAACGCCGCAAGGGCTTACGAGCAGCTCAAAGGAATTATTTAGGCCGGACGTTCCGGACCGGCCTACGGCCTGATCCGGATATTCCGGATATTCCGGGGCCGGGGACGGGGGAAAAGGAAGACTATTAAAAAGAAAGCAAAGCGAAGAAACCAACACAAAAACTATTTTTTTACAACTATGGCAAACCTTATCAACATCACCGACGCAGATCTGAAGAAATCTGCCGTGACTTACCGAAAAGACCTGCTTCTTATGCCGGTCGTAAGTGCCAACCACACGCTGCAGCACATGACCGCCCGCCCAGGCGTGGCAGGCCGTGAGGTAGTGGGAGAATTGAGCGGCGACGTGCAGTTTGGCCCGTACAACGCCACGCGCGTAGACAACGGCGACCTCAACGTTACCGCCCGCACCCTTGAAACGTTCCTCGGCAGCGTGGTCAAGAAGTTCGACCCCAACAGCGTTGCGAAGACCGTGTACGGCGAGCTGCAGGCACAGGGCCAGGCACTGACCGCCGCCAACGTGACCCGCGCCGTGGCAATGTACATCGCAGGCAAACTGGGCAAGGCCCTCAACAAGGCTATTTTCTCGGCAAAGAGAAACGACGGCGGCACTACGACCGCAGACTTGTTTGACGGTTTCGACACCATCACCGCCGCCGAAATCACCGCCGGCAACATCGCCGCAGGCAAGGGCAACTTTATGCAGCTCACGGAGGCCGTGACCACCGCCAACGCAGTAGACACGCTTATGGCTATCTACGAGGCCGCCAGTGACGAGCTGAAACTCGGCGACACGAAAATGTACTTGCCGAGCGACATCTACAACGCCTATTGCCGCGACTACCTCAACACGTTTGGCGCAGTGGCGTACAACCAACAGTACAAGAAGACCACGCTCGAGGGTACGGACGGCCGCTGCGAACTCGTGCCGCTTATCTCCAAAGCAGGCTCGCAGTTTATCCACCTGAGCACGAAGAGCAACATGCTTTTTGGCTACGGCAGCGGACTGGCAGACGAAAACGTGGAGATTGAGAAGTACGACCCGTTCCTCGTGTCGTATGTGGCTACCATGTACTTCGGCACGCAGTTTGAGAGCATCAGCCCTGAGGCGTTGTTCGTGGCGAAGCTGAGCGCGTAAAAATAAGACGGATATTCCGGGGGATCTGGAACGGCGGCAGAGCCGCCTCTTCCGGATTGGCCGGGATAGACGGAGAGAGATATAGGGGGGATCTTTCAGGTCTTATGAAGATATCGAAGGAAGTTCCTCCTCCGCGAAAGTAAAAAAATGCTAGGTTTAAAACGATGCTCTTTGTAAGAGAGCTGACCCGACTGCTAGTCTTCAGAGTAAACCCGTATTGTAAATCCCCCTTTTTTATTAAAACCCACAAATCATCATAAAACCTTAAAGAATTATGGCAACTAATTGCGACGCAAAGACCCTTTACAAGAGCTTGGGCTTCTGCAAGGGCACCACCATTTTGCCGGGCATCAGAACGACCGCGTACGTTATCCCCAAGAAGGACATCGTGAAGTGGCCTACGCTTCCTGAAATTGCCGGCGCAACCGATATGGCAGAGCTCGCCACCTACAAGGGCGACTTCGTGCTGGAAAGCGACAAGAAGTGGCTCAAGATTGACCTCGTGGACAACAAGGGCAAGATTGAGTGCGAAAGCCAGGGCGACAAACCCGCGCGCACGTTCCTCAACAAGATCACACTCTCGCACCCCGAGAGCGACGCAGCCGCCGCAGGCTTTGCACGCCAGGCAAACTCGGACGACCTCGTTTACCTTATCCAACGCCGCAACGGCAAGTTCCGCGTGCTGGGCAACGAAATGTTCGACACCGACACGAAGCCAAAGCAGGACAGCGGCGAGGGTATGACCGGCGACCAGGGCACGACGCTCGAAATCTCCGTGACCGACATGTGCCCCGCACCCTACTACGTGGGCAAAATCGAGACGGAGGACGGCGACATCAGCGGCGAGACGGGCCTGCCGATTGAGGCTTAGCAAAGCATTGGCCCGGATAAGCCGGAGCGGGCTACGCCATGATCCGGATATTCCGGGATGAACGAAAAGCAAACTAATAACATGCTGGACGAGAAATTTACGAAAGCCATGCAAAAGTGGCTTATGCAGGGACAGGAGCAGCGCAGCCTCGAAGAAGGCGCGCTACTCCTTTTGCGTATCAACAGAAACCAACGGCTTTACTCCAACATCATGCGAAAGAAAGATTTTCAGAAATTGGAGTACGAGCTGAAGAAACACCTCAAAATTCGCCTCGAAGGACTGACGCGCGAGCAGGTGGCGCAAATGGAGCGCACCGAGTTGCCGCGCATCAAGGAGACGCTGGCGAAAAACGCGCCCGCCATATCGACGGACGCAGATTTTAATAATGCAGAAAGCGCGGGAAAACGCCCCGACCATGACGCACTCCCCGAACAGGTGCAGCGTCTGTACGAGAGAAACGGAGAACTCTATTTCAAAATGAAGTCGCTTTTTGAGACCCTCAAAACAATGGAAGACCAACAGCCGTGCGACCGCCACGAACTCTTGGTGCAACTCGCAGAAATGGACCGCGAATACAGGGAGAACTGGAACGCCTACGACACGTTTGACGCGGCAACGGCGGCGGTGCAAGGCGTGGAGGCAGCCACGGCAGGCGCATCGCCCAAGGAGGTATCGGCGGCACGACGCTTTATAAGCGGCAACAAAACTAAACTCTCGGTGCTCAAAGAGACAGAGCCGCTGCTTTACGAAGAGCTGAGGGAGAAAATGCAAGAGCGCGTGGACTTGCTCATA
>JBJFGB010000089.1:0-2911 GCA_051892295.1 Faecousia sp. | reverse complement strand
ACAATGATAAACCCTGAAATAATAGACAAGGTGCAGCGGCTGCTGCTGGCAGAGGAGAGCGAGATAGACGCGGCGGGACTGAAGCCCGGCGTGAAAGAGCGCATCATGCGGCTTCGCGAAATGTACTTCTACTGGATAAGAAACCCCCGGCTCAACGAACGGCAAATCGTGGACGTATTGAGGAAGCAGTACGAACTGAGACTTTCGCAGGCCTACGAAGACGCGCAGCTATTGCGTATCTGTATAGGCAACATTCAGCAAGTAACAAGGCAGTGGTCGCAATGGGTGTTTCTGCAGCGGTGTGAAGAGGGCTTTGAAATGGCAAGAAAGGAGGGCAACATCAACGCCTTTGCCAAAATGCTTGCTACCTTTGCACGCGGCACGAAACTCTCGAAGGAAGAAAACACCGCGCCCGAATACGACCAAATCGTGCCGCAACAATTCACGGTGACTACAGATCCGAGCGTGGCAGGCTTCAGGCGGATACCCAATATCCACGAAAAGGCGAAGAAGCTGCTGCAAAAATACGCGGCGGAGACTGAAGAGCCTATTGCGGAGTACGAGGAAGTGGGCGAATAAAACGGAGCGGCGGCAAGCCGCCTCGCCCGGATATCCCGGATATTCCGGGGGCAAATGGAGACTGAGCAATGAAGAAGAACCTATTATATATAACGAAGCTCGAGAGGTGCGCGGCGCGGCATTTGCGGCGGGCGCATTTCGCAGGCGACGCGGCGGCAATAGTGGGCGACCCTATGCCGTGGCGCGACATGGGGCTTTGCGGCCTCGCATCAATGGAGAGCGAGACGGAGGAAGACGAAGGCGTGACCACCGTAAGCACCACGCTAACGGCAAGGCTCAAAGCAGACATCACCCTCAAAGAAGAGCCGCAAATCTTCAAGGTAACCACCGCAGGCGGCGCAAAGTTTCTGCTGGGCGGCGTGAGGCAGCCGTACGCCATTATGGCAAAGGCAAACTACTACCCCGAAGACACGGGCGACACGGCTGCAACAAGCATAACGATTACATACACAGACAGGCGCGGGCCGCTTAAATTGATAGAAAAATGATAGAACTTGTAAACATAGCGAAGGACGGCGTGCAGGCCGCAATTACCACCGTGGAAGACACGACGGGCGTGTTCGACGATTACAGGATACAGTTTAAGGCAGTGCCGGGGCGTCCGAGGGAGACTTACGCGCCCTTTGGCGTGGACGACCAGCTGCCCTACAAGATTAAGGAACTCATCAGCTCGGACGAAGTGTCGGCACAAAACAAGTTTTTCAACGTCTTGACGTGTTACGGCGCGGGCATACAGCTGCAAGACGAAGAGACGGGCGAGCGCACCAGGAACACGGCCGCCAAGAAGTGGGCGCGGCGTAACGCCCTAAACTCTTTCTTCCTGGAACAGATAACGGACATGAAGCACTACTTCTTTGCCGTGTGCGTGATTATCCTTTCCAAAGACGGCACGCAGATTAACCGCATCGTGCACAAAGAGGCGTGCTACGTGAGGCTCGGCCGCGCAGACAGGCGCGGACATATACCATATATATATTACGGCAACTGGCAGTACGGCACGCCGCGTGCCGAAGAGATAGAGCGCGTGCCGCTGCTCAACGAGACCGACCCGCTCGGACACCTCGCCACCCTTATGGGCGTGGAGCCGGGCGCGGACGGCATTTGCAGGGAAAGGACAAAGCAGCGAAAATTCGCCATGCTGCTCAGGTTTCCGACCGTGGGCTGCCAGTATTACCCGACGCCCTACTACGCCGCCATGTTCAGAGGCGGCTCGTACTTTGAAAAGCGATTGATCAGCGCGGCAAAGATTGCCAAGATGAAGAACCACGCGAGCGTGAAGTACCAGGTAGAAGTGGAGCACGGCTACTGGCGCAAGATTATCGACGAAGAGCGCATCACCGACCCCGAAGAAGCCGCGCTGCGCATCAAGAAGGAAAAGGAAAACATAAGGGACTTCGTGGCTGGCGTGCACAACAGCGGCAAGGCGTGGATAACGGGCTACTACATCGACCCCGCAGGGCACGAGGTGCGCGACATACGCGTGATCAACATAGAGGGCGCGAAAGAGGGCGGCGACTACGCCGACGACATCAACGTGGCAGCCAATACGCTTTGCTATGCCGACAACGTGCACCCAAACCTCGTGGGCGCAGTGCCCGGCAAGAGCCAGAGCAACAACAGCGGCAGCGACAAGCGGGAACTCTTCACCATGAAGCAGGCACTCGAGACCGCTTTCCACGACTTGCTATTGCGGCCCGTGGAACTGTGCCTCGAGTACAACGGCTGGGAAGACGTAAGGGCGGCCGTGCCTATCGTGCAGCTCACGACGCTCGACCAACACGCAGACGCGCAGACCGCAGAGATAAACCAATAAAAAATTATCGCTATGTTTCACCCAAGTCAAAAGGAGTTTGAAAAATTTGTGCCGTCGCTCAGAGACGGCGGCGAGGAAATATATAAAGGCGTGTACCCGTATCTGCAGCCGTCGTACTGGCGGCTCAAGAACGAGCTGAAAGTGGAACTCATGAACAACAAGGCCGCGCCCTACTTTCGCCGCGCCGTGTACGCCACGGCGGCGTACCGCGCACTGCCTACGCTCGACCTCGTTGCCACGCCAAACGGCTTTGGCGTAGTGTCGAACAACAACATCGCGCCCGCATCGAAGGAGCGCGTGGCGGCGTTGAGAGAGAGCCTGAGGCAGTACAAGAGCGACTGCAAAGACCAGTGCCTTGAAAGAATTTACAAGGAAATCGCCGTAAGCCAAAGGGAGGTAGACCCGCCGAAAGTGGTAGTAGATAACGGCGGCAAAGGCTGCACGGCCAACAGACTTTTCACGGGCGAAGAGCAACTGCGAAAGTGCCTTATCTATTCGGCAACCGTGGCGCGGGAGGCA
>JBJFGB010000088.1:0-14311 GCA_051892295.1 Faecousia sp. | reverse complement strand
ACTCGCGCACGCGGAAGATAAAGTTGCCCGGGGTGATCTCGTTGCGGAAGGACTTACCAATCTGTCCGATGCCGAAGGGGAGCTTGCGGCGCGTCGTGCGCTGGACGTTGACAAAGTTGACGAAAATGCCCTGCGCCGTCTCGGGGCGCAGATAGACGGTGTTCTTCGCGTCCTCGGTGACGCCCTGGAAGGTCTTGAACATCAGGTTGAACTGACGGATGTCGGTGAAATTATGCTTGCCGCAGGTGGGGCAGGGGATGTTATGCGCCTCGATAAAGTCCTTCATCTCGCTCTGGGAGAAGGAGTCGATGGGCTTCGGCAGCTCGATGCCCTGCTCTGCGCAGAAGTCCTCAATCAGCTTATCCGCGCGGAAGCGCTCCTTACACTCGCGGCAGTCCATCAGAGGGTCGGAGAAGCCGCCCAAGTGGCCCGAGGCAACCCATGTCTGCGGATTCATCAAAATCGCCGCGTCGAGACCGACGTTATAGGGGTTTTCCTGCACGAACTTTTTCCACCAGGCGCGCTTGATGTTATTTTTCAGCTCGACGCCCAGCGGGCCGTAATCCCATGTATTCGCAAGCCCGCCGTAAATCTCCGAGCCGGCGAAGACAAAGCCGCGGTTTTTACACAGCGCGACAATCTTATCCATGGTTTTTTCCGTATTTTTCAGCATATTGCTTCCTCCGAAAATGAATATTTCTCTAAATAAGAATTATACCCGCATTCCGCCGCAATGTCAATGCTAAACCGCGTCGTATTTTACGCGCAAAAAACGCCCGGACAAGCCGGACGTTTTTCAAAATATGTATCAGAACCAGCAAAGCAGGGTATGTGCGCTGCCCGCGGTAAACCATGCGACGAGCAGAACAATCACATAGAACGCAATCGCCAGACCCGCAATCAGCAGGAGGGTATTGACGATGTTCATCTTGATGTTGAACACCTGGAATACCGCCGTGAAGAAGCTGACGACCCACGCCGCGCACATCAGGACGGCAAAAATCTCGAACACAACGACAGAGATCATGCCCATCAGCATGGAAACGGCAAGCAGGCAAACGGGAAGAATCGCGTTCACGCCGACCACGGCGAGCACGGAGCGGAAGTCCAAATTCGCTTTTGCGATGAGAGAGAGCAGATAAATCAGACCGATGGTAATGCCGAAGGCGAGAACCGGCGCGAGGAAGCTGATACCGATCCAGCGGGGCACAACCCAGCCGAAGCCGAGATAGCTCAAGCCGGTGTAACGCACCAGCGCAAAGAACAGCGTGCCGAGCAGCGTAAGGATCACAGACGCAGCCATGATAATCAAACCGCTGAGAAAATCCTTCTTTTCCGAAGCGAGCCGGGAGGTCCCGACGGGGTCACGGAAATAGCCCAAGAAGAGATTGGGAAGGTTTTTCAGCGCGGCGGCGAAAGCGGAATCCTGCTTCGGAACCGGGTTATACTGCGGAGGCATATAGCCCTGCGGGGGCGCATAACCCTGCTGCGGCGCGTAGCCCTGCGGCGGCACATAGCCCTGCGGAGGCATATAGCCCTGCGGAGGCATATAACCCTGTTGCGGCGCACCGCCCTGCGGAGGCATATAACCCTGTTGCGGCGCACCGCCCTGCGGAGGCATATAGCCCTGCGGAGGTGTTGTATTTTCCGGCTGCATCGAGCAGGAACAGATGCCGTTTTCCGGAAGAGGTCTGCCGCATTTCGTACAAAAACCTGCCATAGTTTGTTCCTCCTTTATTTTGCGGCGAACGCCGCCTGATTGTTTTCATTATAAATGCTTTTTTTACCTCTGTCAATCGGTTTCCGCCCCGCCGGGAAAAATTTCCCCTTGCAGTGCAGGGATTTATTGGTATAATAGAAAAGACAGGAGCGTTTCCTGTCGTAAGGCGTATCTACCGGAAAGGAGGAGCGGCATATGAAGCGGATCATATGTCTGTTGCTATGTGTTTTTCTGCTGCAAGGAGGGACTTATGCCGCAGACGAAGCAGACCTGCAAACGCAGTTGGACTCGTTTATGCAGGAGAACAATCTGACCGAAAGAAACTTCTCCATGAGCTATTATAACCTCTCCACAGGGGAGGCATATGCCTTCAACGATACGGCGTTTCTGCCCGTCGGGACGGTGTGGACGCTGCCGCTGCATATGTACTACTATAAGCAGGAGACCTTGGGCGCGTTTGACCCGCCGCCCGAGCATCCGGAGGAGGTTTACACAATCAACGGTCTGACGCTTGAGGACTGCCGTTATCACAGCATTCTGCGCTCCGACAATGCCGTTTCGGAAAGCATGCGTGAGCAGCTCGGCTCGCTGGAAGAGTACCAGCGGCTGATCAACGAGGAGTTCGGACATCTTGCAGTCGACAGCCTGCCGGAGGAGTATCTGACAGAGCTTCGCTACAGCGCGGCGTTTCTCATGAACTGCCTGAAGGAGCTGACCGTGCACGAGGAATACTACGGCATGCTGACAAAAAATTACAGTCTTGCGCAAACCGGGAGCGGTCTTGCCGGCTATGGCAGGCCCTACAGTCTCATGCATATTTTAGGCGAAGAGGACGCCAGTCTCTGCGATGTCGGGATCGTGTTCGCGCCGCAGACATATCTTCTGGTCTGCTTTACCTCCGCAAAAGACGGGCGGTCGCTTCTTGCGCAGCTGAATGCCCTGCTTTGCACTTATGTGGAGGAGCAAGCGGGCATCGCGTCGACGACGCCGACGACCCGCGATACCACGCGCAGCGATTCGGACTTTATCCTCTCTTCCCCGGAGCGGGAGGATCACACGGAGGTGCTGCAATGGATTCTTTACGCGCTCGGCGGGGCAATCTGCCTTGCGGGTGCGGCAGGCGTCGTGATTTGGCTGCTGCGCCGCCGCAGAGAAAAGAAAAAATGGGGAGATTCCTGAGAGACCATTCGACATACCCCCCTGTAGCCCGCGGCATCCCTGACGCGCCTTACGCAGGGGGCTTCAGTGAATAGCGAATAACGAATAGTGAAAAGCATCGGTGCGCTCCGTGCGGTTTTCAAGCAGACGGCTGTGCTAACGACCTCGGCGCGCCGGTGCAGGAGCTACCAAATGCGCACAAAGCTTCCTCCCATGTCATTGCGAACCCAGTGCGCACACTGGGTGTGGCAATCTCACGCACGCACTCCCAAAAACCGTCGCACCCCTGTAGGGCGGGGACATGTCCCCGCCGTGTGCAGGCACAACCGACTGCGTACAAATTTGTTCGTCCGTACTGTCTGCCGCTTCGCGGCTCCATAAAAAACAGGCAGCACAGAGCTGCCTGTTTTTTGTGTTCGGTTTATTTTTCAAAGACCTGCTTGAGCTTTGCGAAGCGGGGCAGACCGTTTTCATAGCGGAGCTGCGGCTCGCCCTCAATCAGCGGGGTGCAGTAATCGACGAAGTCCTGCGTGACATAAGCGTTGTCGCTGGTAATCCATTCCAGCGGAACCTTCTTCTCGAAGTTCGCGACCTTCTCAAGGTCGAACAGCTCATAGTGGCAAACATAGCCGTTCTCACGGTCGCAGCGGAAACCGACCATCTTGCCGCTCTCGCCCGCAATGGCGGATTCGACGGCAATCTTGCCGGAGTTGAAGGATTCTTCAATGTCGGTTGCCGAAGCGCAGTGGGCAGCGCAGCGCTGGAGCAGAGACAGCTCAATGCCGCGCACCTTCGCGCCCGTCGCCGCCTTGACGATGGAAGCCAGGCGCGCCGCCAAGCCGCCGAGCTGCGCATGACCGAAGCCGTCCGTTCCGGAGGTCTTTGCCTCGGAGACGAAGGAGCCGTCGGCATAATGCACACCCTCGGACACCGCGACAAGGCAGCTTCCCTGTCCGTTATACACGCGGATGACGTCGTCGAGGAAATCCTCCATATTAAAGTCCACCTCAGGCAGATAGATGAGGTCGGGACCGTCGCCCGCCTCGCTCGCGAGGACGGATGCGGCAGTCAGCCAGCCGGCGTGTCTGCCCATGCACTCGACGATGGTAATCATGCCCTTATCATAAACCTTGCAGTCGCGGGCAACCTCCATGATGGAGGTCGCGATGTACTTTGCCGCCGAGGCAAAGCCCGGGCAGTGGTCGGTGCCGAACAAATCGTTGTCGATGGTCTTGGGCACGCCGAAGACGCGGCACTCATAGCCGACCTTTTGCAGATAACGGTTGACCTTGTTGCAGGTGTCCATCGAGTCATTGCCGCCGTTATAGAAGAAATAACGGATATTGTATTTTTGGAAGATCTCCAAAATGCGCTTGTAGTCGGTGTCATCGACCTCGGGATCGGCAATCTTGTAGCGGCAGGAGCCGAGGGCGGAGGACGGGGTATGCAGCAGCAGCTCCAGCTCCTGCGGATCCTCCTCATCCATAATCATCAGTCGGTCGTTCAGAATGCCGACGATGCCGTGATGCGCGCCGTAGACCTTCGTGATGCAATCGCTTTCCAATGCCGTCTTGATCACGCCGTATGCGCTTGCGTTAATAACCGCAGAGGGACCGCCGGACTGACCGATCACCGCTGCGCCGACTAAAGGTTTCTTTTTTGCCATAGTATTACCTCCGATGTTTCGTGCATGTGGCACAATTTTCGCCTACAGTATAGCACAGCGATTTCTTCAATGCAAGGAATTCTAAAAAATTATCCTTCTTTCTGCGAAACGGTTGCTTTTTCCCGAGTGAAATGCTATATTAAACAAAGGATTTTAAGCAGAGATAGAGGAGCGATGCTTTCTTGAACAGAGTTGAGATTACCTTGCAGGATATTTTTGTATCCCTCAAGCGTTATTTTATTTTGATTGTTTTAACGACCCTGATTTTTACACTCGGCGCGTGGATCTATACGCAGTACTTCATCACGCCGTTATATAAGACACGGGTCTCCATGTGCGTCTTCGCAAGCCAGCGGGCAAACGACGGCGTTACCACCGGCGAGCTGAGCGCGGACGAGACCATCGCGCGCACCTATCGCGTTTTGCTGACGAGCCAGCCCGTATTGCAGGCCGTCAGCGACGAGCTGAACGGAGAACTCTCCGCCGCTGCGATCGGCGGGCTGATCTCAACCGGCGCAAACGCGCAGGTGATTTACGTCACCGTCACCTCCACCGATCCGTCACTTGCCTTCCGTGTGGGAAACGCTATTTTAGATGCCGCGCCGGAGGCGCTCAGCTCCGTTGCCCGGGCAGGTGAGCTGATCCCGTTAGACCGTGCCGTCATGCCCACGGTGCCGTCATCGCCGAATGTCGCTTCCAATATTACTGTCGGCTTTCTCATCGGTCTGCTGCTCTCCTGTGCGGTGGTTATCCTCATCACGCTGCTTGACACAACGATCTGGCGTGAGGAGGATTTAGAGCACTCCTTCCGCATTCCCGTCCTCGGCAGTGTGCCGAGTATGCTGCCGAAGTCGCAGGTCAGCGGGAAAAAGAAAAGCAGAAGGAGGGTCTTCTGATGTCATTTTTGTCACGTTCCAAAAAGCATCCCCCCCTCAGCGCGTCGCGCGCGGACAGTCCCCGCCTGAATGCGGGCAGTCCCTTTGCCATTAAGGAAGCCTATAACGCGATCCGCACCAAGCTGATGTTTACGGGCAGGGGTGAAAAATGCCCTGTCTTTGCAATTACCAGTTCTCTTGCGGGCGACGGAAAGACGACCAACGCGGTCAGCCTCGCGGTATCCATTGCGATGGCGGAGCAGCGTGTGCTCCTGATTGACGCGGATATGCGCAAGCCCTCGGTGCATCGCTATTTCGGTCTGGAATGCCGAAACGGTCTGAGCGAGATCCTTGCGGGTCTTACCTCGGATATCAAGCTCCGCAAGACAAGCTGCGAGGGCTTATCCGTCCTGACCGCCGGTGAAATTCCTCCGAATCCCGCAGAGCTGCTCGGCGCAAAGCAGATGGACAATCTGCTGGAGTATGTGCGCAAGTATTTTGATTATGTGATCATCGACACGCCGCCGATCAATATCGTCACCGACGCCTCGGTGATTGCCGACAAAGTGACCGGCTATGTCATGATTGTGCAGAGCGGGAAGAACCATTTGCGCGATGTCAATGACGCGGTGCGGAAAATTGAGGAGATGAAGGGCAACATTGTCGGTCTGGTGCTCAATGATCCGGAGAATAAAGCCGACGCGCACTATAGCAATTATTATAACCGATACTACCGCGATGCCAGAGGAAAATACTACGGAGAGTCCCCCGAAAAGCACAAGTGAGGCAGCGTATATGAACATTGACTTCCACGCGCACCTGCTGCCCGCTGCGGATCACGGCAGCGACGGCTTGCAGACCTCCCTCCGCCAGCTTCAGCTTGCGCGGGAGGCGGGAATCGACCGTGTGATTGCGACGCCGCACTTCTATCCCCGAAATGAGGAGCTTGACACCTTTCTCGCGCGCCGTACCGAAGCTGCTGCAGCGCTGCGGCAAGAGGCTGGCGCGTCCTTTGTGCTGCTCGGCGCGGAGGTACAGCTTTGCCGCAGTCTGCACCGTCTTGAGCGGCTGGAGGAGCTGTGCGTCGAAGGAACGCGGGTGCTGCTGCTGGAGCTGCCTCCGGATTTCTCCCTGCGCACCTACGAGCAGACGCTGGACGCACTGCTGTGCGAAAAAAAGCTGACGGTCGTGCTGGCGCATATTGACCGCTATGATACGCAGCGGATCGACTTTCTGCTGGAAAGCGGCTTTCTCGGGCAGCTCAACGCCTCCTCCTTCTGCCATTTCCGAACGCGCAGACGATCCCTTGATTGGGCGCAAAGTGCGCGTGTCGTCGCCTTGGGCAGCGATATCCACGGCGTACAAACCGGCTATCGAGAATTTCTGAAAGCGAAAAAGCGCCTCGGCACGGACTATGACGCCCTGATGCAAAGAACAAAAACTCTGCTGTTCGGCTAATCACAAAACGCCCCAAATCCTCTGTAGGGCGGGGACATGTCCCCGCCGTCCGCGAAGCGGCAGACGGTATAGACGACCAAATTAGTACGCAGCCGGTAGTTCCTGCACCGGCGCGGACATGTCCCCGCCCTACATTGGCTGTTTCGTTTATCAAGGTACATCTCGCCTGTGGAGGGCAAAACGGCTGCGGCGTATCCTCCTCTGCTTCCGCACGCATAAAAGCACAGCACCGAGCGCTGCAAAACGGCGTTCGGTGCTGTTTTTCATAAAATCGGAATTATTCCGCAAGCTCGTGGACGACGGCTTGCCCTTCGACGAGATTCGCCATGACAAGCGTCCCGTGAATGGCAACCTGCCGCTCCAAAAGATCGGTCAGAATGACCATATCGCCGTCGCAATCAATACGCATGACGTTCTGCATCGCAATATTCTCCGGCTTGACGGACTCCTTATAAACGGTAGAAAGACACATGGTTGTTTGCTCCTTATTATTTTAAAGATGCCAGCACGGCGGAAAGGCGCAGATTGCCCTTTTCAAACTCGGAGACGGCGGCAAGCACCTGCTCCGAGGCGGCGTGATTCCCCAGCTCTCCGAGCTTTTTTGCCAGCTCCGCCAGCTCGCGGGCATGGGCGGCGTTGTGGTTCACCATATACTGCATCAGGGCAAGGGTCTCCTGCATCGGGTCGCAGCCTGCGCAGCTGCTGCACTCGTGCGCGCAGTCGTGGCTGTGGTCATGCGCGCCGTGGTCGCCCTCATGGGTGTGCGTGTGGTCGCCGCCCTCATGGGTGTGGGTATGGGTGTGCTCGTGGGTATGCTCCACGCCGTCATGGGTATGGGCGTGCGTGTGGGTGTGTTCGTGTGCCTCGCCGTCGTGATGATAGCAGACGCGCGGCATAAATTCGGAAAATGTCATAATGCTCTCCTTTCGGACTGTTCTTTGGAATCATTATATCCCGCTTTGCGGCGGTTGTCAATCGGCTTCCACAATATCCGCCGTGTACATGCCGATTTGACAACCGGAGTCTTTTTCAAACATTCGCCGCAAAACGGAAAAACGCAAACAAAACTTTAACATTTGTGTGTTATGATAGAAATAAGGAAGCGCCGATTCCTTAGAAATCGTCTGCGGAGGGATGTCTGATGTTTCAAATATTGGTCGTAGAGGATGACGCTGCGCTGAACCGCGCGGTCTGCTCTTTTCTGAACCACGGCGGCTATGAAGCGGTGATCAAATGAAGAACGGCGATAAGACAAACCGCGTGCTGCGCGGTATCCATCACTATATTATTTATTTTGCCTTGGTGGCGTTTGTGGTCACCTGCTGCATGCTGCTGTTTCTGAACACGCTGTCGCGGGATCTCGGGATTTCTTTTACAGAGGAAAATCTGGAGGCGGCAGCCAAGCTGACCTTCGCAAACGTGATATTGCTGAGTCTCCTGTTTACGGTCATTGACTTTGTCCGCCGAAAGCTCACGGTGGAGCGTCCCGTCAAAGAAGTGCAAAAGGTTTTGGAGCAGTTGAAAAGCGGAAACTTCCATGCAAGGATTGACCTTGCGGCTTTGCACGACCTACAGAATCAGTTCGGTGTCATCGCGGCGGACATCAACGCGCTTGCCGAGGAGCTTTCCGGCGTGGAAACGCTGCGGACGGATTTTATCGCCAACGTGTCCCACGAGTTAAAAACGCCCCTTTCCGTGATGCAAAACTACGGCATCCTGCTCTGTCAGCCAGAGTTAAGCGTGGAAAAGCGGCTGGAGTATGCCGGTGCCGTCACCAACGCATCGCGCCGTTTAGCGGACCTGATCACAAACATTCTGAAGCTGAGCAAGCTGGAAAATCAGCAGATCTATCCGAAAGCGGAGGAATATAATCTGTCCGAGCAGCTGTGCCAATGCGTCTTGCAGTTTGAGACGGTGTGGGAGCAAAAGAACATTCAAATCGAAACCGCGCTGGAAGACGGCGTGAGGGTCTGCGCCGACGGGGAGCTGCTGAATCTTGTGTGGAACAACCTGCTCTCCAACGCCTTTAAGTTCACCCCCGAGGGAGGAACGGTATCCGTCAGCCTGCACGCGGACGAGACAAATGTCACCGTCACCGTATCCGATACCGGCTGTGGCATGTCTCCGGAGGTCGGCGCGCATATTTTCGAAAAATTTTATCAAGGCGACACCTCCCATGCCACACAGGGCAACGGGCTGGGTCTGGCGCTGGTCAAGCGAGTGATAGATATTCTGCACGGGGAGATTGGCGTCGAGAGCGTCCCCGGCAAGGGCAGCACCTTCACGGTAAGACTCCGCCGCCGCTCCCCCACATAAAAACGTGTCAAGGGGACGGGTTCCTTGACACCATTTGCGTGTCAAGGGGACGCGTGTCAAGGGGACAGGTTCCTTGGCACATTTGAGGCGACCCTCTTTTGTCATTGCGAGACCGGTGCGCACACTGGCTGTGGCAATCTCAGGCTGTAGGCTTGTACGCACCCTGTAGTTCCTCCACAAGATTGCCACGTCGCTGCGCTCCTCGCAATGACACGGGAAGGCTACCCTAATCTGTCATTGCGAGACCAGTGCGCACACTGGTCGTGGCAATCTCAGGCTGTAGGCTTGTACGCACCCTGTGGTTCCTCTACAAGATCGCCGCTCAGGTTATCTTTGACCATATGAAAAAGCCTGCCGGAATCGGCAGGCTTTTGATCGTAATTATTTCTCAGGAAACGCCCAATTTTTCGAGTGCGGCAAGGCGCAGGCAGACGCAGAGCACCGCCATGGCTTGCTGCAGCTCCGCAACGGGCGGCAGACTCGGCGCAATGCGAATGTTGCTGTCGTCGGGATCAACGCCGTAGGGATAGGTCGCGCCCGCGCCGGTCAGCGTCACGCCCGCGTCCTTCATCAGTCCGACCACGCGTTTTGCCGTCCCGGGCATCGCGTAGAGCGAGACGAAATACCCGCCGCGCGGCTTTGTCCACCGGGCAGTCTCCGTCGGCGCGATCTCCCGCTCCAGCGTCTCCAATACCACAGCGAACTTCGGCGCAAGCACCTCCGCGTGCCGCCGCATGAGCGCCAAGGTGTTCTCCTTGTCTTTTAAGTAACGCACATGGCGAAGCTGATTCACCTTGTCATAGCTGATTGTCTGGAAGGTCAGCAGCGACTCGATATATTTCAAATTTGCTTCAGAAGCAGCCATTACCGCCACACCCGCGCCGGGGAAGGTGATTTTCGACGTAGAGGCAAATTCGTAGACCATGTCCGCGTTCCCCTGCGCGGCGCAGAGGGAGAGAATATCGCGGAAGGGCGCAAAATCCCCGTCGAATTCATGCACGCAGTAGGCGTTGTCCCACATCAGCGCAAAGTCCGGCGCGGCAGGACGCAGCCCGGCAAGGCGGTCAATCGTCTCGTCGCTGTATACAATGCCGTCGGGATTGGAGTATTTCGGCACGCACCAAATGCCCTTGACGGCAGGATCCCTGACCGCCGCCTCAACCGCGTCCATGTCGGGCCCGTTCTCCGTCATGCGGATGGTCACAAGCTCCATGCCGAAGCTCTCGGAGATCTTAAAATGCCTGTCGTAGCCCGGCGCGGGGCAGAGGAAGCGCACCTTCTCCTCCTTCGCCCACGGGCGGGGAGAGTTCGCCAAGCCGTGGGTGTACGCCTTTGCAATCAGATCATACATCAGGTTCAGACTGGCGTTGCCGCCGACCATAATCTGCTCCGGCTTTGTGCCGAGCAGCTCCGCGAATAGCCTTTTGGCGGACGGAATGCCCGTCAGATTGCCGTAATTGCGCACGTCGATGCCCTCGTCCACGCAATCGTCAGCCTTGTCCAAAACCGTTAAAATGTCGCTCACAAGATCGAGCTGTTCCCGGCCGGGCTTGCCGCGCGCCATATTCAGCGAGAGGTGCAGCGCTTTAAATCGTTCATATTCGCTCATCAAAGCATCATATTCAATCTTTCTTTCTTCTTTTGTCATAGCCTGATAGGGTTTCATATGGCAACCTCCTCAATATCCGTCCCGTCAATCTCCGACAAGACCAAATTTCAAACCTAAGCCGCATAAATATGTAGGCAGGGACATGTCCCAAATGTCCGCGAAGCGGCAGTCGGTAGGCATAAATCTTTACGCGGTCGATAGTATCTGCACCGATTTAAGAATTTCTCAAGTAATGCGCCTCACTGTCCTCGTCCGTCAGATACAGCTCTCTGCCGTCGATACGGAAGGTATACTCCTTCTGAAACGGCGTGGTGCCCTCAGTGATGTCGCAGACAAGCTTGCCGTCCTTAATGCAATAGGTTCCGGAAACGGTGCTGTAATCACTGCCCTCATAGTCGAGATGCACCATTAAGCTGCCGTCCTCTCCAAAGGTGATCGTCTCAATCATATTGCGCTCTCCCCCGCTGGCGCTGACCCAAACGCCGGGCAGCTCCTGCGGGATCGGCTCCGCAACAAGGCTCTCCTGCGGCGTCGGTTCGGCGGCAGACGGCTCCTGCAGGGCGGATTCACCGCAGCCGCACAGCAGCAGACAGAGCAGGCAGCAGAGCAATACTCGCTTCATTCCATCGTCTCCTTCCAAAAGCGGGTGCGGAAGCTCTCCTCTCCGTTTTGCTTCACACCGCGTACGAAAAAGCCGTCCGCCTGCGCCGTCTCCAGCGTCAGCGTCTCGCCCGCAAAGCACTCGCGGTCAAAGACGACCTCCAGCAGTGTGCAGCCCTTCGGTGCCAGCGCCTCCGCATGGCGGATGTAAGCCACGTTGTTCAGATGTCCGTTGCCGTCGATCTCCTGCGGCAGTACCGTCCAGCGGGCGCTCTCCGTCATGTTTTCCGGCAGCGCGAGGCGGCGCAGCGCGTCCTTTCGCTCCGGCTCCGGCGTCGGCAGCGTCCAAAGCACCTCCACACTTTTCATCGGAATGATGCGCCTCTCGACGGCGTCGGCAAGCACCCATGTCTGCACGGCGCTTCCCAGATCACCCTGCGCATCAAAAATGGAAAAATCTCGGTTGCTGACGGCAGCCGTCGGCTTCCGCAGCCATGTGCGCACGGTAAACGCCCCCTCGGGCATCCGCGTCACCCGCAGCCGACAGCGCACCACCATCCACAGGCAGCCGAAATCCCTGAGCATACGGTCATGGTCGATTTGCAGCGCAACGGCGTGGGCAACGGCGGCTTCCTCAAGGGCGGACATCAGCTCCGAAAGCGAGGAAGCCCCGTTCAGGCGGGTGATCTCTAACGTCGGCTTCACATTGCTACCTCCAACTGCGGAAATTTTTAATTAAGCAATATTTTACCACGCCCCCGCAGCGCCGTCAAGCGAATCAGCAGAAAAAAAGCGCCCGCTGCGTGATGCATCCCTTTTGTAGGGTTTCATGACACGGAAAGGCTGCCCCAACTGTCATTGCGAGGAGCGCAGCGACGTGGCAATCTTGTGGAGGAACCACAGGGTGCGTACAAGCCTACAACCGAAGATTGCCACGACCGGTGCGCAGCCGTTCGCGACGAAGGAGCATTACGAGCGCTGCGTACCCCTTGCGGGTATTGTGCGCACCGGTCTCGCAATGACAAAAGAGGGTAGCCTTCCTGTGTCATTGCGAGGAGCGCAGCGACGTGGCAATCTCGTGCAGACACTACCAAGCGCCTACTAACCTACTATGCTGTTAAATCTAAAAGTTTACTTTCTGAAATGTGAGCTTTTATACTCGGCAGCAGTACGCCGTAGGGCGCGGATCCCTTGCGGATACAAGCACCCCCTTCGGCGATGCACGGCGGCATTGCCCGAAGGGGGTGCTTGTCAAAATCGTTCTTATTCGCTCAATTTTCGCTCATTCCAATGTGATGTCCAGCACAACGGGGTTATGATCGCTGTAAACGAAACCCTCATCCAGTGTCTCAATCCTGTCAACAGAGACATTCGGCGAGACGATAAAGCCGTCAATCACATAATACTGCGTCTTTTCGCTCGACGGCTGATAGGGCTGGTTGAGCAAGCGGCAGGTCGGAACGCTCTCGTCGTACGCGTATTGCCAGCCCTCCAGCAGCTCCTCCAAAACATTCGGCGTCCATTCACTTGTCGCTTTCATCGGGTAGCGTTCCAAGGTATCGGGCAGCGCCTGATTAAAATCACCGCCTGCAATCACATAGTTGCCCTTTTCATATTCCGCCTGTATAAATTCCATGAGCTGTTCGAACTGCTCTGTTCTGCCCTCGCCGTCGTCATAGGCTTCCAGATGGAAATTGACAATCACCAGCTCCTGCTCCTTATTTTCGATGGGAGTACGGGTGACGAGCATACAGCGCTTGAGATTTGCCACACGCGTCGGCCATGAGAACGGGCAAGGCAGGGAATAACGCGTCGCGGAGGAAATATCAAAGCGGCTGTAGGTGGCAATGCCGGAGTGTACCTCACCGATACGGTCGTTGAGAGGATAGGGCACATAATCGCAGGAATAATTCATTGCAAAGCGCGTCTCATAGTCTGCAAGGTCATATTCATATTGCAGCCACTGATTCAGATGGAAGCTGCGCTTAGAATCGGTGTCAACCTCTTGCAGCAGCAGAATATCGGCGTCCTGTTCGCTCAGAATTTCCTCAATACCGATCATATTCCGCTCAACCGTCTCCTGTGCGGTCGGATTTACGCCTTCGCCGCCGTCCATAAAGAAGTCCGCATCCTCGCCGAGACCGCCGAAGCCGGTGTTAAAGGTAACGAGCCGCAGATTTGTTTTGGTAAGCTTGCCAAGCGCATTATTTGCGCCCCGTTCCGCAAGCTCTGCGTGCGCGGGATTGTATTCCGTCACGGTAAGGTAGCCGACCAGTCCTGCGGCAAGCACCGCCACGGCGAGTAAAACGCCGAGCAGCAGCTTCCCGATGACGGCAAACACGCGCAGTACCTTACGCGCCGTCGATTTTTTCCGCTTCTTCGGGCGTTCGACCCTTGTAGGCTCCCCCTCGTCGCAAGGTTTCTCCTCGGAAGGCTCCTCTTGCTCCGGAAAGAGCAGCGGCAGCTCCTGCGCGCCCTCGGGGAGGGCATCTTCCAAATCATACGCGTCAGTGTCAAAGCGCACGGGGGCTTCCAGCTCCTGCTCGTTCCATTGCGCTTTGGTAGGAGTCGTAAAAAAGATGGTGTTGCCATCGGGCGGAGTCTGCTCCTCGGGCAGATCGTTGTTCCGTTGATCGTCCATAAAGACCGCCTCCTTCCTGCATATCATACCATGCTTTCCGCACAAACGCAAGCATTTCGTGGTGGGGAACGGCGCCCCGCCGCGAATAGGACGCAGGAGAAAGAAAAAAGTTCCGCCAAATCAGAAAAAAAGGATTGCATTTTCCCGCAAATATGCTATAATAGACAGGCACGCGGCAGGAAGTTTCATTTTCTGATCGCAGAATCAAATATTTGGGCCTGTAGCTCAGCTGGGAGAGCGTTCGGTTCGCATCCGAGAGGTCGAGAGT
>JBJFGB010000087.1:0-14312 GCA_051892295.1 Faecousia sp. | reverse complement strand
TAACCCTCGCTGTCATTGCTTCTCAAAAAACTCTGTAGGGCGGGGACATGTCCCCGCCGCGTCGCGCCGCAGGTGCGACAATCAAACGAAACCACCAAGCGTCTCGTTACTGCCACGGCGGGGACATGTCCCCGCCCTACAGGGGATTTTTCTTACTTCAAAACCTCCATCATCGTGCTGCCGCTCATGGCGATGGCATTCGCCTCGTCGGTGTCGATGTGGACCTCCATATCATGCCCGTCGCCCGCGCGGACGACGACATTTTCAAACACGACCGCGCGCTCGCCGTCGCTGCGCAGACGCACAATGTCTCCGTCATGCAGCCCGAACAGCGCCGCCTGCGCGGAGGAAAGGTGAAGATGCCGCGCCGCGACGATGACACCCTCGGAAATCGTCACCGACCCGTTCGGCCCGACGAGGGTGCAGCCCGGCGTTCCGGCAGTCTTGCCCGACATACGCACCGGCGGGCGGATGCCGAGGGCGAAGGAATCCGTCAGCGCGATCTCCACCTGCGTTGCCTTGCGCTCCGGGCCCAAAACACGCACCTTTTTCAGTTCCCCCTTCGGGCCGACGACGGTGAGCTGCTCTTGGCAGGCAAACTGCCCCGGCTGGGAGAGGTTGCGGAAATGCTTTAACTGATAGCCCGCGCCGAAGAGCTTTTCCACATCGGCACGGCACAGATGAATATGCCGCGCGGACGAGGCGACAGGGACGAAGATCCTGCCTGTCTTGCGGAACAGTGCCTCCGAAGTGGCAAGTGAAACCGCCCTTTGCACCGCACATTTATCCATTTGCGTTCACCTTCTTCATCACGATGCCTTCATAATAGGTCTTGGCAATGATGGTCTTGACATCCTCTAAGGTCGCGCGGACGATATTGGTCTTTGCCGCCGTATCCTGCAAGGCGTGCTTTGCCAGCGTGTCAACATCCTCCATGCGGAACTTCGTCTCGCACAGCGGCGGGATATTCACATCCCTGCATAGCTTACGCACTGCCTCAATCGCCTGTTTGGAAGCGGCATCGACCGAGAGGTTATCCACCTTCTCGCCCATAGCCTGCGCGACGCTGGCAAGCCGACCCATGCAGTACGGGCGGTTGTATTCCAGCACCCGGGGGAGCATGATGGCGTTGGCAAGCCCGTGGGGAATGTTGTAGAAGCCGCCGAGCTGATGTGCGATGGCGTGCGTGAGTCCGAGACCCGCGTTGGAGAAGGACAGACCCGCCATATACTCCGCCCAGCACATATCCGTGCGGGCGTCCATATCCGAGCCGTCATGCACCGCCTTGCGCAGCGCCTTGGAGACAAGACGGATCGCCTCCAGCGCGAGGGCATCGGTGTAGGGCGTGTGGATATTGCAAATATAAGATTCAATCGCGTGGGTCAGGGCATCAATGCCCGTGGCAGCGGTCAGGGAGGGCGGCATACCCACCATCAGCATCGGGTCGTTCAGCGCAAGGTGGGCAAGGCAGTTCGTGTCCACCATCAGCATTTTGGACTTGGCTTCCGTATCCGTCACGACATAGGCGCGGGTGCATTCCGAGCCGGTGCCCGCCGTCGTGTTGACTGCAATGACAGGCGCGCCGTGCTTTTTGGACTTGTTCACGCCGTTGTAGTCCTCAATCTTGCCGCCGTTGGCGGAGAGAATACTGACTGCCTTTGCTACATCAATCGGGGAGCCGCCGCCGATGGCAATCAGCGCGCCGCAGCCGCTCTTTTGATAAAAGTCCAGCGCAGAATAGACGATCTTCGTTGTGGGGTTCGGCTCAACGCCGTCAAATACAAGGTATTCGATTCCGGCGTCGTCCAGTACCGCCGTCACCTTCCCCGCCGTGCCGATCTTTATCAAGCCCTTATCCGTGACAACAAGGACTTTTTTTGCGCCGAGACGCTGCAGGAAATGGGGGATCATGGTAATGCCGTCTCTGCCGATCAGCGTGTGCCGCGGCTGATAGAGTTCAACAATTCCTTCGTTTTCCATTTACATACGCTCCGTTTCAAATCGCTCAAAATCGCTCATTATGTGCAAAGCCTTTTGTTCTATTCCATCATCCCACAAAATGCATTGAATGTCAATATCCGAAGGATATTTTTCGCACATTTCGTCAGATTCTCCAAACCAAAAGGCTCGTTCTTGTTAATAATGTGCAAAAAATCAAAACCGCCAAATGCCCCACGACACTTCATCGCGCGGCATTTGGCGGAAAATCGCTCATAATCGCTCATTCTGTTGGCAGGAGGACGCAAGGGATTCCCTGTTTCGCGTAGAAATCGGAGAATTTCTGCGGCATATTCCTTGTGCTGATCACGCGGCACAGCTTTTCCGGCGGGAACATAGTGGCAAAGGCACGTCGGTCAAACTTCGCGCTGTCGAGCAGCATATAAAGCCGTCGCGTCATGCGGGAGAGCTGGGTATAAAGCCCCGTGCGGTTTTTGTCCTGTACGGTGTAGCCGCGCTCCAAGTCAAAGCCCTCGGCGGTGAGAAATACCTTGTCAAAATAATACCCGCGCAGCACATGGGCAATATCAGGGTCCAGCGTTTCAATGTAGTTCTTTCCCGTATGGACGTCGCCGCCGAGCAGCGTGAGTGACACATTCGGGCAAGCCGCCAGCTCCAGCACGGCGGTGACCGAGGTCGTGACCACCGTCAGGCGCTCCACATCGCCCAGCAGTGCCGCCAGCATATTGCAGGTCTTACCCGCGCCGATGAAGATGGACTCCCCTGCGTGTACCTGCGCGGCAGCCTCTTGGGCAATCAGTTGCTTTTCCTTGTCGATTTCGTCCAAAATCTCGGTACCGTTCACATAGCGGCGGCGCTCCGGCTGCTTCTGGGGCAGACGCAGACCGCCGTGGGTGCGTTCGGCAACTCCCTTGTTTCGCAGCTCCTCAAAATCGCGCCGCACCGTGGCGACCGATGCCCCCGTAATCGCGCAGACCTCCGTCATGGACACCGCACCCCGCTCCTGCAGCAGCTCCTTAATTTTTTGCTCCCGTTCCCAACCCTTCATCTCAGACAGCCTCCGTTCATTTTCGCTCATTATCGCTCATTTCGATCATACCACAGGAAAATTCACCTGTCAAGCACAAAAATCTCACGGGTCCCGCCATAACGCCAATGTAGGTTGGGCTTTGCAACAGCCCCTGTAGGGCGGGGACATGTCCCCGCCGCGTGTAGGAACTACCGACTGCGTACATGACTGTTTGTTTGTACCGTCTGCCGCTTCGCGGTCGGCGGGGACATGTCCCCGCCCTACAGGGAGTTTCATGACAATGACACGAAAAGGTTACCCTCTTTGTCATTGCGAGGCGCTTGCGCCGTGGCAATCTTGTGCAGGAACCACCCTACGATCCGCCGAAAAACTTCTTGATAAAGCTTTCGGGAAGCTCCAAATAAATTCCGAGCGCTTTTGCCGCAAATGGATTCCGCCATAAAAGCAACCCACACAAAAGGCGACACGCTTCTCGTCTTTTGTGTGGGATTTTGAAAAGCTTCTATCTGAAATCTACAACGGAAATTGCTACCTCCGGCGCGTTTTCAGTATCGTTGGAGACCGTGCGGGTGCCGTCGGCAAGCTCCCGGACAACGGTGCGGTACATTTTCGGGGTAAAGGTCTCAAAGCCCCAATGCTCGGTGTCAAAGCCGAGATATTCGCCCTCCGCCAGCGTAAGGTTCGTAACCTTGCCGCAGTACGGCTCCAAGCTGTCGGAAAGGCAGCGCTCCAAGAGCAGTTTTGCGGCGGCGGCATAGCCCTTTTCGGCAAAGGCCATCACGCCGGACGCGTCGGAGCGGAGGGTATCGTACAAAATGACCTGCATTGGATTCTGTTCGAGCAGGAGGTTCTGCTGTGTCAGCAAAAGTGCAACCCCCGCATCACTCCACTGCTGATACAAGGACGCAAGCTCATCGCATTCACGGTCTGTGGAAAAACAGGTTGTGACGCTGACCTCTTTGGACAGCTCTGCGGCAGCATCGTCGGCGCCCTGCAGGAAGCCATACCCAAGCCGGTAGGTATCCGGCGTGCCTGCCTGCGTAACAACCCCCAGCTTGGTATATCCCTCCGCAACGGCAGCGTAACCGGCGAGATACCCGATTTCGGCTTCTTCAAAGGTGACGCAGCAGACATTGTCGCGGATCAAAGCGCAATCGGTGCCATAATCCCACAGTTCGATCGCACCGATGTCCAATCCGAGGAAAATCACCTCGGGATAGGCATCCTGCAGCTCGTAAATTGCCTCGCCGAAGAGGAAACCCGGCAGGACCAGCACATTGCAGCCTTCGACGATGGCGGTTTCCATCGCTTCCATCCGCTCGGTCGTACTCTCGCCTGCAGCTCGGTATTCGGCGCAGTCGAGTCCGTTTTCCCCACTGAACGCGGTCACGGCGTTCCACACCGCGTCAGAATACCCTGCCTCATCTGCAATCGCAGCGTCGTGGATCAGCCCAATCCGCATACGCGGCGTGTCGTTTTCTTTTGTCGTCGTTGTTTCCGTGGGGACGCTGCTCTCCGCCGAAGCCGTGGTTTCAGCGGTGGAGGTATCCGTTGGTAATTCCGCAGCGCAGCCGACCTGACAGAGCAGAAGCAGCGCCAGCAAAACGGCAAATACTTTTTTCATTTTGCATTCTCCTTTTTTCCTTTGATACCCTTAATAACGCAGGAAAGAGGAGTATATTACAAAGAATAAAAAATTTTCCTCCAATATACGGAACCAATGTAGGTGGGGACATGTCCCCCACAGGGAGTTGCATGCCAATGGCATGGACGAGACACCCCCATTTGTCATTGCGAGGAGCGCAGCGACGTGGCAATCTAATGAGAAAAGTATCGTATTCTCCGGAAAAGCAGGATATATTGAATCACTCTGTGAAATGACTCCCGCGAGGGATACGCCCCATCCGTAACGTTCCTTCGGTGCCTCGCGATGACAAAATGCTCGTTTTTAACAGCCCCATGACTTATTCATACTGCACTTCAATATTGACTTCCGGCGCGGCATCGAGGTCGGAGGACACCACGCGTTTGCCGGCGCGCAAATCGGACAGGAGGGTTTCATAATCCTCCCGCGTAAAGTTGGTGAACCGCCATTCGTCGGTAGGAAGCCCGACAAAGCTTTCGTCGAGTTCGGTTGTTTTGCCGCCAAGCTCTGCCCACGCACCGGATTCGATGGCAGTCAGGACATAGCGGACGGCTGCGGCATAATCCTTCACGGCGGAGGTCAGAGAGACATCTTCCCCCTGCTCCTGCGCAGCGCTGATGCTGTAATCCGTACCGATGAGCCGGTTGCCGGTTGCGGCTGCGACTTCGGCGGCGGCAGCGGCGGTAGCGTCGGTACAGGCGAGAACAACCTGTGTGCCGGAGCCAAACCAATCCTTTGCGGTCAGTTTTGCGGTATCCTCGGCAGAAAAGCTGTTGCAATAGGTGTAACGCAGGCAGACATTTTCACGGGCGAAATCGGCTGCGGCGGCGTCCGCGCCCTGCATAAAGCCATAGCCATAGCGAATCATCTGCGGCACTGCCGTATCTCCGAGGAAGCCAAGCTGCTCATACCCTTCCGCAACGGCGGCGTATCCGGCAAGATAGCCTGCCACGGTTTCGTTGAAGTTCAGAATACAAGCGTTTTCCGCCAGAGGCGCTTCCTCTCCGTACATATCCAAGCCCACAAAGCAGACCTCAGGATAGCGAGCCTGAAGCTCCACAATCGCATCGGCATAGCCCCAGCCGGGCAGAATCAGCACATTGTACCCGTCGGAAACGGCTTGTTCCATTGCGTTCATGCGCTCATAGGTGCTGTCTCCGGTAGGCTGATAATCGGCGTAGTCCATCCCGGCACAATAGTCGTCGATGCCCTCCCGGATGCTTTGGCACATGGCGTGATCGCCGGCGGAAAAGTCACCTGCGATCAACGCGACGCGAAGCGCATCGCCGGTCGGCTCTGTGGAAGTGGGTTCCTCGCCGGTGGGTTCCGTGGGAAGCGGATCCTCGCCGGACGCGGAGGGCGTTGACTCTGCCGGAGCCGTCGGATTCGGCGGCACGACGGCAGGCAGCTTCAGCAGTGCGAAAACGCCGATCCCCACCGCAAGGCAGAGCATGGCAGCCAAGGCGATCCGGCGCTTAGCGTGCCGCGCTGCCCCTTTTTCCGCGCGGGAGAGCAGTTCTTCATCGGCTTGCCCGATGGCATCGAGCAGGTGTTCCGGCTTCACAGCAATCCCTCCTTTTTCAGATATGTATGCAGCTTATTTCGGGTTCGGTGCAGCAAAACGGCTGCATGATTGGCGGAAACCGACCACTTTTGGGCGGCTTCTTCCACGGAGCGCATATAAAAATACCGCTCCAAAAACAGGCCGCATTCCCGCTCCGGCAGTCGGTGCAGGAAGCGGTTGACGGCGGATGCCAATTCCTTGGCATCAAATTCGGCTTCCACATCGGCTTCAGAGGCGGTGCACTCGCGCAACTCGTCCAATGCCAGCGTGTAGCCGCTTCGTCTTGCCGCATGGGCGCGGCGAACCCGATCAATGGACAGATTGCGCACGATCCTCGCCAAAAACGGTGGAAGCACGGTCGGTCGGCTGGGCGGAACGGCGTTCCAAGTGCGCAGCCAGGTTTCGTTGACGCATTCCTCGGCATCCTCCGTCGATGCCACAATATTATAAGAAATGGTGTGACAGTAGCCGCCGTATTTCTGCGAGGTTTCGGTAATCGCCCGCTCATCCCGCTTCCAATACAGGGAAACAATCTGTTCGTCGTCCATCGCTCGTTCCTCCGATGCAAAAGGGGCATTTCCTTTGTCTTGCCCAAATTCTCTCAGTATTGTAACATCCAAAAGCCACACCTCGGCATCCGTAGTATCCGATTAACTAAAGCTTAACTTTTATGATGTGACCCTTTGGGTTCAGTGGCAGCACGCCGTAGGGCGCGACGACCTCGGCGCGCCGGTGCAGGAACTACCAAATGTGTACAAACTCGTTCATTGATACTGTCTGCCGCTTACGCGGACGGCACGCCGAGTCGTCGTGCCCTACGATCCGCAGACGAAGCTTATTTATAAAGTTTTAGATTTAACAGTATAGTAGGGGCGGACGACTCTGTCCACCCGTGCAGGCACTCACGAAATCGCCGTCCCTGTAGGGATGGGATATGTCATAATACTGATTCTTGATTAAATCCTTTCATCAAGAATCAGTATTAGAATACCATATTCCGCAGATTTTTGTCAACACACAAGCCGTCCCTTGCAGAGGATAACGAACGCGCTCCCGAATGCTCGGGAGCGCGTCTTTTCAAAAATGGATCGCGTCAGGAATTTTGATCCATAATTGTAAGGAGCTTTGCCATTTGTGCGCGGGTGAGTCCGTCCGCGGGCTTCAGGCTGCCGTCCGGGAATCCGCCGAACAGTCCTGCACCGACCGCCCAGGACATTGCTTCCTTCGCAAAGTCCTGTACCTCGGCACCGTCGCTGAATTCGGACAAATCCGCTTCCTTTTGTTCGCTCTGCTTCAGCCACAGGGTTGCATAGCGATACAGGAAGGTCGCTGCCTCTTCCCGCGTGACAAGCTGATCGGGCGCAAAGGTCGTTTCGCTCATGCCCTTTGCGATACCGTTCTCCTTAGCCCATGCGACGGCGTCGGCAAAGTAGGCATCTGCGGGCACATCCGCAAAGCCGCTCCCCGCCTTAACGTCGGGCGAACCTGCCATGCGGTACAGCGTAGTGACCAGCATGCCGCGGGTCATGCCCTCCTCCGGAGAGAAGCGCTGCGTATCGGTGCCCTTCATCAGACCGTTGTCGATCACATAGTCGGTGTACTCGTGGTACCAGCCATCGGGATCCAAATCGGCAAAGCCTGCGGTGGCGCAGTGCGCGGGGATGACCTCTCCCTTGGCAAGCAACTCGCCGCAAACGCTGCAATAGGTGTCGCCGGTGTAGCCGTCCTCGGTGCAAGAGGCTTCCTTCGCTCCGCGCACCTCTGCGGCATGACCCAGCGCGGCAATCTCCTCCACGGAGAGCTCAATGCCGCAGCGGCCGCAGACCATGGTGACGCTGCCCGCTTCGGTGCAGGTGGCTTCCTTGCGTTCTCCCTCTACTGCACTGTGTCCCAGCGCGGGGATATTCTCCACTGCCAGCTCCGCGCCGCAATCGTCGCAGACGGTGGTGATGCTGCCGTCTTCGGTGCAGGTCGCTTCGACGGTGACAGTCGAGGTATTTGTATGCTTGCAGGTCTCGTAGGTGATATTTTCGGAACCGAGGATACTGCCGTTTTCGCCGACGGTCAGCGCAAGGTTCCACGGCACGATCAGTGCGCCCTCAATGCGCAGCTCGCCGTCGATGGTCACGTTCTCGCCCAAGCGGACGGTCGTGCCTGCGGGAATAACGGAGTAGTCGCCGGCAGGGATATCGGTTCTGCCGTCCCAAGAGACGGTGGGCAGCTCGTTGAGGCTGCAGCGCTCGACAACCATGTTCTTCTGGCTGCCCAGGGTGGTGGTGACCTTCACTTCCTTGGCAAAGGCGTTCCAGCCGAGGCCGATCACGCCGCCGGGCACGGTGATCTCCGGCACGCCGACGTAGGTGGTAATGGCAGGATAGGTGCTGTAATCGTAGGTGTAGGCTTCAAAGGCTTTCGAGCCGATGTACTGCAGGGAATCCGGCAGGCTGACGGAGGTCAGCGGGTCATTGCCGAAAGCGGATGCGCCGATGTAAATCAGACCCTCGGGCAGCTCAATTTCGGTCAACGAGCTGCAGTTGGCAAAGGCATTGTCCTTCAGATACTTGACGGTGCTTGCCATCTCCACCTCAGTCAAATCGGCATTGGCGGAGATGCCGTAGGAGCCGACCATCTCAAGCCCCTCGGACAGAACGACCTTCTTATAGTGGTTGCCGGAGAACGCGGAGACATTCCAGGTTTCCAGACCGGCGGGAACGACCAGCGTATCCGGGTTCCACACGCCGCTCCACACCAGATTGTCCCAGCCGCCGTAGCCGAAGGACTGACGACCGTTGAGGGTGGTCAGACCGGCAGGGATGTTGATGTATTCCAGTGCGTGAATTTGGTCGAAGGCGCGCTCACCGACGGTTGTAATAGTGTCGGGCAGATGCACCTCGGTGATATTGTACTTCTGCGAGAAGAGCTTGTCCCCGACGGCGGTGACGGTATATCTCGTCTCGTCGCCCTCGCAGGTGACCGTTTCGGGGATGGTAACGACGCCGGTCACCGTCTGCTCGTTATAGCCCGTGACCATGACCTCATTCGCGGAGATGGGCATATAGTCGATGCCGTCCACGGTGAAGGGTGCGCCGGAGTAGACCTCGAAGGGCAGACCGTCTCTGGTCATCTGACCCACATAGCCGCTGCGGCGGACAGCCGCGCCGGCAGTGGCACTCTTGACCTCAGGAATGACACTCTCCACATCGGGATGGAGGAAGAAGCTGCTCATGGTGCCTTGTCCAACATAAGCCACGTTGGCGCCGAAGGTGATGGAGCGGACATAGCGGCACCAGTAGAAGACATTGCTGCCCACATAGGTGACGGAATCGGGAATGACAAAGTCATAGCAGTTGTTCAGACCCGCATAGGCGAAATCGCAGATGGTGGTAACGGTGGAGGGCAGCTCCATTGCGGTCAGACCCGCCAAGTAGAAAGCACCGTAGCCGATTTCTTTCACGCCTTCGGGAATCTCAAGCTCCTCCAGCGCAGAGGTGCCGTAGAAGCAGTAGGTGGGGATGCGCTCCACGCCCGGTTCAATCGTTACATCCGTCAGCGCGGAGCAGTCCATATACAGTCCCTCGGTGTCCTGTGCTGCGACGGGAAGCTCCGCCTTGGTCAAGCTGGCACAGTTGGAGAAAGTGCGGTCGCCGACGCTCTCAAGCTTATCGCCGAAGGAGACCTCCTGAATACCGCTGAAAGAGAAGGCATACGCGCCGATATAGCGGAGGGATTCGGGCAGGTCGAAGTCAGCTTTGCTGTCGGTGTAGAAGGCATAGGTGCCGATCTCCTCCAAGCCCTCCGGCAGATTGATAGAGAGCAGGCCGGAGTTGAACCAGGACAGCTGGAACGCATAGTCGCCGATGACCCGGATGGAATCGGGCAGGGTGATTGTGGTCAACTGGCTGCACAGCTTGAAGGCATTGGGACCGATGGTGGTGACGGTATAGTCCACACCCTCATAGGTCACAGTCCCGGGAATCGTCAGCTCCGCGGGCAGGTCGGGGTAAGGGTTAGTATATTCGTTGGCGCAGTTGACATTTCGAATCAGTTGAACAGTATCCGCGCCGGTGATCTTGAACCACAGCCCCTCCGCTTCAAAGGTCTGACCCAGCAGTTCGGTCTCGCTGGCGCTGACGCGGGTGTCCCACACGTCGGGGGTCGCCTCGGCGGAGGGCTTGTCCACGGGTGCGTCGGGGTCGGGGGTCTCCGGCTCATCCGGCGGCAGGGTCTCGTCACCCACGGTGACAACCGCAGAAGCGGTCAGACCGCTGTCAGCTTTTACGGTAATGACAGTCTGTCCCTTGGCAACGCCGGTCACAACGCCGTTTTCATCCACGACGGCAACCGTCTCGTCGGAGCTGGTCCAGGTCAGCTTGAGGCTGTCTGCCAGACGGGCGGGCAGTACGCGCAGGGACATGGCTTGGCTGTCTCCCACGGCGACGGTCATGTTGCTCAGGCTCAGGTACTGCGGCCCGAGGTCGACATAGACCTGCGCCTTGTTCAGCGCGTAGTCGGAGACAGAGAGCTTGATTCTGCCGGGGTTTAAGCCGTTGTTCTTCAGGAACTCGCACAGACCGTCCAGGTCGATAATGACCTTGCTCTTGCTGCCCTGCTCCTCAATTTCCGCGAAGTTCTCCACGGTATAGGTCAGCAGGTAGGTGTTGGTGGAGTCGATGATGTCAACGATGCGCACATAGTGGTCGTCCTGCACGTCAAACGCCAGCTTGAACGCGCCGTCGGCTTCGTCCACATAGCACTGAATGTTGCTGATCTCCGGTGCGCCGGCATCCAGCCAGATGGGATAGGTCACGGAGGTCGTGCTGTCGCTTTGGGCGGTGTTACCGGAGAAGGTCAGGTTATAATACTTTCCGGTAGGTGCATAGTCGCCGTCATAAGCGCCGGTTTCTTCGTTGTAGTAACGACCCGTCCAGCCGTTGGTGAGGATCTGCGTGTTGTAATATGTCTGCGCATTGTAATAATAGTAGCTCTTGGTCAGGTACTTGCTGCCGATGCCCCAAACCGTCTCGCCGCTCTCGTCCGTGATCTTAGCGGAGAAGTCCGTCAGGTTGCGGCGGGTCGTCAAAACGATGCCCAGTGTCTGGGGCGCATTGTCGAGCTCGCTGGAGAACGCCAGACGGTCGTAGTTGTAGGGATCCTCTTCGTTGTAGGCATTCTGACCGAGGTAGTAGCCGGAGCCGTTTGCATTGACCGTAGCAAAGATGGTCGGCTGGAGCTGCCAGGCGGTGTCGGGATCGCCCTCAAAGACGGTGCCGGCATCCGTCCAGTCGCCGCAGAAGCCGAGGTACGGCAGTGTCAGGGTCACGCCCTCGGTGGGCTGGAGGTACACATAGCCCTCGACGTAGTTGCCGTTTGCAAAGTTGGCAAACAGCTCCTTGAGGTATGTACCGCTCAGGGTCAGGGTCGCGGTAACGGTGACGGTCTGACCCGCGCCGACGGTGACGGTACCTTCGCGATCCGCGCAGGAGAAGGTCATCTTGAAGTCGTCCTCGCCCAAGCGGCGGGTCACGCCGTCGGCAAAGGCAACGCCGCTCTGCATCGTGATACCCTCGGACAGGGAGACGGCAGACAGCGTATAGGTGATGTCCGCATCAGAAATATTGTGAATGTCAAAGGAGAATTTGTAAATGCCGTACGGATTCCAGCCCAGCTCCGCCTTCGGGCGCGTCACCACGATGCTGCTGTCGGTCGGGTCAACATTATCCACGGTCAGGTAAGCGCCGCTCGTCACCGCGTTATACACGTTGACCACGCCTGCGCCCTGCCAGCGGGGGCCATACTCGTCGCCCGTCTCGTTGCGGGCGGGGACGGCGGTGCTCATCAGCAGCGCGTCGGTCACATTGCGCAGCTCGGTGGGATTGCTGATGTTCAGCTCGTCCTTCAGGTAGTTGCGCACCAAAGCGGCAGCGCCCGCCAAATGGGGTGTCGCCATAGAGGTGCCGCTCATTGCCGCATAGCCGCCGCCAATCATGGAGGAGACGATGTTGCCGCCGGGCGCCGCGATCTCCGGCTTCATGCCGAGGTCGGTCGCGGGGCCGACGCTGGAGAAGGAGGACATCTGTCCCGCGTCGGAGGAGGGCAGAACTGCCTTCCACGGAATCTTTTCTTCGGCGGGCGTGTTCCACGGGTATTCGCTTGCCTTGGAGGGTCCGAAGGTGACATAGTTGTTGCCCGCAGCGGCAGCCTCAATGAGCTTCAAGCCGTCAGCGTTACTGATGCCGACCATGCCGCCGTTGAAGGTGTTGTAAGCGGGGCTGAACAACCCGCCCGCGTTATTGTAGATGATGGCGCCCTTTGCGCCGTGGTTTCTGGCGATCTTGAGCTTGTCCTCAAAATTCGTCTGACCCCGCTGGATCAGCGCGAGCTTGCCGGTGAGGTCGCCCAGCTCCGCATAGTCCTCCTCCGCGCCGATGCCGGGGACAACTACATATTCAAAGGTCAGGCTGGTGCTGCTCCAATTGGTGAGCTGGCTCCACATGCTGCCCGTCGTGCTCGAAGGCGCATAGACCATCTGACCGAAGGCGATTTTTTCCTCGCCCAGAAGGAAATAGTCGCTCTCCACGGCGCAGTTCTGGACGCTGGCGACGGACAGCGCCTCATAGCCGGTGGAGGGGCTGCCCACGATGGAGTTATCCACCGCGTCCGCCATGGCAAGACCGTTGCCGTACTGATTGGCGTAGGAGGCGTTGGTATCGTTGCCCGCTGCGACCATCAGGTTGATGCCCGCGTCCCAGCAGTTGTTATAGACCTCTTCCTCGGTCTCGCGGTACCAGGTAAAGCCCGCCGCGGAGCCGAGGGACATGTTGATGGAGTCCGCGCCCAGCTTGACCGCGTCATCCAAGCCTGCCATAATGATATCGTCGCCGGTGGAACCGCCGCCGTCGGCAAAGACCTTCATAATCATGAGCTGCGCGTTGGGCGCGACGCCGAAGAAATCCTCGCCGTTGTTGCCCGCAACGGTGCCCGCCACATGGACGCCGTGGTCAATGTCGCCGTTGACGTCCGTATCCTTGTCGGCATAGTCATAGGCGTAGGGCACCTTGGCATTGACATAGGTCTCATTGCCGTCCGTAATACCGGAGGACAGCACATTGCCCGCAACCAGCTCCAGCATATCCTCCTTTGTGTATGCCACGGTCTCGGGCATCACGGAGAACGCCTCGTGGTCGGTGTCCAAGCCCGTGTCCAAAATGGCAACCACCGCGCCGGAGCCGTCATGCCCGGCATAGGACAGATCTTGATTCACCGCATCGGAACCGATCATGCCGGTGCTGTTGTTCATAGCCACATCATAGCTGCTCAGATCGGTCGGGACATCATAATAGGTGACCGGAGTGATGCGCTTGACGCCGGAAAGCTGCTCCGCCTTCTCGATCATGCCGTAGGGCATTTCCAGAGAGAAGCCGTTGAGCACGGCGGTGTAGTCAAAGGAGTTGCTGTCGCTCGCCTTGCCGTCGCAGAGCTTCAGAATGCTGCGCTTGACGCCGGCATGGCTGTTTAACAGCGCACGATCCGCAGCCGCACCCTCGTCGGAAGCCAGGTAGGCAGCCATGTCGCCGCTCTGCCCCACCTGCACAGCGCGCTTTACCAGCGGCTCGTCCTCCATGACGACGATAACCGTCACCATGTCGTTGGGGCCATAGAGCGTATCGCCGGTGCCGAGCTGCTCCGGCTCCTGTGAGGTGAGCGTCCATTCGCCGCCCTCCAGCTCGACAACATTGTCCACGTCGTCGGTCGAGATCGCATCGACCAGTTCCGGCTTGACTGTGTCACTGCCGCCGTTGTCGGTTTCGGTTGCGAAGACCGCACCGGGAAGGCAGGAGAGGATCAGTACAAGGCACAGCAGAATCGCAACGATCCGTTTGCTTGTTTTCATACTTCCACTTCCTTTTTCTTTTTTGGGCTTCAAGTCCGTGCCATTCCTTCGACGAGAATCGAAGAAAATACGGTTTTTCTTGAATTATTTTTAATATACTACGACAAGCATCGAATGTCAATTCTATTTTTCACATTTTTACTTCGATATATATCAAAATGCGATACGCATTTTCATAAAAAATTGTGCACTTTATCCATTGCACCCATGTTGGGCTGTGTGC
>JBJFGB010000086.1:3704-14342 GCA_051892295.1 Faecousia sp. | reverse complement strand
CGTGGTCTGCGGAATATCCGGGTGGAGAAATTCAAAGAGCGGGATAAACAAAAAAAGAATTGCCAAGCTGCAAGGACGGGCGGGGTTATACGGTTTTTGAAAAACGGTCAGATCGCTTCGCTGGACAGATCATCCGGGTCAATGAGCGTCATGAGCTTCGCCGCAGCGGCACGGGCAATGGAAATATCCGACGTTACGGACGGGAGATCAGATTCTGAAACGTCACCGGCCTCTATGGACCATTCAAGCTCCTCGATATGAGAGAGAAGGGCGATGTAAGTCACCATGATTTCGTCTTTAGTCAAATCGAGCAAATTCAACACCTCCTTTCGACGGTATTTTACCACGCCGAAGACGGAGGGACAAGCCTGAGCGGGAAGGAGGGGGTGAGGGAATGCTGACGCTTTGCATCGGATGCCTGCTGCTGACGGCTGCGCTGATGATCTACGGAGAAGTTCAAGTCAGGCGCCATCAGGATTATGACACAGCCATTGAGATTGGGCGATTTTGCAAGTGGCTAAACATCGGACTCTGCGTTGTCGCGCTGATTGCGGCCCTCGTTGATCACGCGGGTTAAGGCGGCGTCGGCGGCATCGAAGCTGCAGGGGCGCATACTCAGTACATAGTACAGACTATCCAGCGCTTCGGCCATAGGACCGGCTTCCTTTGAGCGCGCGGAAGCAACCTTGGAAAGTGCCTGCTCGCGATAACCTTCGGAACCGCGGCTGATGAAGGACGAGACGGCGGATGCCATGTTTGCGAGTTCATCCTCTGCGGAGAGATGATCTTCACGCTCCCATTCCAGTCTCATCTTCTTTATCTCTTTTTTCGCCGTGATGTAGGAAACGATCAGAGCTACGGCGGCGGAGATCAAAGCGCTTATAATTTCGGAACTCATAAAAACACATCCTTTCGACGACATCATATCACGCCGGAGCGGGAGGGACAAGGAGAAACAAATGAGAGAATACGCCATATCCGCCGCGCTGGCGTTTGGCGGGATCGTCTGCATGGGCGACGATCTGCGCGGCATTGCCGTCGGAATCATGCTGATCGCCGTGGCGGGCCTGGTGATTTCCAAAGCCGGGCGGGATCGGTCGGAATAGGACAGGCCGGACGCAGAATACACTCGAAAGGAGGCGATGCAAATGCTGGTGAAGGAATACGTTACGCAGAACGGAATAACGGTTCGCATCCACGACGACGCCTATGCCGGCTGCTCCGAGGAGGAGCTGCAGCGCCGCCGGGAGGAGATACAAAGGACGGCGTGGCGATGCTGGCAAAAGCTGGCCGAGATCCGCGCCGGGAAAGGAGATACAAATGAAACCATATCCATGCAGGCTGTGCCGGACTGAGGCATACGTCGAGGCGACAGGATACGGCTGGATCGTAAAATGCGAGAACAAGCCGTGGGAGCATCAGGTCGGGCCGTACAAGAGCCGGGACAAGGCGATCCGGCTATGGAACGAGGAGCAGACCGACCATGAGAAATAAAAATGCGCTGCGATGGCTGCTGTTTATAACCGGCTTGCTCATGATGCTGGCGGCGTTCTGCATCCCGGACAAGCCGCCGGAAAAGGCGGCGGACAAGCCCGGGGAGACGATCGCGATTCAGACGGCGCCGCCGGAACCGATGTCGGAGCCGGTCACATGGGTACGTTATCCCGTGCCGCTGGAGGACGATTTGCAGCAATACATAAACGGCCTCTGCGCGGACAAGGGAATTGACCCCGCGATCATATACGCCGTCATTTCCATGGAGAGCGATTTTGACGCGGACAAGCTGGGGGACGGTGGTCAGAGCTACGGCCTGATGCAGATATGGCAGGCCGAGCACACGGAGCGCTGCCTCCGGCTGGGGGCTTATAACCTCTATGCGCCGATGGACAATGTCCGCGTCGGCGTTGATTACCTCGCGGAGCTGATCGGCTGGGGTTATGGACTTGACTTTGCACTGAGCTTCTACAATGGCCACGGCGGAGATCTTCCGTGGTGGTATGTGGACGAGATCCATGCCAGGGCGGAGCAGTACGCCGAGGGCGCCATGATTGTCACGGAATGAAAACGCGCCCGCGGATGCCAGTAACATCCACGAGCGCACACAATAATATTGCGTTGCCCTCATTATAGCAGGGCAGGAAGGGAAATTCAAATGGAAAAGCCACAGGAAATCGGTGATGTCATGTACACCGTGTGTAAAGCAAGAGATGTCAAGAATGAACAGTTCGTGAGCCTGCATCGGAACGGGGATGAATATACCGTCTTTATCTCAAACACTTCGGATGGAGATTTCAAATCCGCAAGAGCGATTCTCGATCAGAAAACGGCGCAGAAGCTCTATTTGAAGATCGCACGGGCCTTTGCAACGGAGAAGTATTCCTGGGCGACCCGCAGCGGCTGGGTGAAAAAGGCAGGAAGGAAGGTGGCCGCATGAGCAACTTTTTCAGCGAGGCTAAGGACAAGCTTTCCAGGGAACTCAAGAGCGGGAAGTATGACAGGTACGGAAATGTCATGAAGCAGAGCGTCCATGACGCTCTGCTGGAGTTCTCCCGGCAGGACGAGGAATTCGCGCAGGCGGTGGTTCAGGGTGGAAGCTTTGAGGACTGCATGAAGGCCGTCGGAAAGTGCGTAAAGGGTAACGGCATATCGGACAATGAAGCCTATGGCGCGGCGGTTCGGTTCTATTTCCCCGGGGCCGCTATCGAGGTAAAAATGACCATCGATCTTCTCGCCAGCGTACGGGATCAGGCCGACGAGCCGCGGAAATCAAACCACGGCCTGATGATCGACCTCAGCGATTTCTTCTGAGGAGGATTGGGAGATGATCAGGTGCAACATGACGGCGGAGGAAAGGGCAGAATTCGAGCCGGTTTTTCATTATCCGTCAACCGAAAAACTGGAGCGGGCGAAAGCGGCGTTTCAGCGCTATCTGTTTTATGACACATGGGGGCGAAAGGGATTCCGGGAGTATTTCTGCCCGTTCTGCGGGCGGTTCGAGATAGTTAAAGGAGAATATGGCGTCTTACGAGAGGATCCGTTTCTTTATCACCACAACGACATCGGGAACTGCCCGTTATGCGGGGAAAGCCTGGAGCTGAAATGCCTGGGCCGGATGCGGAACTTCCGCTCAATGACACAGTGGGGGAAGCTGCTGTTTATGCGGGAGTGTCAGGGGACGCTCATCATGTCAGCCGGATTTGCCTGCCGGTCGTTTTCGCACGATGACCTTGACCCGGAGCCGGAATATTACGAAACGGCGCGCTATGCCGTTATGCCGGGCAAGCGGCAGATGTGGCGGCGCAAATCAGTGTATTCAACAGGCATGGGATATGAACACATCTGGGAGCCGACAAAGACATTTAACGAGCCGTTCCCGCGCACTCATTATGAGGGGTCAATGCTCAAAAAAGGTGAGGCATACATTGTTGGCGCCGATGAAATTTACGAGACAAGCATGAAATATTGCGGGCTGATTGATTTTGTCGACGCGGCCTGGAAGGTCGATCTTCTGGAGTACGACGGGTGTCCGGCAGAACCGATACGCGGCGTTGTACGGTATCTCGGCGAATACAGCCGGAGGCCGCAGCTTGAAATGCTCGTGAAGCTGGGGCATACGGACACGATCAGACGGCTGCTGGAGGACGGTGCCATATCGTCCAGGCTTGTCAACTGGAAAGCAAAAACCCCGGCGGCGTTCTTCCGGCTGACGAAACAGGAATACAAGGTATTTCTAAGTGCGGGAGGGAAGCTTGCAGACATCGAAGCCTGGCATCGGTATTCAGGGATGGATGACGAGGAAGGCCCGGGGCCGTGGAATCTCGGTTTTACGGATTTTTTCCATTTGCGGATTTACGCCGACCGCGAAGCGGATCTGCTCTTCCGCATCTGTGAGGATTATGTGATCGAGCCGACGAAAGCGATTGCTTATATACGGGAGCAGACGCCGGAAGGAGAAATCAGCGGCGCTGCGGCAATCAGAATGTGGAACGACTATCTGGGTATGGCGCAGAAGCTTGAGCGTGAAATGGACCACAAGCGGAATGTCATGCCGAAAGATCTGCGGCGCGAGCATGATGCGGCCGCTGTGCTGCTCAGCCGTGCGGCACAAAAGACCACAAATAAGGAATACGGGAAAAAGCGCTGGCGTCAGCTCAAACGTACATACGCCTATTCGGACGGAGAACTTTCGATTGTGATTCCTGTAAACGCGGAGGTTATCCGGATGGAGGGAGAGATCCTGCATCATTGCGTCGGCGGATATGCAGATCGGCACCTTCAGGGAAAAACGACGATCCTGTTCCTCCGGCGCGCAGAGGATATAGATACTCCCTATGTGACCATTGAGATCAACGATGCAGATCATGTCATCCGTCAGGTTCACGGATACAGGAATGATGTGGGCGCGGAGGAACCGATGAAACGGCACAAGGATTTCTTTGACGAATGGCTGGAATGGCTGCGCCGGGGAAGTCCGAGAACAAAGAAAGGCGAGCCGATACGGCCCGCCATGAATAAGCAGAAAGAGGAGAAATCAGCATGACAGAAATCAAAAATGTCCGGACGCTGGATACGGTGGCAGCAGAAATTCGCACATTTACGGCGTCCATGCTTGTCAATATTCTGGAAATCGGACGACGGCTGTGTGAGGCAAAGGAAATGGTGCCTTACGGACAGTTCGGCACATGGGTCGAGGAGAATACCGGCTATTCGCGTTCCACGGCAAACAACTTCATGCGTCTGTTTCAGGAGTACGGAAGCGCGCAGGGAAGCCTGTTCGGCGCCGAGATCGAAGATGTCCAAACGTTTGGAAAACTGAGTTATACCAAGGCTTTGGCGCTCCTTCAGCTACCGGCTGCCGAGCGGGAAGAATTTGTTGCAGAGAACCCGGTGGAGAGTATGTCCACGCGGGAGCTGGAGCAGGCGATCCGGGAGCGGGACGAAGCTATCCGCCGGGCGGAAGAGGCCGAGGGCGAAAAGAGCAAAGCCAAGCTGTCGGAAATGAACGCGCAGAAAGAGCGGGCCGTAATCGAAAATGAGCTGCTCGCGGCTCAGGACATGATTAAAGAGCTTGAGTCCCGTCCGGTGGAGGTGGCTGTTCAGGAGCCGGATCCCGCTGAGGTGCAGAAGCAGATCGACGCCGCCGTGAAAGAGGCAGAGGATGCAGCCAGGAAGAAACAGAAAGAGCTGAAGGACAAGCTGGCAGCATCCGAGAAACGGAGCAAGGAGCTCGAAACCGAGCTGGAGAGCCAGAAAAAGGCCGCCGGTGAGGCGGAGAAAAAGCTCGTCGAGCAGCAGACCGGAATTATCAACATGGAGAAAGAGCGGCTTGAAAGGGAAATCGAGGGCCTGAAGAAGCAGCTTGTCTTGTCCGACGCGGCGGTTGCCAGCTTCCACACGCTGTTTGATCAGAGCCGGGATATTCTCTCCCGGATGGCGGAGGCGGCCTCGAAGATCGCCGATGGCCAGACGGCTGGTAAATGCCGCGCCGCGGCGAAAAAGCTGCTGGAAATGTGCATTGATGCGCTGGAAGCCGATAACGAGGAGATAGAACATGAGCAGACTGACAACTGATACCCCGAATGGAAATACCGAAAACGCTCTGAACCTGTTCTATATCAAAGACATGGACGACATCGACATCGTGCGGATCATCGAGATACTGTCCGCCAATGCTGAGGGCCGGCTGCTTGTCCTCCCGTGCAAGGTGGGGGAATCTGTATTTACCGTTCAAAGAAGCTGTATTTCAGAGTATCGCATAACGGGCTTTTCGATTGATGGTAAATCCGTTTTTGCGAAATGGGAGCTTATCGACGGATTTTATGGAGCATTCCGCATTGATGGAGTGCCCGCAAGCAGGATCGGGTATGACGTATTCAAGAGCCGCGAGGAAGCAGAGGCGGCGCTGAGGAGGTTGGACGATGGCGATTAAGAACTACACGACAAAGGTCGATACCTATACATCCATCGGTGAAATCCAGGGTGCTCTTGCCAGACACGGCGCAACAAAGGTGATGATTGACTATGACAACGGCAAACCCGTGGCGGTCACATTCGCTCTTCCCGGGCCGGATAGACTGCACGGATTTACGCTCCCTGCGGCCGTGGATGGGACGCTGCGTGTATTCCAGAAGCAGAAGGTCAGGGCCGACCGGGAGCAGGCGGAAATGACCGCATGGCGAAATGTTCGGGATTGGGTGCTGGCGCAGGTGGCGCTCGTTGAGAGCTGCGACGTTCCGATGGATCAGGTTTTCCTGCCTTATCTGTCTGATCGCGACGGCACGACCCTCTATCAGTTGTATTCCGGCGGGCATCTCATGCTTTCGGACGGAGGTGCGGAAGGTGGATCAAATCCTGAGCCGATCCGTGCCGGTGGATATTGATGTTATTCGGCGTGATTTGGAGCGTGTAGTTTCTCGGCTGCAGAATCTGGAGGGAAGTAATAATGGCGAAGAAAATACCGATACCGCGGGGGTTTAAGACCGCGGCGGGGCAGTACTCCATCCGGCAGTTGGCCATAAGGTATCATGTCAGCACCGAGACAGTACGGCGATGGATGCAGGAGGCCGGCATCGAGAAAACAGGGAAAGCCGTCAAGGTATGGACGCCGGAGGAGGATGAGCAGCTGCGGAAGCTGATTATGGATGACGGGTTATATATCAGCGAAGCGGCGCCGCTGCTGGGACGAACGACAGACGCGGCGGAAGCCCGCGCCAGAAGGCTCGGCCTGTGGTGTAAACGGTACAGGAACTGGTCGGAAGAGGAAGAGCGGGCGCTGCGGCAGCTCGCGGAAGCGGGAGAGACCGTTCGGAGCGCCGCCAGACTGCTGGGGAGGACGGAAAACGCGGTACGTCAGATGGCGTGCAAACTGTGTGTTCACTTCCGGAGACCAACACGGACAGAAGAGGAGAGGGAAGAATACCGGAAACGGGAAGAGGACACAAGCCCCGCCGCCGAGAGCGGGACGCTCTGCTGGCAATGCGAAAACGCGGTGCCGGATCCGGAGCGCGGGAAAGGCTGCCCCTGGTCGAAAAGCGGAAAGCCCGTTGACGGCTGGGATGCGATACGCACATCCAAAGCCGTGGATGGGGAGAGCTATTTTGTTCGAGCTTGTCCGAGCTTTGAACCGGACAGGCCGCGCATGGAAACCATGCGGTTTTATGAGGGTTATCGTCGGCTGATGGAGGAATTGTAAAAGGCTGAGTCGGGAGCGTCCCGCGATGGGCGCTTCTGGCTGAACCTTTTCAACAGTATGTACCTTGACAACATCATATCGAGATAGCGGGAAATATTTTTGAAAAACCTCTTGACTTGTTACTTGCAACATGGTATATTGTTGCAAGTAACAAGGAGGTGAAGAGTTTGTCCTCAGAGAGTAGGGCTGGGTATTTCAAAGCGCGCCGCGAAAAATTCAAGTATTTTACCGCAGAAGTTGAGCGGGGAAAGATGGAAAGATTTGAAAAGCGGTTGGTTGAGAAAAAAGAAACAAAAACAGAATGGCTCAACCAAAAGATTGACGAAGAACTCAGCGAATAAAATAGAAACAGCCTGGCTCCCTCGACAAGAATCAGACTGTTCCTATAGCACCAAACCAAGGAGGTTTGATAAATCCATTCTATCAGACCTCCCGGGGAATTTCAAGGAGGTTTTTCAAGATGGAACCGAAAACAATGCAAATCGGAGACAAGGAATATCCCATTACAAATTACGTGATCACGAAAGAGGCCGGCACTGTTCCGCTGGTAGACATCCCTATGATTGATGATTACAAGTGGCACCTGTCTTGCCTGAACAGCAGGCTGAAAAATCCGGAGATGTACCGCACGATTTTAGGCGAGGATGTGGAAGCGGTTATCGCTGAACTACGTAAGACGTTGGCGCGATATGATGCGTGTGGGGAGGTTGTCGCATGAACGAACTGCAAAAGCGGCAAGTAAGAAATGAACGGGGTCAACAAACCCGGCATTTACGCTCTTGTGCTTGGGAGCAGAAAACAGGTGGCGAAAGCATTCAATATGAAAAGAGATGAATACAAACATATGAATGATCTTTTTAAGAAAGGCAAGTGCATAGAGTATTGCGAATACTATGAGAAACCTTTGAAGGTACTTACGGAAGACGATGTAAATCATTGCAGAACATACGGGGAATTGTGCAGTACCTGTGACGGTGTAAGCTATGTTGTTAAAGGTTATGAACCACTGGATTGGGAAGATGACTGGAACCGACTTTGGGAGGAGTTAAACAAATAATTATTTACGCTGGGGCGTGAAGTTAAAAGGAAATATAGTACTTACAATCCCGCTATCTCGATATGAGGTGGCGGGATTTTGCTGTAGAGACAACTATTTAATATGTATAGCAGTCGATAACAGGTTGCCGGGCGGCAGCCTGTGAGCTGGTAATGGGTATTAACTTCTCAACGAAACCATAGGGGGAACACAAAGGATATGCATCGATCGACTACGTTTATCCGGGAGCAACGGACATATTGCGGAGCGCAGTATATGACCGTTGATCTCTTCCAATACACGGAGGCGGCCCAGATGGCCACAAGAAAGCACCGGCGCCGGAGGGAGAAGGTGAGTCCGCCGAAGCAGAGAAATCTGAACAGCAAGAGGGCGCGCCGGTATTTCATCCAACTGGTCAACGCAAACTTTGGCCCGGAAGATATCCATTTCACGGCAACATATGATCGGGATCATCTTCCCGAAACGGAGGAAGACGCAAAGCGGGAGGTAAGAAATTATCTCCGGCGTGTGGAATATCGACGGCGGAAGCTAGGGCTTCCGCCGATGAAATACATCGTGGTGACAGAGTATGGCGCAAACGGAAAGAGAATACATCACCACATCATTATGTCCGGGGGCATAAGCCGGGACGATCTGGAGCTGATGTGGACACAGGAGCGGATCAACTGGAAAAAGGCGGAGCAGGATCCGGCCTACCGGAGGTCACTGCGGCGGATAGGATATGCAAACGCCGACAGGCTGCAGTTTGGCGAGAACGGTCTGGAGGCTTTGGCGCGGTATCTCATGAAGTATCCGGCGGGGAAGAAGCGCTGGAGCGGAAGCCAAAACCTTGAAAAACCAGTACGGGCAACGAATGACACAAAATATTCGGTTCGGATGCTGGAGCGTTTTGCGGAATCCGGGATGATCTGGGAGCGGGAGTTTTGGGAAAAGCGGTATCCGGGCTATACGCTGGCAGGGGCGCCGGACATAGCGGTGGAGGCGACGCCGCCGGATGAAATGAATAACTGGATCATATTCGCAAAATTGAGGAAATGCGATTGTCAGACGCCGATGGTGAGGAGGAGGGAGTGATAACATGAGCCGTCCGAAATACTGGTGGTATGGCACCGTCGTGAGAACGATCCGGGAATACCCTCGTCTGGTCGGGCTGAAGAGGGATAAGCAGGCGCAGGCCGTGGTGGCAAACTACGGCACAAGGACTACGCTCCGGAGCGGGAAAGAGGTAAACGTCATCCTGCCGCGCAGCTCCGCGGGGACGCGCACAACGGAGGATGTGGCCATGCGGACGATGTCCAGCCGGGAGGAAGCGGATATTGACGCCGTCGAGCTTACGATCGAAAGGATCCGTCTCGAAAAGGACGGGGAGAACATTCTGCGCGCCGTGATGCTTGTGGACTGGGAAGGGGCAAGCATCGAGGAGGCCGCGGACATCCTGCACGCGGATGAATCCAGCGTCAAACGATGGCGGCGGAAATTCATCTACAAAGCGGCAAAAAACATGGGGTATTATCCAAATTGACCTAACAGAGCCTAAATTCTGTGATAATATGTTATCGGGATACCTGTAAGGCATCACGATTATCTCCTCTCTCAGAACGGCTGTGGATAGTGTCCACGGCCGTTTTATATGCCGGGGCGCAGGTGCGCGGAACGTCTTACCGCCGCGAGCGGGGCAGACACCTCACACTCCATATCCGGGCGGTTCGAGTCCGCCCTCCGGCTCCACGGGGCCAGGCATTCGGGTCTCTTCCTTTCTGTTCATAAGATCACATCCCGGTAAGGGTCTCGCGGCCGCGCTGATACCGCGCTTGCCGTGCTTCCGTGCAATTCGGATGAGCCGGGGCAAAAAACGAAAGAAAACGCAAGACAGACCGTGCAGGCGGGTGCGGGCGCGTGCGTACAGAATAAAAACGCGATAGGACTTCCGATCGTTTTGATCGGGAGCTTTTTTGCTGCCGCAGGGAGGTGCTTACGATGGCGGCGATGACGGTCAAGATGGATCGCTTTTGTCAGGAATATGTGATCGATTACAACGGCACCGAGGCGGCGATTCGGGCAGGATACAGCGATAAGCGCGCCGCATCGCAGGCCTCGACGCTGCTCAAACGGGAGGACGTCATGGAGCGCATCGCGCAGCTGCAGAAGGAACAGGCGCAGCGCCTGGGATTGTCGGCCGACCGCGTAGTCATGGAGCTATGGGAGATATACAGGCGCTGTATGCAGGCCGAGCCGGTGATGGAGTGGGATGCGGAGGCACACTCGTATGTGCCGTCCGAGGCCGAATATACCTTCGACGCAAACGGTGCGGTCAAGGCGCTCAAGCTCATCGGCGAGCATATCGGTATGTGGAACCGGAAAGAGCTGAAGCTGACCGATGAAACCGCGC
>JBJFGB010000086.1:0-3604 GCA_051892295.1 Faecousia sp. | reverse complement strand
GAGCATATCGGTATGTGGAACCGGAAAGAGCTGAAGCTGACCGATGAAACCGCGCAGTCGAAGCTGACACAGCTGATTGAAAGGCTTGAGCTGACATGAGCGGGCTGATCCTCTCGCCGAAATACAAGGCATTTCTTCGATGCCGGGCCGAAATGGAAGTGCTGGAGGGCACGACGGCTGCCGGAAAAACGACAGTGGGGCTGCTCAAATTCATCTTGATGGTGGCCGCGTCGCCAAAACGGCAGCATATCCTGGCCGCCGAAGACACCGGAGCCGCCGAGAAAAATATCATCACAAAAGAACTCGGGATTCTGGATGATTTCGGCTCACTTGTTGAGTACAACGGAAACGGGTCCCGGGATAACAAAATGCCGCACCTGCTGCTGCACGCGGAGGACGGCGACCGGGTGATCTACGTCGCGGGCTATCGCGACCGGAAGCGCTGGAAGGACGTGCTCGGCGGCCAGTACGGCTGCGTATACATCGACGAGATCAACACCGCCGACATGGATTTTGTCCGGGAGGCGGCCATGCGCTGCGATTATCTCATGGCCACGCTGAACCCGGACGATCCCGATCTGCCGGTATACGGCGAATACATAAACCGCTGCCGGCCGCTGCCTGAATGGGAGAGCGGGACGCCGGCAGAAATACGAAATGCCTTATCGGAACCGGAGCACCCCGGATGGGTGCACTGGTTCTTTTCTTTTGACGACAATGCCGCGCTGACGCCGGAGAAGAAGGCGAAGATCATCGGCAGCGTGCCGAAAGGGACAAAGCAGTACAAAAACAAGATCGAGGGTCTACGCGGCCGGGCGGAGGGGCTTGTATTCCCGAATTTCCGCGAGGATCGGCATACGGCAAGCCGCGAATGGCTGCGCGGTCAGCTGACGATCCGGGAGATCACCTGGGCGCAGCTGTCGGCCGGGCTTGACACCTCGTACAGCGCGAAAAGCCATGACACGGTTGCGATGACCATGCAGGGCATCACGACGAGCGGGCGGCTGTTCATTCTGGAGGAAAAGGTTATAAACAACGCCGGTAGGGGCGTGCCGTTCGCGCCGTCCGATATAGCGGCGCAGTTTGTTGATTTTCTGGATATGTGCGCCCGGACATGGGGGATGTTCCGCAACGTGTTCGTGGACAGCGCCGATCAGGCGACGATCACGGAGCTGCAGAAATACAAGCGGGCGCATCCCTGCCCGTACATCTTCAACCCGTCCTATAAGACGCCGGTCATTGACCGCATCAACCTGCAGGGCGGCTGGCTGGAGACCGGGCATTACACCGTGCTGACAAACTGCACGGAGCACATCCGGGAGCTGAACCGATACAGCTACAACGATAAGGGCGTGCCCGAGGACGGGAACGACCACACGATAAACTCCTGTCAGTACGGCTGGATCCCGTATCAGAACGCGATCGGAGTGAATAAGGGAGGGAGCGTATGAGCTTTATGGACAAGGTGAGAGAAAAAGCGCGGAGCTTTCTGCGGATCGAGGAGGCGGGCGCAAAACAGATCAGCATCCGTGAAACGCTTGATTTTCAGGGGAATGCGATCAAAAACCGCATCTGGTACCGCGGCGATTCGACCGAGCTTGCACAGCTCTATCAGCATATCGCCGAGGGGGAGGACAGGCGTATGTTCTGGGCGGCGCAGCAGACCCCGGGCATGGAGATACGGAAGATCCACACCGGCCTTCCGGCGACGATCGTGAACACGCTGGCGGGGATCGTTGTGACAAACCTCAATGATTTTGCCTTTGCGGATAAGGCCCAGGAGGAGCTGTGGGAAAAGATCGCCGAAGAAAACGACGTCAAGGCGCTGATCCAGCGGGCGGTCACGGAGACGCTGTACATCGGAGACGGGGCGTTCAAGGTCAGTCTGGACAGCGAAATATCCGCCTATCCGATCCTTGAATTCTTCCCCGGCGACCGCGTGGAGTACACCTACAGGAGAGGGCGGCTCACAGAGATCATTTTCCGCAGCGAGCTTCGGACGGAGACGGGCAGGCGGTGTGAGCTGCGCGAGATCTACGGCATGAACTATGTGCGGTATAAGGTGACTATGAACGGACAGCCGGTCGACATGACGGCCGTGCCGGGCCTTGCCGGCTTGCAGGATGTGACCTTCGGGACGGAGGATAAGCGGTACATGATGGCCGTTCCGGTTTGCTTCTCCCGATCCGACCGCTGGGAGGGCCGCGGCCAGAGCATTTTCGACACCAAAATCGACGCCTTTGACGCATACGACGAGGCGTGGAGCCAGTGGATGGACGCACTGAGAGCGGGACGGGCGAAGACCTATATTCCCGATAACCTCATTCCCCGTGACCCGAAGACCGGCACGCTCAAACACCCGAATGCCTTCGATGACCGCTTTATCCGCACCGAATCGAACATGACGCAGGGAGTGGAGAGCAAGATCACCACCGAGCAGCCGCAGATTCCGCACGACAGCTACGCGGCCACCTACGCCACCGCGCTGGATATGTGCCTGCAGGGCCTGATCTCCCCGAGCACCCTCGGCATCGACGTGAAAAAGCTCGACAATGCCGAGGCGCAGCGCGAGAAAGAGAAAGTGACGCTTTACACCCGCGACCGCCTTGTCGAGACGCTGCAGGCCGATCTGAAGCAGCTGGTGGAGGTCGCGATCCTCGCCTATCACGAGGCGGAGGGAAAGACCATGACCGACGAAATCAGCGTGGACGTCACCTTCGGCGATTATGCGAACCCGTCTTTTGAAAGCCAGGTCGAAACACTCTCCAAGGCCCGCACCGGCGGCCTGATGAGCACGGAGGCGGCCGTGGACGAGCTTTACGGCGATACGCAGAGCGAGGAGTGGAAGGCCGAGGAGGTCAAACGCATCAAACAGGAGAGCGGCGTGGAGCTGATGCCGGAGCCTGCGGTGAATCTCGACCGCATGAACGGTTATGGAGTATGACGCGGGAGCGGCCTTTGGGCGCATTGAGGATATACTCATCGACAGCATGATGCGTAACCTGCGGCGGCATCTGAACGAGGAATCCGACCTCGGATTCGATTGGAGCCAGTGGCAGGTCGAACAGCTGAAGTATCTGGACGAGTACCGCAAAAACAACCCGGAACAGTTCGACAGGCAGTTCCGCGAGATCAACAGCCGCATCACGGAGGCGCTGGAACACGCCTACGAAAACGGCCAGAAGGAGGAGGAACTGCGCATCCTGGAGGCGCTTGCGAACAATAAGCGCATACAGCGGCAAGCGGCACAGGCGGCCATTCAGGGAGCGGGAGATGCGTTCTTCCGGGTCAATGAGGACAAGCTCGGCGCGCTGATTAAGGCCGCGCACAGCGACATGGAGCGGGCGGAAGCGGCGGTGCTGCGCCGGGCAAACGACCAATACCGCAAGATCATCTTCGACGCGCAGGTGTACGCAAACACCGGCGCCGGGACGATCGAGCAGGCCGTGGACATGGCCACCAAGGATTTTCTCATGCGCGGCATCGACTGCATCGAGTACAAAAACGGCGCACGGCATACGATCGCCGACTATGCCGATATGTACATAAAAACGGCGGAGCGCCGGGCATACCTCGCCGGTGAGGGAAAGAAACGGCAGGAGTG
>JBJFGB010000085.1:0-3466 GCA_051892295.1 Faecousia sp. | reverse complement strand
GAAATGCTGATGCCCGTGCTCGGCATGGTGCGCGTGGCGAATTTCGACGAGGCGCTGAATGAGGCATTCCGTGCGGAGCACGGCTGCCAGCACTCGGCACTGATTCATTCGACGAATGTCCACAATATGTCCCGCGCGGCGCGGCGCATGAATACGACGATCTTCGTCAAGAACGCGCCGTCTTACTCCGGCTTGGGCTTTGGCGGCGAGGGCTACACGACCCTGACCATCGCCACCCCGACCGGCGAGGGACTGACCAGCGCGAAGTCCTTTACGCGCGCAAGACGCTGCGTGCTCAAGGGTGACTTCCGCATTATCTAAGCCTATGGAACTTGCTAAAATCGTCTGCGACGCCGGTATACTCGGCGCGGGCGGCGCGGGCTTTCCGACCCATGTAAAGATCAACTGCAAAGCCGAGTATGTGCTTGCCAACGGCGCCGAGTGCGAACCGCTCCTGCGTGTCGATCAGCAGGTCATGCAGTATTACGCGGCGGACGTCCTGCGGGGCATTCGCGCGGTGAAGGAATTCACGGGCGCGAAATACGCGGTGATTTGCCTCAAGGAGCATTACCACGAGGCGGTCAAGGCGCTGAAAGAAGTCTTGAAGGACGCCGATGATGTGGAGTTGCATTTGCTCGACGCCTACTATCCCGCAGGCGACGAACAGCAGATTGTCTATGAGGTCACGGGCAGAGTCGTCCCGACGGGCGGACTTCCCCTTGACGTCGGCACGGTCGTGTGCAACGTCAGCACACTGGTGAACATTGCGGCTGCCATCGACGGCAAAAAGGTTGTCGAAAAATACGTCACCGTGGGCGGCGCGGTCAAAAATCCCGTCACCCTGCGCGTCCCCGTCGGCATCTCCCTGCAGGAACTGATTGACGCGGCGGGCGGCACGACGGAGCCCTGCGATTACATCATCGGCGGCCCCGCAATGGGCAGGGTGGTCGATACCCTCGACATTCCTGTGACAAAAACTACGGGCGGTCTGCTGGCGATTCCGAAGAACCACCCGCTTCTGCAAACGAAGTCCCCGAAGCTTGATTTGCGCATGATCATGGCGGTGTGCTGCCAGTGCTCAATGTGCACGCAGATGTGCCCGAGAAACGCGCTGGGACTGAATGTGCAGCCCCACAAAGCCATGCGGAGCATTGCCAACGGCATCGACCTCATGGGCGATTTCAACGGCATCTTCTCCTGCTGCAACTGCGGACTTTGCACCTATTACGCCTGCAACTTTGGCTTAAAGCCCTCGCAGGTGATGCAGACGCTCAAATCCGCCATGGCGTCAAAGGGCATCCGGGCGCGCAAGGAGGTCTACGGCGACGTGGACGGCGGCTTGGAGAACAAAAAGGTTCCTGTCTCCCGCCTGATCGCCCGCCTCGGTGTGAGCGAATACGATGTCCCCGCCCCGCTGGTGGATAAGCCGCTTTCCACCGATTGCGTGCGCATTGCGCTCCGCATGGGCGTGGGCGCGCCGAGTGTGCCGAAGGTCGCTGTGGGCGACAAGGTGCGCAAGAACCAGCTCATCGCGGACATTGCGGAGAAGAAGCTGGGCGTGAAGATGCACGCGAGCATCTCTGGCACGGTCACGGCGATTACCGAGGACTACATTGAAATCAGGAGGGCGTCGAAATGAATGCATTGGGAATGATTGAGACAAACGCGATCCCCGTCGGCGTGAATGCGGGGGACGCAATGCTCAAGGCGGCGTCCGTCGAGCTGGTCGCGGCGCAGCCCGTCTGTGCGGGCAAATATATCGTGATCGTCACGGGTGAGGTCGCAGCGGTCAAGGAGAGCGTGGACGCGGGCAAAGCCGTCGCGGGTCAGCGGCTGGTGGACAGCATGGTGATCTCGCATGTCCACGAGCAGGTGCCGAAGGCGATCAACGCCTGCAACGAGATCGGTCATGTCGCTGCAGTCGGCGTGATGGAGGCGTTCAGCCTCTGCACCGCAGTTGTTGCGGCGGATGCGGCGGTCAAGGCGGCGGATATCCGTCTGATCGACATTCGACTCGGCAGAGGCTTGGGCGGCAAGTCCTTTATCACCATGACCGGTGAGGTCGCAGCCGTCCGCGCGGCAATCGCTGCGGGCGAGAAAACGCCGGAGGCGCAGGGAATGCTTTCGGAAAGCGTCGTGATCCCGTCCCCGCACCCCGATATTGTCAAAGCGCTGTACTGAGCGATGAAAAATAAAGCGAAAATCAGCATCATTGTCCCAATCTGGAATTCCGAAGGTTATCTTCGGCGCTGTGTGGATTCTATTCTCGGACAGACCTACTCTGACATTGAGCTGATTTTGGTGGATGATGGTTCAACAGACCAATCCCCGAAAATTTGCGACGAATATGCTCGCAAGGATGCAAGAGTCAGGGTGTTCCACAAGGAAAACGGCGGCGTTTCCTCCGCACGGAATCTCGGAATGCGGAATGCAACGGGCGAATGTATATGCTTTGTTGACAGTGATGACTATATTCCCTTGACAAGTATCGCTGATCTTTATGAAGGCTATTGTAAAAACGAGGTACAGTGCTGCTGCGCAACCGGAGATTCTCAAGTGAGGAAGGACGCACCGCTGCTGATTTCAATCAAGAATGAGCCGCAGCAGTTGCTGCACTATCTTGTGCAGTGCGATTCCTACACGGTTTATTCGAAATTGTTTGATTTGAACGTCATTCGAGCGAATAACCTTTGGTTTGACGAGAAATTGAGAACCTCGGAGGATGCTCTGTTTATCCGCCAGCTTTTTCGGTATTGCAGCCGAATCGTGCTGATACAAAAGACGGTATATTGTCGCGACCCTTCCAATGCAGACAGCATAACAAAGAAGGGCTATGCGGAATACGCCCGTAATTTTGAACGGAAGCTGAATGCGCTCACCGAGCTTTGCGATGCAACAGCACTTTCCCCAGCGGAAACAGAACAATTTCTGTACCAACGGGCAGCGCATGGTTTGCGGATATGTATGTACCACTATTTCCAAAATTGGAAAGCGGAAGAGGACAGACTCCGCCTTACTGAATTGGCGCTTGAGATATTCCACCCATGGCTGACACGGGAGGGAACCTGTCAGAAAGACAAATGGGTTGAGAAATATCTGCGTGAGATTAGACAGAAGGATGCAAACGCTTTTTGCAGAAGCTATCGAAAAGAATTTGATCGGCAGCAATTGCTGCTTCGTTTCAAAAAGATAGCAAAGAAAGTGTTACATCGCTGATACTACAGTTTAAAACAAAAAATTAATTTATTACGGAGGATTTACAAATGAAAGAAGCATTAGGCATGATTGAGACCCGCGGCCTCATCGGCGCGATTGAAGCAGCCGATGCCATGGTCAAGGCGGCAAACGTTCACCTCATCGGCAAGCAGCAGATCGGCTCCGGCCTCGTCACCGTGATGGTGCGCGGCGATGTCGGCGCGGTCAAGGCTGCGGTTGACGCGGGCGCTACGGCGGCAAAGCGCGTCGG
>JBJFGB010000084.1:0-14408 GCA_051892295.1 Faecousia sp. | reverse complement strand
TATGCGCAATCGTCTCGGGGGTGCAGACGGGCTTGCCGCAGTCCTTGCAGTAGAATACGGGAATCGGCAGACCCCAGCGGCGCTGGCGGGAGATGCACCAGTCGGCGCGGTCGCGGATCATGGCAACCATGCGGTCCTTGCCCCACGCGGGCAGCCACTGGACGTTTTCGCAGGCGGCGACCGCCTCATCCTTGAAGGACTCGACGGAGCAGAACCACTGCGGCGTGGCGCGGAAGATGATGGGGCTCTTGCAGCGCCAGCAGTGGGGATAGCTGTGGGTAAAGACCTCGGAGGCGAACAGCGCGCCCGATTCCTTGAGGTCAACAACAATCTGCTCGTTGGACACGTCGTAGCGCATGCCCGCGTACTTGCCCGCGTCCTTGGTCTGGTAGCCGCGGTCATCCACGGGGACAATCAGGTCGATTTGGTAGCGGCGGCAGGTCTGATAGTCGTCCGCGCCGAAGCCGGGGGCGGTGTGGACGCAGCCCGTGCCGGAGTCCATCGTGACATAGTCCGCGCAGACGAGCAGGGAATCGCGCTCCAGGAACGGATGCTGCGCGGTCATATACTCGAAGAATTTACCCTCGTGACGTTCGAGAATTTCATATTCCCCGATGCCGCCGGCTTTCATTGTCTTTTCCAGCAGGGCTTCCGCGACGATATAGCGCTCGCCGTTTTTCGCGTCCACGAGGACGTAGCTCTCGTTGGCATTTAAGGCAATGGCGAGGTTGCCGGGCAGGGTCCACGGGGTCGTCGTCCAGATGACAACATAGGTGTTTTCGGTGTTCATTTTGCCCCGGGTGTCCTTGAGGGCAAACTTGACATAGATGGAGGTGCAGGGATCGTCCTGATACTCGATCTCCGCCTCTGCCAGCGCCGTCTCATCCTTCGGGCACCAGTAGACCGGCTTCAAGCCCTTGTAGATATAGCCCTTGCGGTACATCTCGCCGAAGACCTTGACCTCCTCGGCCTCGAAATGCTTGTCCATCGTGCGGTAGGGATGCTCCCAGTCGCCCAAGACACCCAGACGGCGGAAGCCCGCCATCTGCCGCTGAATAAAGTCCTCGGCGAAGGCCTCGCAGGCGGAGCGGAACTCCGTCACGGGCATGGTCTTGTGGTTGAGCTTGTTTTTCTTGATAATCGCGGACTCAATGGGCATACCGTGGTTGTCCCAGCCGGGCGTGAACGGCGTATAGTAGCCGCGCATGGCGTAGGAGCGGACGATAAAGTCCTTTAAGGTCTTGTTCAGCGCGTGACCCATGTGGATGTCGCCGTTGGAGAAGGGAGGGCCGTCGTGCAGGACGAAGGCGGGCTTGCCCTTATTCTTTTCGAGCAAAAGGGCATAGACATCGATCTTGTTCCAATGCTCCAGCATCGGCGGCTCCCGCGTGGGCAGCCCCGCGCGCATGGGAAAATCGGTTTTCGGTGTGATAATGGTGTTCTTGTAATCCATAAAATCCTCCATGAGAATTGATTTTAAAATTTTGTCATGACCTCTGTAGGGCAGGGACATGTCCCCGCCGGTGCAGGAACTACCGACTGCGTACAAATTTGTTCGTCTGTACCGTCTGCCGCTTCGCGGTCGGCGGGGACATGTCCCCGCCCTACATCAAATATCCACAAAATAAGAAACGTCTCTGTCTCATCAAGAGACAGAGACGTGCTCTGCGGTACCACTCTTGTTCCCCCTCCTTTTGCGGAGAGGACACTTTCGTGCGCGGTAACGGGCGCAAGCCGTCCCACCCTACGAAATAAATTCAGGCGGGGTGCTACGGGGTGATATTCACACGCCGCCGCGGCTGTCTCGCACCAAGCGACAGCTCTCTGCACGCGGCAAACGGGCTACTCGTCCCCATCGACGCATCATGCTATTCGGTTTTGGACATCAACGCAGCCCCGGGGCTGCAGTGATTATCCTTTCTTCTTCGATTCGGGATTTCTGCCGAACTTCAGCTCATCAAAGAGCTTCTGCTTTGCCGGGGACAGCTCGCCGTGGGTCGAAGGCTCCGGCTTTTCGGCTGCCATGTCGCCGAGGGTCGGCCCGCCGAGGCTCTCCTCAATGCGCAGCCCAATCTCCTCAATCAGCGCGTCCGCCTTCTCCTGGGTGGTAGGGGCAGACGGCTCCCTGTCGTAATCATAAGCCCGCTTCGGCGCCTCCTCGGCAGGCTCGCGCTTTCCGAAGACCTTCGTCCTCTCCTCCTGCTTCGGGGCGGAAAGCTCCTTTTTGCGCAGCTCCTCCAAAAGCTCCAGCTGGCGGCGGATGCGTTTTTCCATACCGTCAATGAACTGGGCAGTGGCAGTCCGCGCCGCCTCTAAGCGATCCTTTTCTTCGCCGACCAAGGCATCCACATTCTGCGCCTTCGCGGACGCAGTCTCCTCAGCGTCGTGGAGCATTTTCGCGCACTTCTTCTCCGCCTCCGCGATCATCTGGTCGCAGGTCTTCTGCGTGGCGAGCAGCGCATTCTGCATGGAGGCCTCATGCTTGCGGTATTCCTCAATTTTATCCACAAGGATCCGCATTTTGCTTTTCAGAACGGAGTTTTCCTTATACAGCGTGATATAATCGTCCGTCAGCGGTTCCAAAAAATCATCGACCGAGTCCATATCATATCCGCCGAACAAAGCCTTTTCAAAGCTAACTTCCTGTATCTGTTGCGGTGTCAGCATCGTTCTCTACTCCTTCTCTTTGCCGTTGTTATTTCTTTCTCGCGGGCAGCCTTAAAAACGCATACCGCTCGATTCCAGCTCCTCTACCAGATCGCCGACCACGCCGACATTATACGGAGTAATCAAATAGGTGGAAATCGCAACCTTCTTGATCTTGCCGTCCAGCGCATAGGCGCAGCCGGAGAGGAAGTCCACCAGGCGGCGGGAGACATCCTTGTTGGTCGTTTCCAGATTCAGCACGACCGCCTTCTTATCGCGCAGATGATCCGCGATTTCGGAAACCTGATCGAAGCGTTCCGGCTTCACCAGCACGACCTGAAGCTGCGTGGTCGCGTTGATATTCACAACGCGGCTCGTTGCGCTGGAGCGGGGCGCTTCGGGTGCGGGCGTGCGGCTATAGCTGCGGCGGGATGTGGGAGCGGGCGCTTCTTCGGGCAGCTCCTCTTCCTCGTCGTAATCGTCATATTCTTCTTCCTGATCGGAATAAGGGTGGGTCAGCTTTCTGATTTCATCCATAAAGCCCATGAGTACATTCCTCCGTTATGTTATCCATTGTTGTGGTAATATCTTGCGCCGAAAATGGCAGTGCCGACGCGCACCATCGTACTGCCGCAGGCAATGGCGTCCTCGAAATCGTCCGTCATCCCCATCGACAAAATATCCATAAGACTATTATGCTGTTTTTTCGCTGTTATGTCAACAGCAATTCTGCGGATTTTTTCAAAATATCTGCAATTATCGCCGCTTTTTTCGCTGACGGGAGGAATTGCCATCAATCCGCGCAGGCGGCAATGCGGATACAACGCCATGGAAGCGGCGATGTCCGGCGTCTCCTCCGGGGTGAAGCCGGATTTGCTCTCCTCCTGCCCGACATTGACCTCCAGCAGGATGTCCTGCACGATGCCCTGCCGCGCAGCCTCCTTCTCGATGCATTCGAGCAGGGGCAGCCGGTCTACGGACTGAATCAGCGCCACCTTTCCCACGACCTGCCTGACCTTGTTGGTCTGCAAATGCCCGATAAAATGCACAGGCGCGCCGTCATAGGCGTGTTCGGCGCTCTTCTGCACCAGCTCCTGCACGCGGTTTTCCCCGCAGCAGTCCACGCCTGCCGCAATCGCCTCGCGCACGCGGCTCGCGTCGTTCATTTTCGTCGCTGCGCACAGAAGAATCTCCTTCGGGTCTCTCCCTGCGCGGCGCGCGGCTTCCTTCATTCTTGCGCGGATCGCCGCGATGTTTTCGGCTATCATTCCATCACCTTCCCATCCGAAATATCCTCCGCCGTCAAAATGATCTCATCCTTCGGCCAGAGGTTGTCCGTATCGCTGTCGTCCCAGCGGACGAGATAGTCATTGCCGTACTCAAAAATAATTTCGACCGTTTTCCAGTCGGCACGGGCACCCTCCAAAATATAAACGCCCGTCTCGCCGTTCACATAATAGATTGCCGTCTTCGGCACGCGCAGACCCTCGTAGGTGTCAAACACGATGTCCACGGTCTGCCGCCGCAGCGCCGTAACATTTTGCAGCATTTTTTCGCAGGAGAGGACGATCACGCAGCTCCCGTCCTCCGCCGCGCCAATCCGCTCCACGCGCATTCGCAGCCCCTGCAGCGCGCCGTCGGCAAAATTGACGGTCAGGCGGTCGCCCTCTTCGCACTGTCCGGCGCGTTCTTGCGGGATCTCCGCGATAAAGTACCATTTCTGTCCTTGAATCAGCCTGCCGATGGCGTTATCGGACGCGCTGTATTCCCCCTCCTCCAAAGCGCGCAGCTCCGAGAGGGTCATGGTCTGCACACGCTCCGGGGTTAGAACACGCTCCAGCCCGTCCGCCTGCTCCGAGAAATAACCCGATTCCGCCACCGTGATGGCGGTCGCGCCGGTGGTGGTCTGCGCCGACAGCACGGAAATGCGCTGATCGATGTCCGCAATACGCCTTTGTATCAGTTCGGTGTCGTCACCGGAGACGCTGCGCCGCAAAACCAACGGCTCCAGCTCCGAAGCGGTGGCGCGCACGGCGCTGAAGCGCTGCTGCGAGGTCTGCACCGCGAGACTGACAATCATATTGGCAATCTCGCCGTCTAAGGCGGCTGCATTGCTGCTGTCCGACCCCTCTGCGGCATAGGCAAGCTGGTCGCGCTGTTTTTTCAGCGAATTCAACTCCTCTCGGTTCTCCCGCGCGCTGCCGGACTGATAGCCGGTCGCCACGCGCTGTCCGCCGCCGACGCGTTCGCCCTCGGTCAGCTCGCATACGACGATTGGCGCATTGCTCACCAGCACCTCCTCAGAACGCACCACAAAGCCGGAAACGGTCACCCCGTCGCCGACTTCGCAGTAGACAGCCGTCTCAAGCGCATAGCTGCTGCCGGAGTTCAGAATCACCGAAAACAGCACATACGCCGCGATCACGACCGCCAGCAGTATGGAAATGAGCTTTAAGTAAAATTCGCCCTGCTTTCTCATTGGGTCCTCCTATTACGGCTCCCCCACGGGAGTCGGCACGCAGGACGACCTTCGCTTACAGCGGGACGCGCACGGGCTGCAGCGGCACAAGTGTGGAGATCGCGTGCTTGTAGATCATCTGCTGTTTGCCCTCAGAGCTTAAGACGACGATAAAGCTGTCAAAGCCCGTGATGATGCCTTTCATCTGAAAGCCGTTCATCAGGAACATCGTCACGGGAATATGCTCCTTGCGTACCTCGTTTAAGATCAGATCCTGCAAATTTTCTGTGTTTGCCATTTTTTGAGTACCTCTTTTCTCATTTTTGGGATACTCCTATTGTAATGGCTTGTCCTTGTCGAATTCCCGAATCTCCCGTCGGAAACCCCGAAATAATTTTTGCTTTCTGTAGGGCGGGGACATATCCTAAGTCGGTGCAGAAACTACCGACCGCGTACAAACCTACAGCCGGAGATTGCCACGACCGGTGCGCAGCCGTTCGCGACGATGAAGCGTTACGAATGCGACGTACCTCTGCGGGCGAAACGCGCACCGGTCTCGCAATGACAAATTAGGGTAGCCAATTATGTCATTGCGAGGAGCGCAGCGACGTGGCAATCTCGTGCAGGAACTACCGACCGTGTACCAATTTGTACGTCTGTACTGTCTGCCGCTTACGCGGTCTTAGGGGGACATGTCCCCAGACTACAGAGTGCAGCAATTCTATTGACCTGCGCAGATTTCCACCGCCTGGCGCAAAACTGCGTCAAAATCGGGCGCGTCGGGCAATGCAATCCAATGAATGTCCGCATTGCGGCGGAACCATGTCCTTTGCCGTTTGGCGTAGCGGCGGGAGGCGAGCTTGATCTTCTCCCGCGCCGCGTCCTCCGTGTCCTCCCCGCGCAAAAACGCCGTCAGCTCCTTGTAGCCGATTGCCTGCATACTCGTCGCCGTCGGGGAAACGCCATTTTCCAGCAGCCGCCGCACCTCCCCGACCAAGCCCTGTGCAAACATCTCGTCCACACGGGTATCAATGCGGGCATAGAGGGCGGATCGGTTGACATAATCCAATCCTATCCAGATCGGTCGGTATTTCGCCGGTCGGCTCTGCGTCTCCCGGTTGTGCCGGGTGATGGTCTTGCCCGTCTCCAAATAGACCTCCAACGCGCGGATGACGCGTTTTTGATTCGACGGGTGAATGCTTGCCGCCGCCTCGGGATCCACCGCGCGAAGCTGCTCCATCAGCGGCTCGATCCCCTCTCTCTGCGCCCGAAGGGTCAGCGCCTCCCGTATGCCCGTCCGGGGAAAGGGCGCGAACTCCCGCCCCGCGACGAGGGAATCCACATACAGCCCCGTGCCGCCGACGACAATCACGGGCTTGCCGCGCGATAAAATCTCCTGCACGCAGGCGTCTGCCAGCTCGACATAGCGGCTGACGGAAAACTCCTCCTGCGGGTCAATGCAATCCAGCATATGGTGCCTTACGCCGCCCATCTCTGCCGCCGTGGGCTTTGCCGTGCCGATGTCCATGCCCCGGTAGAGCTGCATGGAGTCGCAGGAGACAATCTCCGCGCCGAGCTGCTGCGCCAAGGCGACAGAGAGGCGGGTTTTCCCCGTGGCGGTGGGGCCGACGATACAAAGCAACTCCATCCTCACGCCCTCTTAAAGCTCCGCTCCAACTGCGAAGCGGTCAGCACGGCAATAATCGGTCTGCCATGGGGGCAGTATTTGAGCGACGGATTGGAGAGCACCTGCTTCACCAGGGCCTCCCGCTCACGGGCATCGGTGTGTCTGCCGCCCTTGATTGCGGCTTTGCACGCAACCGTGTGCAGCATCGTGTCCCGCAGGGCAGCGGGGTCGGTGCGCTTGCCGTTCAAAAGGTCGCTCGCAAGCTGATTGAGAGCGCTCTCCGCGTCGGCTGCGTCCAGCTCTGCGGGAATGCGGCGCACGGCAAGCGTCCCGTCGCCGTAGTCGCTGACCTCAAAGCCGCACTCGTTCAGAAGACTGGCGTTTTCCATCAGAATCGCCGCCTCCTCGCGTTCTGGTTGACATAATATCGGTTCCAGCAGAAGCTGGGACATGATGGGTTCCCTGCTTCTGCGGAGCTTTTCAAAGAGAATCCGCTCATGCGCCGCGTGCTTGTCGATGAGCAAGACCTGTCTGTCCTGCTCAACTATAATATAGGTGTCCAACACCTCGCCCACCACACGGTAAGCCTGCGTCTGTAACGGCAGCTCCTGCTGCGCTTCCGCTTCCACAGTGTCATTCCGAGCCGCTTGCGCCGTGGCAATCTCATTCGCCCCTATACTGTCATTGCGAGCCGCTTGCGCCGTGGCAATCTCATCCATTGCAGCGATGCCTTCCGTTCCTCGCGCGCTGCTGATAGCCGCCCCTACACCGTCACCCTCCACTGTAGGGCGGGGACATGTCCCCGCCGGTGCAGGAACTACCGAGTGCGTACAAGCTTGTTCATGCCTGCCATCTGCCGCTTCGCGGACGGCGGGGACATGTCCCCGCCCTACATTGTCATTGCGAGACTGCGCAGCAAGCTTGTCTGCATTTACGGAAGCCCTCGCGCTGTCCTGCATCACGGCGGCGAAGGCGCGGTAATCCTCGGCGCTCATCTGGCGGAAGAACCCCTGCTTCGGCACTGCTGCCGTCTGCGTCCTCGGCTTTTCAGAATGGGGCAGCTGCAGCGGCACCCGTCCGCTCGCCCGCTCCAAAGCGCCCTGCACCCCGTAGCGGATGCAGTCAAACACATCCCGCTCGTTCAAAAACCGCACCTCGGTCTTCGCGGGATGGACATTCACATCGACAAGCTGTTCGGGCATCGTCAAATGCAGCACGCAGGACGGATAGCGCCCAACCATCAGTGCGTTGCGGTACGCCTCCTCCAGGGCGGCGGTCATGGACTTCGAGCGCACATGGCGTCCGTTGACAAAGAAAATCTGATTGCTGCGGTTGCCCCGGGAGGCGTTCGGCTTCGAGACATAGCCCGAGAGGGTATATTTTTCATAGTGACTTTCGACCTCGGTCATCTCCTGGGCGGTCGTTCTGCCCATCACGGCATAGACCGCGCTGTAAAGCCGTCCGTCCCCCGCCGTGTGCAACTGCTCTTCGCCGTCTCTCAGGACGCGGAAGGCGATCTCCGGGTGCGCGAGGGCGAGACGCTGCATCATGCTCAGAACCGCAGACGCCTCCACGGTATCGCGCTTCATAAACTTCATGCGCGCGGGCGTATTATAAAACAGGTCCCGGACGATGATCGTCGTCCCGTTCGGGCAGCCGACCTCGCCCTGTTCGGTCACGACACCGGCGTCCAAATGCAGCCCCGTGCCGAATTCCGCGTCGGCGGTTTTCGTCATCAAATCGACTCTGGAAACGGCGGAGATCGCCGCCAGCGCCTCGCCGCGAAAGCCGAGGGTGTGAATCGCTTCCAAATCGCTCGCCTCGCGGAGCTTGCTGGTCGCGTGGCGCAAAAAGGCGGTGGGCGCGTCCTCGGCGCTCATGCCGCAGCCGTCGTCGGTCACACGCAAAAAGGTCATGCCGCCGTTTTGTATTTCCACGGTAATATTTTTTGCCCCCGCGTCAATGGCGTTTTCGACCAGCTCCTTTGCCGCCCCTGCGGGACGATCCACGACCTCGCCCGCCGCGATCAAATCCGCCACATGGGGCGAAAGCTGTTGAATTTTCGGCATGATTTCACCTCCGTCAGACCATCGCCGCAACGGCGACCAAATTAATCAGGCTGTGCAGCGCAATCGCGCCCCAGATGCTGCGCGTGCGCTGATAAACCCAGCCGAGCACAATCCCGGCGGGCAGATATTGCAGGAAGGAAAGGGCAAGCACGCTCCAGGGCTGCGCCCCGATATACTGAAACGTATGCAGCAGCCCGAACAGCACCGTCGACACAAGATACGCGACCCACGGCTTGCGTCTGCAAATCGGCGCGAACAGCACGCCGCGCACAAGGCATTCCTCCGTCACCGGCGCAAAAACGACCGTGCTGATTGCCATCGGGAGCGTGTAATTCGTCAGGATGATGCCAATCGCCTCGTTGTTGCGGTTTTCGAGCGTCACATTCATTCCGGCGCTGAGGAACATAATCAGCAGCGAGACGAGATACGCCAGCAGCCAATAAAAGGCGAATCCGCGCAGGACGGTGGAAAGCAGGCGTTTCCCGTTCCCCTTCAGCGGCTGTGCAGAGCGCCAGAGAAATTTGCGGAAAACCAGCACAAGCAAAATAAAATCCAGCACAAACGCCGCAATCTGCGCGAGGCTCGCGCCCCGTACGCTTTCAAGGTCAACACCGAGCAGCGGAAGCAGCCAATACAACAGCTCCGGGATGCCGGACAGATAAAGGAGCCAGCACCCCAAGCCGCAAAGCAGTTCTATTTTAGTCGGCGCAACAATATCGCGCTCCCGAAACGTCTCGCGCATCCATGATCTCCTTCATTTTAAACCTCTGTAGGGCGGGGACATGTCATAAGCCGGTGCAGGAACTACCAACTGCGTACAAGCTTCCCGTATATGTCATTGCGAGGAGCGCAGCGACGTGGCAATCTCGTGCAGGAACGACCAACCGCGTACAAACCCACAGCCGGAGATTGCCACGACCACTGCGCAGCCGTTCGCGACGAAGAAGCGTTACGGATGCGGCGTACCCCCTGCGGGTAGTGTGCGCACTGGTCTCGCAATGACAAGAAAGGGTAGCCCCTCAACGCTTTATAGGACGATTATGTCCCCGCCCTACAGCGTCTATCAAACCATCTTCTTTAATTCAAACAAGGCGTTCATCGCCTCAATCGGGGTCATTGTCTCGACAGACATCGACTCTAACCGCTTGCGCAGGGCGTCGTTTTCCATGCTCATAATCGAGATCTGGTCATTCGCCGCGACCTCGACCGTCCGCACGGGCGCGCCGCTCTCCAAATCATGCAAAAGCTGCCGCGCGCGGGAGACGACCTTCTCCGGCAGTCCCGCCAGCTTCGCGACCTCCACGCCGTAGGAGTCGTCCGCCGCACCGGGGACAATCTTGCGCAAAAAGACGATATCCCCGCCGCGCTTTTTGACCGCGATATTATAATTCTTCACGCCGCCGATCTCGCGCTCGATATCGGTCAGCTCGTGGTAATGCGTCGCAAATAAGGTCTTCGCTCCAAGACGCTTTTTGTCCGTGACATACTCCACCACCGCGCGGGCAATCGCCATGCCGTCAAAGGTGGAGGTGCCGCGCCCGATCTCGTCGAGGATCAGCAGGCTTCGCGCCGTGGCGTGGGCTAAAATCTCCGCGACCTCCGACATCTCCACCATAAAGGTGGATTTTCCCATCGAGAGGTCGTCCGACGCGCCGATGCGGGTGAAGATGCGGTCAACAATACCAATATGCGCGGACTTTGCCGGCACGAAGGAGCCAATCTGCGCCATCAGCACAATCAGCGCGACCTGCCGCATATAGGTGGACTTGCCCGCCATATTGGGGCCCGTGATAATCGCGGTGCGGTTCTCGCCGCAGTCAAGGACGGTGTCGTTCGGGACGAACAGGCTGGATTTTAAGACCTGCTCCACCACGGGATGCCGCCCATCGCGAATGACAATCTCCTCCGAGACATCCACCTCGGGCTTGCAGTAATTCTGCCGCACGGCAAGCGCCGCGAAATTCGTCAGCACATCGAGACAGGCAATCGCCTGCGCCGTGCGCTGCACCCGCTCTGCCTGCAATGCCAAATGCTCGCGGATTTGGGTGAATAAGTCATATTCCAGCGCCGTGATGCGGTCCTTCGCCGTCAGGATGGTTGATTCCAGCTCCTTCAGCTCCGGCGTGATGTAGCGCTCCCCGTTGGCAAGGGTCTGCTTGCGGATATAGGTCTCGGGGACGAGGTTGACCTGCCCCTTCGCCACCTCAATATAGTAACCGAACACTCGGTTGTAGCCCACGCGCAGGTTTTTAATGCCGGTTTTCTCCTTCTCCTCCGCCTCAATGCGCGCCAAGGTGCCCTTGCCGCCGGAGACGATATCCCGCAGCTCGTCCAGCTCCTTGGAGTAGCCCGCGCGGATGATGCCGCCCTCGCGGACGGTAAAGGGCGGATTTTCTTCAATGGCAGCGGCGAGCAGCTTGCAGATATCCTGCAAATCGTCGATTTCGTCCTGCACGACACCCAGCATCGGGCTTTGAAACTGCGCAAGGGCGGCTTTCAATGCGGGCAGCGGCTCGCAGCCGTATTGCAGGGATAACAGGTCCCGGGCGTTGGCGGCGCCGGTGACAATCCTTGCCATCACGCGCTCAAAATCGGACACGGTGCGCAGAAGCTCCTGCAAGCCGTCCCGCTCCGGCGTGTTTTTCGTCAGTTCCTCCACCGCGTTTAACCGCATGGAAATGCGTTTGGGGCTTAAAAGCGGCTTTTCCAGCCAGCTTCTGAGCATACGGCTGCCCATGGCGGTCTTGGTATGGTCGAGCACCCACAGGAGGCTGCCCCGCTTTTCGCCGCCGCGCAGCGTCTCGGTCAGCTCCAAATTGCGCCGCGCGGAGAGATCCAGCTCCAAAAAACGCCCGTGGACGTAGAATTCCAAATTGCGCACATGGGTCAGACTGACCTTTTGCAGCTCCCGCAGCGTCCGCAGCAGCGCGCCCGCGCTGCGCCACACTTCTTCATATTTTATCAGCCCGAGGGCTTCGAGGGATTTTCCGAATTGCGCCGTGACCAGCGCCGCCGTAGCGTCCGTCTCAAACAGCTCGTTTGCGCCCATATCCGCGCAGCAGTTTAAGCGCTCCCGCAGCGCCTCCGTCAGCGTCTCATCCTTCACCGCCGTGCCGCCGCGCAGCACCTCCGACGGCGCGAAACGCCCCAATTCGGAGATCACGCGATCCATCGCCTGCTCGCCCTCGGCAAAGGTTGCGTAAAACGCGCCGGTCGAGACATCGCAGAAGCTGAGACCGTAGCGTCCGTTGTTTCCGAATACGCAGGCGAAATAGTTGTTTCTGCTCTCATCGAGCATGGAGCTTTCCACCACGGTGCCCGGCGTGACAATGCGGGTGATGTCCCGCTTGACCAAGCCCTTGGCAAGGGCGGGATCCTCCATCTGCTCGCAGATGGCAACCTTGTAGCCCCGCTGCACAAGGCGCGCAATATAGGCCTCGGCGGAATGGTACGGCACGCCGCACATCGGTGTCTGCTCCGATTTTTCCTTGCCCCGGTCGCGGGTCGTGAGCGTGAGATCCAGCTCCTTTGACGCAAGCCGCGCGTCGTCGGCGAACATCTCGTAGAAGTCGCCCAGTCGGAAAAATAAGATGCAGTCCGGATGCTGCTCTTTGATTTCAAGGTACTGCCGCATCATCGGCGTCAGCTCCGCCATGCCGTGTTCCTCCGTTTCTAATCTATCTCGTAAGGCAGCTATCAGCCGCCCGGTGCAGGCACTTCATATTTCAGTGAACAGTGAATGGTGAATAGTGAATAGCGAATAACTTACGCACAGGCGTTCCTCTGTGTCATTGCGAGGGCGCCTGCGCCCGTGGCAATCTCGTGCAGGAACTGCCGATTGCGTACAAACCTGTTCGCCCGCACCATCTGTCAAGTAAAACATGCAAGATTCAAGAACCGTGCGAAGCACACCTCAGTCCTTCACCATTCACTCTTAGCCCTTAGCCAAAAGACTCTCCACAGGCGCTTCAGGGATGCCGCGCGCGACAGCTCCCCACAGACAACAACCTATTCACGATTCACGATTCACGATTCACTGTTCACTGTTCACTACTTCTTACAAAGCTTTCCCGTCAGGCTCCAGGTTGTGCAGCCGTCGATTAGGACATCCGCAAACTGCCCGATCAGCTCGTCGTCGCCTTGGAGACGCACCAGTCTGCCGCCGTCGGTGCGGGCGGTCAGGTGTTCGCCGTCTCTGCCGTCAATCAGCACGCGCATGGTCTTGCCGACATAGGCGCGGTGCTTTTCCTCGGAAATACCGTTCTGCACGGCGCAGAGCCGGTCAAAACGGCGGTTCTTGTCGGCTTTGGTAAAGGGATCCGCCATTTTCGCCGCCGGTGTGCCTCCTCTGGGCGAGAAAATAAAAGTAAACAGCGCGTCGTAGCGCACGCGTTCAATCAGGCGGATTGTGTCCTCAAATTCCTCCTCCGTCTCGCCGGGGAAGCCCACAATCACGTCGCTCGTCAAAACGAGATCGGGCATCAGGCTTCTGCCGTAATCGACAAGGCGCAGGTACTGCTCCCTCGTATAATGCCGATTCATCTCCTTCAAGACGCGGTCGTTGCCCGACTGGAAGGGAAGATGGAACTGCTTGCAGATTTTCGGATATTTCGCAATCGTGTCAAAGAGCTTAAAGCTCGCGTCCTTCGGGTGGGAGGTCATAAAGCGCAGACGGAAATCGCCGTCCATTTGCGCGATATGCGCCATTAAATCGGCAAAATCGACGCCGATCCCCAAATCCTTGCCGTAGGAGTTGACATTCTGCCCCAAAAGGGTAATCTCCTTATAGCCCGCCGCAATCAAATCCTCGCACTCGCGGTAGATCTCCTCCGGCAGACGGCTGCGTTCCCGCCCGCGCACATAGGGCACGATGCAGTAGGAGCAGAAGTTGTTGCACCCGTACATCACGCTGACCCACGCCTTGAGTTGGTTCGTCCGCGCAACGGGCAGCCCCTCGGCAATCGAGCCCGCCGAATCCTCCACGGCAAAAACGCGCTTGCCCGTTTTGAGCACACGCAGCAGCAGTGCGGGAAACTCCCAAAGGTGATGGGTCGAAAATACGCCGTCCACATGGGGATAGGAGTGCTTGATGCGGTCAGAGACGGCAGGCTGCCCCATCATGCAGCCGCAGAGGAAAATCTTCTGCCTCGGATGGCGGCGCTTGGTGTGGACAAGCGCGCCGACATTGCCGAACACGCGCTGCTCCGCGTGCTCCCGGATGGCGCAGGTGTTTAAGACAATGACGTCCGCGCCCTCCTCGGTGTCCGTTAAGGCGTATCCCGCCTCCACGAGCATCCCGCGAATTCGCTCGGAATCCGCCTCATTTTGCTGGCAGCCGTAGGTGTCCACAAACGCCAAAGGGGTAATGCCCTGCGCCGCCCAATATTCCCTGATCTCGCCGCAGATTGCATTCTGCCGCCGAATCTCCTCCGGGGAGATCACCGTCGTTTTCGTTTCCAATGGGAGAGTCCTCCGAATGATACATTTTTTACAGTATATTGTAGCATTTTTCTCGCCCCTTTGCAAGAGTACGAACCGGAAAAACAAAAACTCGTATGTGTCAAGTAAATATTGGCAATCTTCCTTTTTCAAAAACCAAGTGAAAATC
>JBJFGB010000083.1:0-57229 GCA_051892295.1 Faecousia sp. | reverse complement strand
TGTTCTTGCACAATCTGTAAACCATCTTACTACACCAAACAACATGTCCCCGCCGACCGCGTAGCGGCAGACAGTACGAACTACCGAGTTTGTAAGCACTCGGTAGTTCCTGCACCGGCGGGGACATGTCCCCGCCCTACATTGGCTGTTTCGTTTTTTGCAGCATGCGGCATCCCTGACATGCCCGTGCAGGCACCGGCAGCATTGCTGCGGGTGTTTTTTTATCATTCCTCGTTCCCGCAAAGCAGCGGCTTTAATACTGCAACGCAGCCGTCAATGCCGAGAGCGGTGCTGTCCAAGACGAGATCAAAATTATTTCGGTCATCCCAACGGCGCAGGGTGTTGGCGTAATAGTAATTCGCCCGTTTCTTGTCAAAACGGCGCATTGTCTCCTCAATGCGGTTCTCCGCGATGCCGTATTCCTGCTTGACGCGGCGCTTTTTGTCCTCCGCCTGTCCGCGGATAAAGACCCTGACCACACGCTTTTTGTCCTCAAACGCCTCCGAGGCGCAGTGTCCGAGGAAGACCGCCCGTCCCTGCGTGGCAAGCTGCCGAATGATTTTCTGCTCCGCTAAGAACATCTGTCCCTCCGCACCGAGCATATCGGCATCGCCGGTCTGCGCCTTTGCCATTGCCATAATCGAATAGAGGAAGCTGCCCGTGGTGCTCTCCTCATAGCGTTCCAACCGTTCCACCGAGACGCCGTACCGCTTTGAAACCTCCTCTAAAATTTCTCTGCCGTAACACGGTACGCCGCATTCCTCCGCCAGACGCCGCGCGATCTGCGTGCCGCCGCTGCCGTATTCCCGTTCGATGGCAATATGTCTGCTTTTCATCCTGCAAAGCCCTTCTTCCGTAATTTATGGGGTAAGAATACCGCCATATTCTAAACTGAAACGAAACTTGCACGCAAAACCGGCGCGGCAAAATTGCGGATAATTTCCAAATATCGTTGCATTTTTCCAACATTCCTGCTACAATGACACAAACGGAGGAATGCTTATGAGAATTGTTGTCAAGGTTGGCACCTCGACGCTGGCGCACGCAACGGGCAGATTGAATATCCGCCGCGTGGAGCAGCTTTGCAAGGTGCTGAGCGATTTAAAAAATGCCGGGCATGAGCTTGTGCTGGTCTCATCCGGTGCCATCGGCATGGGCTTAGGTAAGCTCGGTCTGCGCGAGCGTCCGCAGGATATGCCCTCAAAGCAGGCGGCTGCCGCCATCGGGCAGTGCGAGCTGATGTATGTCTATGACAAGCTCTTTTCCGAATATCATCATACCGTTGCGCAGATTCTGCTCACGGGCAGTGACATTCACAACGAGCAGCGAAGCGAGAATTTCCACAACACCCTGTTCCGTCTGCTGGAATTGGGCGCGCTGCCGATTCTCAACGAGAACGACACCATCGCGACGGAGGAGATCGTCATCGGCGATAACGACACCCTTGCAGCCATCGTGGCAGTAAGCGTCCGCGCCGATCTGCTGATTCTTCTTTCGGATATCGACGGGCTGTATACCGCCGACCCGCGCACCGACAAAGACGCACGGCTGATTCCCACGGTCGAGGAGATCACCCCCGAGCTGCTCGCCGCCGCAGGCGGGAGCGGTTCGAGTCTCGGCACGGGCGGCATGGCGACCAAACTGCACGCCGCGCAGACCGTGAACGCCGCAGGCATTGACATGGTCATCGCCAGCGGCGCAGATCCGAACATACTCTACCGCATTGCCGCAAACGAGGCGGCAGGCACACGATTTTTAGGGAGGCACTGATATGACGACCTTAGCGCAGATGCAGCAGGCAAAGGCAGCCGCGCCCCTTTTGGCAGCCGCAACGACCGAAGCCAAGAACAACGCCCTTTTTGCAATGGCGCAGGCACTCTGCAACCATACCGAAGACATCCTCGCGGCAAACGCGCAGGATATGGAGGCGGCAAGGTCGCACATCTCCCCCGTCATGCTTGACCGTCTTGCATTGACCGAGGCGCGGATCGCGGCAATGGCGGAGGGCGTGCGGCAGGTTGCAGCTCTGCCCGATCCCGTCGGAGAAGTGCTCTCCCGGGAGGTGCGCCCGAACGGGCTTATCATCGAGAAGACCGCCGTGCCGCTGGGCGTGATTGCGATTATCTATGAAAGCCGCCCGAATGTGACCTCGGACGCGGCGGCGCTGTGCATCAAAAGCGGCAACGCCTGTCTCCTGCGCGGCGGGAAGGAGGCTTACCGCTCCGCCCGCGCGATCACGGAAGCCTTACAGGAAGGCTTGTTGCAGGCAGGACTGCCCCCGATGCTCGTCCAGCTCGTCGAGGACACCACACGGCAAAGCGCAACGGAGCTGATGCAGGGCGTGGGCTATATTGACCTTCTCATCCCCCGCGGCGGCGCCGGTCTGATCCGCGCCTGCACGGAGAACGCAAAAGTCCCCTGTATCCAAACGGGTACGGGTATCTGCCATATCTATATCGACCGCGCCGCAGACGAAGCAATGGCGCTCTCCATCCTTGAAAACGCGAAGGCAAGCCGTCCCTCCGTGTGCAACGCGGCGGAGGTCTGCCTCGTCCACAAAGACATTGCTGAGCGTTTCCTGCCGAAGCTCCGCTACGCACTGACAGATGCGCGCAGCAAAGCAAACAAGCCCCCCGTCTCCTTCCGCGCGGACAAGCGGGCGTATCCCCTGCTGGGCGGCACCCCGACAGGCGTGGATGATTTTGACACGGAATTTTTGGATTATATCTTAGCCGTAAAGGTCGTGGATTCGCTTGACGAGGCGATCGCCCACATTGCCGCCCATTCGACCGGACACAGCGAGGCGATTGTCACCGCCGATGAAGCAGCCGCCGCGCAATTCGTGCGCAGGGTGGACAGCGCGGCGGTCTATGTCAACGCCTCCACCCGCTTCACCGACGGCGGCGAATTCGGGCTCGGCTGTGAGATGGGCATCTCTACGCAGAAGCTCCACGCGCGCGGCCCGATGGGGCTGAAAGAGCTGACAAGCTATAAATACATTGTCCGCGGAAACGGACAGATTCGCTGAGGTGACTGTCATGGACAAGATTGGATTCATCGGTGTCGGCAACATGGGCGGCACGCTTGCTAAGGTCGTCCTGCGCAATGTCGGCACGGAACGTCTGCTTGTCAGCAGCAGAACAAAGGAAAAATCAGAGGCGTTCGCCGCAGAATACGGCGGCACCGCCGTGGACAACCGCACTCTGGCGGCAGGGGCATCCGTCATTTTTCTCGGTGTTAAGCCCCAAAAGATGGCGGAGGTACTCGCCGACCTTGCGCCCGTTCTCGCCGGGAGAAAAGACCGCTTTTTCCTTGTGACGATGGCTGCGGGACTGACAGCGGCGCAGATTGCGGACATGGCCGGGAATCAAAACTACCCCGTCGTGCGCATCATGCCCAACACTCCTGCGCAGGTCGGCAAGGGTACCATCCCCTACTGCGGGAACGCCGCCGCAACGGAGGAAGACTTTGCAGCGCTGGAAGCCTTATTGCAAGGCGCAGGCTGGGTCACACCCTTACCCGAAAACCTGATCGACGCGGCAAGCGCCGTCTCGGGCTGCGGGCCGGCGTTTGTCTGCGTATTTGCGGAAGCCCTCGCAGACGCAGCCGTCGCCTGCGGTCTGCCGCGCCAAACGGCGACCGACTTCGCCGCGCAGACGCTTTTGGGCACGGCGGAATTGATTCTCCAAACCGGAAAACATCCCGCTGCCCTCAAGGACGCGGTCTGTTCCCCCGCGGGCAGCACCATTGCGGGCGTACACGCGCTCGAACAGGGCGGCTTCCGCGCAGCCGCTGAAAATGCCGTCCTCGCCGCCTTCGCACGCACCAAGGAACTGGGGAAATAAAAACGGCAAGGACGGAAACGTATCCGCTTCCTGCCTTACAAAACAAATCTGCCTGCGTCTTATTGGGACGCAGGCAATTTTGTTTATGCATTTTCCTCGAGCCAAGCTTTCATTTCGGCGCGGCCTTCCTCGCTCATGGGGTAGGTACGTTCCGCCTCGATCTCGCTCAGCTCGTAGCACTTCTCCCCGTGCCACAGCTCGCAGCGCATGGAGCTGGCTGCAAGATCGACCTCTTTCGGCGTCGCCTTCACAACCTGGGGTGCAATCCGAAAGCGCAGGCTGCCGCAGCTTCCCGTGAAAATGTTGTCGTTCTCAAAGGTGTGCAGCGTCGGGACAAAAATCTCCGCCATGGTTTACTCCTGCATCAGCGCTTCCATCTCGTCAATCAGTTCGCCGAACAGTGCCAGCGCCTCTTCCACGGGCTGCGTGGTGCTCATATCGACACCCGCGCCCTTGAGCAGGTCAATGGGACTCTTGCTGCAGCCGCCGGACAGGAAACCGATATAATCCTTGACGGCGCTCTCCCCCTCCCGCAGGATGCGGCGGGAAAGGGCAATCGCGGCGGCATAGCCCGTGGCGTACTGGAAGACATAGTAGTTATAGTAGAAGTGCGGGATGCGCATCCACTCCATGTCAATCTCGTCGTCAAGAACGATGTTCTCGCCGAAATAGAGACGGTTCAGGCGGCGATACTCGGCGTTGAGGACATCCGGCGTAAGCGCGGTTCCCTCCTGCGCCAGCTTGCCGATGTTCATCTCGAACTCGGCGAACATGGTCTGGCGGTAAAGCGTCGTGCGGAACTGCTCTAAGAAATGGTTGATGAGATAGGCGCGCTCCTTCTTGTCGGTGGTCTTGCCGAGGAGGTATTCCATCAGCAACGCCTCGTTGCAGGTCGAAGCGACCTCCGCGACGAAGATCACATACTCCGCATCGAGCGGGTTCTGCGTGTGGTTGGAGAGGTAGGAATGCAGCGCGTGACCCATCTCATGCGCAAGGGTGAACTCGCTGTCAAGCGTACCGGTATAGTTCAGCAGGACGAACGGATGCACGCGCGCACCCGCGGAATACGCGCCGGAGCGCTTACCCGCGTTCTCATAGACGTCGATCCAGCGGCTGTCAAAGCCCTCCCTGAGGATCTTGCGGTAATCCTCGCCGAGGGGCGCAAGGGCATCGTAAACGGTCTGCTTTGCCTCGTCGATGGTCGCGTGCTTGGCGACGCCCTCCACCAACGGGGTGTAGAGGTCGTACATATGCAGCTCGTCCACGCCGAGGAGCTTCTTGCGCAGATCGACATAGCGGTACATCTTATCCATATTCTTATGGACGGCTTCAATCAGGTTCGTATAGACCGCAACGGGCACATTGGTCGCGTCAAGAGAAGCCTCCAAAGAGGAATTGTACTTCCTCGCCTGCGCGAAGAACTGAAGCTGCTTGACCTGCGCGGACAGGACGGCAGAGATCGTGTTCTTATACGCGCCGTAGGTGTGGTAGAGGTTTTCAAACGCGCTCTTACGCAGGGCGCGGTCGCTCGATTCCATGTAAGAAATATAGGTTCCCTGCGACAGCGGATGGTGCTTTCCCTCGCTGTCAACGGCGTCAGGGAAGGTCACATCGGCATCATTGAACATGCCGTAGATATTGTCGGGCGCGTTTGCCATTTCGCCTGCGGCAGCCAGCAGCTTTTCCTCTGCGGGGCTGAGGACGTGGGCGCGGCGGCGGCGAATGTCATTCAGGCAGCGGCGGTAGCGCTCCAGCTTGGGGCATTCGGCATAGAATTTCTCCATTGTCTCGTCGGAGATTGCCATGATTTCCGGCGTTGCGAAGCTGGAAGCGGCATTCAGCTCGACATAGGCGCTCATGACCTTGCCGACCATCGCCTGATATTTCGAAACACGGGCGTCCTCATCGGAGCGGCGCATGGCATAGTTGCCGAGAGCGTCCGCCAAAATTGCGACCTTTTCCTCCAGTTCCATATAGCCTAAGAGCTGTTCTGCGCTCTCGCCGAGCTTCCCCGCAAACGCTGCATACTCGGAGACATACTGCTTTGCCTTTTCCAGATCCGCTTCCCAAAGCTCGTCCGTCGCGTAAATGTCATGGATTGCCCACTTGTCCTCCTCGCGCACCTCAGCGCGCTCGGGGATCTTTTTTGTATCAGCCATAAGTTACCTCCAATGTTTTTTCTTTTATCATACCACATTCCATTTCGTTTCTCAATGCTTTTTCCAAAAAGAAAACGCCCGCAGAGGGCGTTTTCGGTTCTTAGGTCTCCGTGATCTCCAGCACTTCCATCGGGCAGACCTTGGCGCAGATGCCGCAGGCGATGCACTTGGAGGCGTTGGGCATTTCCGGCTCGAAAACCAGCACGCCGAAGGGGCAGGCTTCCTTGCACTTGCCGCAGCCGACGCAGAGCTTCTTGTTAATCATGTACACACCCGTCTTGGGGTTCTGCATGATCGCACCGTGCTCGCAGGTTCTTGCACACTTGCCGCACTGGACACAGGTCATCGGGCGCACCTTGCCGTTACGCTGCACAATCCGGATACAGGACTTATCAGGGTGGAATTCCTTATAAAACGCGTTGGAGCAGGCGCGGACGCATTCGAGGCACGCCATGCATTGCGCATCTTTTTTTACGGTGAGTTTTTTCATTTTGCTTCCCCTTTGCAGTTTTGTGGAATCGTCCCATTCATTATACAATCCGTTTCGCGATAAATCAATCCAAAACGACCGATTTCTGAAAAAAATGTGCGCCGTGTATTTTTTTCGCGGCAGCGGATAAACTACGAGCGCAAATAAAACCACAGGAGGACAACTATGAAGCGTTTTCTCGCATTGATTTCGGTCACGGCAATGCTTTGCATGCTGCTGACCGGCTGCACGAACGGCGGCAATGTCTCCAAGGATTCCAACGGTGCAATCACCGAAAATCCCAACGACCGTCAGACCGGTGCTGCCTCGGAGCTGATGCCCACTACGACACACCGCAATGAAACGGAAAGCAGCACGACCCACTCCGGCAGCACGGAGCATTCCACACAGCATTCCGAAAGCACAAACGGTACGCACAACGGTACGAACGGAACAAACGGGAATGGTACGCACAACGGCACAAACGGTTCGAACAACACGGAGAACACGGAAAACAGCATCGGCGCGCCCCAGAGCAGAGGTTTCCGCAGGTTTTAGGCAAGCGCCAAATCGGGACGAGGCTTTTCCCCGTCCCGATTTGGCATATGATATTATACCAATCACCAATTAGAAAGTGCAAAACACATTTTAATTACGATATCGTGATTGGTACAAGACGGATTCTCGCGATGCTTACCTTGTCATCGCGAAAATGCAACGCCGGTACGGCGTTAAGAACCGATTGAAATGAATATTTGAATCGGTTTTAGCATCAATCCTCTTGGCGAATATAGCGCAGGATATTGCGGAAAAGGCTTTCGAGCAGATCAGCATTCGTGCGGTAGTAGGTTCTGCCGCCCTCTGTCTCCGCATCCAGCAGCCCCACGTCGCACAGTCCCGTCAGCAGGCGGGAGACCGAGCCCGGATTGAGATTCAGCTTCTGTGAAAGCGCAAGACAATAGGAGCGTTCCTTACATAAAATACGCAGAAGCGACAGGCGGTTTTGATCGCCGAGCAGCTTCATCGCGTCCAATTCTCCGTCATTGAGAATGCCGGAGCCTCGGCTGCCTACCTTTGTAGAGCGGGGCTGCCCGCTGCCGATATAGAGGAAAAAGTCACGGTCTCTGAAATCCCCGCCGAGAAACCAACTATCCGCCAAGCTGAATGCCACAACGACGCGGTTCGTCTCCGCCGTTAGGTCGATCCTTCCCCGCTGCTCCAAATACTGCTCCACGGGGCATTGCGAAAAGAAGGTCTGCCACGCCTCCGCCAACGCCGCGCGCTCCGGCTGAAGCGCCGCCGATGCTTCCTCTATCCGCGCCGCAACCGGTTCCAGCAGCAGCCGGAGCTTTTCCAAATGGGCAGAATAATTGGTAAATACCTCGATCAGTTCCAAGCGCTCTGCGGCGGAGATATCCAGCGAATAGACCTGTGAGGCAAGGGGTACGCCTTTTTTGGATGGGTCTTCCATTATATAAAGCCCCATCTTGGAGACAGAACGGATGTGATAGCCCCGCATTTGCAGCGCTTGCCAGTACGAATCCAAAGCGGCAATGTGCTCGTCAAAGTCGGGATGCTCCCAAAGCATAAAGCTGTATACCATTGCAAACGCCATGCAATAAGGGCCGTTTCCCGCTTCGATGGGACGATCCTGAAAATAATATTGCAGTGCAGGCTGCGCGCGATCCATACCGGCGCAGCAGACGTCCGTCAACGCGCGCAGCTGCTCCGGCGGCAACGCCAAATTCTCCTGTGAAGTCATGCGTTCGGCGGGCGTTTCATTCACATAGGCGTGGAGCAGATTGACCGCTTCAAACAGGGGATACACATGATCGACAATTTTTGTTTCCAATCCATACCCTCTTTTCCTTTTTCGGTTTCTATCCGCCGCAGGGAGCTTTCCCTACGGCGGATTCGGTTCATCTCGCAGCAGCGTCTTGGAAGCGCACCAAAATCACTGCACACTCAGCACGGGTCGCTTCGGCGTTCGGCTGCACCGTCCCATCGGGATAGCCGCCGATCAATCCGCTTTCAACTGCCCATGTCATTGCTTCCTTCGCATAAGCATGGATCTCATCCGCGTCGGTAAAGGCGCTCCATGCGGTTGTCTTCTCCAAGGTGATCTTCTGTGCCTGCGCATAGCGGTAGAGGAAGGTTGCAAGCTGCTCTCTCGTGATCAGCGCGTCAGGTGAGAAGCAGTTCTCGCCTGTGCCGTTGGTGACGCCAACCTCTACTGCCCAAGCGACCGCCTCGGCATAATAAGCATCATCGTCTACATCCTTGAACGAAGCCGCTTGCTCTGCCGCAGGTTCGCCGGCAGCGCGCCAAAGCACGGTGACAAACATCGCTCTCGACATCTCCAGCTCGGGTTCAAAGGTATTGTCCGTGGTGCCGTTGAACAGCCCGCGCCAAACAGCTTCCACGATTTCGTCCTCTGCCCAGTGACCGTCAATGTCCGTGAAGCGATCACGAATTGCTTGCAGCTCTGTCTGCTTCTGCTGTTCCTCCTGCTCGCGCTGCGCTTCCTCCTTTTTTTGGGCAAGGGCGGCTTCCGCAGCCTCCAAGCGGGAGAGATTGTCAACGAGTGCCTTTTCCTCCTGCGTCAGCGCTTCATAGGCGGCGCGGGCGGCAGTAACGGCAGCTTCGTCTGCAAGCGTCACTTCTTCGGCATCCGGCAGCTTGGAGATCATCGCTTCGACCAACGCCGCAGCAAATTTCTGCGCAATATCCTCTGCCTGCTTTTGGGCGAGAGCGGCTTCCGCAGCCTCCAAACGGCTCAGGTTGGTCACAAGCGCCTGCTCCTCCTCCGTCAGCGCATCATAAGCGGCACGGGCGGCAGCAATGGCAGCTTCATCCGAAAGCGCTACATCCTCTGCGTCAGGAAGGGCTGCAATCAGCGCTTCGACCTCTGCCGCAGCGTCTTTGTGCGCAGCATCCTCCGCCTGCTTTTGGGCGAGAGCGGCTTCCGCAGCCTCCAAACGGCTCAGGTTGGTCACAAGCGCCTGCTCCTCCTCCGTCAGCGCATCATAAGCGGAACGGGCGGCAGCAATGGCAGCTTCATCCGAAAGCGTCACCTCTTCCGCGTTGGGAAGCTGCGCGATCAGCGCCTCGACCTCCGCCGCGGCGACCTGTGCCATTGCGTCAGACAAAACGCTCTCATTCGGAACCAACGCCTTCTGCGCATCCGTCAGGGCGTCATACATCTCCTTGACCTCCTGCACGCGCGCGGCATCCTCTGCCGTCAGTTGGTCAACGGGCTTCAACGCCTCAATCGCCTCGATCACGGCGGTAGCAGCGACCTCGTCGGGATCGTTCGCATTGACCGCCGGCGACAGGGTGACAACGGCGGAGGGTCCGGTCTCGCCGTCTGCGTTGTAAGCACTGACGCGATAAGCGTAGGTGATGCCAATCGAAAGGGTCGTCTCATCGGTATAGGTGCAGACCGTCAAGCCTTGGGCAAGGAGTGCAAAGTCCTCATAGATCCATGTACCCTGTCCGTCACGCTCTGCAAAGACGGCGACAGCGCGCTCAACGGTATAGGTGATCGGCTCGACGGCAGCTCTGCCTGCCTCTGTCCAAGCCAGTACGGCGGTGCGGTTCTCGCCCTCCAATGCCGTCAGCTCCTGGACGGTATAGAGGCTCGGCGTCATGTCAATGATCCTGCCGTTCTCCGTGCCGAAGAAGCCGAGCCACACCTCGGTGTCATAGCCCGTGCTGTTTTCGGGGCGGTACATCGTCAGACCGAAATCGGTGTAGATATCACCGTAGCTGCCGTCCTCCAGCATGCCAAAGCGCTTGTACTGTCCGATGAAGTTCGCGTAGTAGGTCGCATCTCCGCTGATCATGCGTGTCTCCAGCAGCGGCGCGGTCTGACCATAGAAGATATAGGTTTTCAGATTTTCGCAGCCGTAGAAGGCGCAGTTGCCGACACGGGTCAATGTAGACGGCAGACTGACCTTTTGCAGGCTTGTGTTGCCGCTGAATGCCCATGAGCCGACGCGGGTCACGCCCTCGGGAAGCTCATAGGCGGTCTCCGTCCGTCCGGCAGGATACAGGCGCAGGGTCTTGCCGTTGTAGTCATACAGAACGCCGTCTACCGACTTGAAGTTTCGGCTGTCGGCATCCACATAGACATTCGTCAAAGCGGTGCAATCCGCAAAGCCGGAGCCGTCCTCCACAATGCCGATGTTGGAAATACCGGCGGGAAGCGTCAATTCCTTTAAGCTCGAACAACCCGCGAACATTCCCGCAGCAAGCGAGGTGAGCGAGTCGGAAAGCCGGATCGTCTCCAGCGCGGTGCAACCGGCAAAGGTGTTGTCCGCCAAATCATACACCGTGTTCGGCAGCTCGACCTGCGTCAGAGCGGTGCAGTCTTGGAAGGCGCGGTAGCCGATGCCGACCAAGCCCTCCGGCAGACGCAGCACGGACAGCTCGGTGCAGCCGTTAAAGGCATCGCTGTCGATCAGACAGGTCGTTTCGGAGTCCTCAAAAACAACTTCCTCCACCGCGGAATTTTGGAACGCGGCATAGCCGATCTTGGTCACGCTGCCGGAGATATAGACTTTCTTCAGCGTTTTGTTGTTCAGGAACAGCATGGAGGGGATCTGCGTAACGGTGTTGGGGAAGGTAAATTCCTCGGTGTCATTGGCAGTCGGCCAAATCACAACGGCACCGGTCTCGCGATCCAGCAGCAGTCCGCCCGCAGAGGCGTACAGTGGATTTTCGCTGTCCGCATAGATATTCTTGAGGTACGGGCAATTTTGGAAGGTGCTGGCATAGAGCTTGACCTTCGCGCCCAAATAGACGTCCTCGACGGGCGTCGTGCCATAGGTCTGATACTTGTCGTTCAGATAACGGAACGCATACTCGCCCAGCGTTGTCAAGGTATCAGGGAAGGTCAGCGTCTCGGCGGCATACGCCTGATAGAACGCACAGGAACCGACAGATTGCAGCTGCGTACCGGAGAAATCCAGTGCCTGCAAGCTCCAGCAGCAGTTGAATGCATAATCGCCGATGCTCTCCAACCGACTCGGCCATGCGACCGACGGCAGCTTTTGACAATTATAGAAGGCGCGGGCGCCAATCTCCGTCACCTCATCCGAAAGCTTCACTTCTGTCAGAAGCTTGCAGCCGTAGAAGCAATAGGCGGGAATGACGGTAACACTGCCGCAGTCAATGCTTGTCACGGCGGCGCAGTTATAGAACGCCCTTTCGCCCAGCTCGCGGACAGAATCGGGAATGACGATCTTCGTCAGCTTCGAGCAGTTATTGAACGCTGTGGCACCGATGGTCTCCAAGCCCTCATTCAGGTTGAGCGTCGTCATCGCGGAGCAGCCGCTGAACGCGTTTTGACCGACGGTGCGGACGGTAGACGGCAGGGTGATTGTCGTCACCTTGGCGCAGTTTTGGAACGCAGACGTACCGATCTCCGTCAGGCTGCTGCCGAGGTTCAGCGTCACTGCGGCTCTACAGCCGTTGAAAGCGAAGTCGCCGACCTTGGTCACGCCGTCCGGCAAATTGATCGCCGTCAGCTTGCTCAAGCCGTCAAACGCATTGTTACAGATCTCCGTCACGGAGTCCGGAATCGTGACCGAGGCAGTCGCGGTGCGTCCGGCAAGGGCATAGCTGCCGATCACCTTCGTGGTGCTCAGGAAATCAGAACCGTAGTTCTTATAGGGGAACACCATAAAGACCGTCTCGTTGTCGCCGTATAAAGCGTGCGTCTTGGGATCGACACTCAGGTAGGTGTTGCCCTCCTCTACGACAAAGCCGTCCAGCTTGCTGCATCCGTTGAAGGGCGTCTTGCCGAATGCGTTGCCGCCTTGCAGCTTCGATTCGGCGGTAAAGACCAGCGCGGTCAGATTGGTGCAGCCTTGGAATGCATTATCGCCGATGTAGGTCACCTGATCCGGCACGACGAATTCCGTCAGACCGGTGCAGCCATAGAACCACTGGCTGCCGATGGTATCCAGATTACCCGTGACGGAGGTCAGCGCTTTGCAGTTGTAGAACACCTGCGTGCCGTATTCCTTCGGTGTTCCGGCAAAGTGGACAGAGGTCAAAGCGTCGCAGCCGTAGAACACCGCATAGCCCACCTTCTCCACGGAGGCAGGGAGCGTAACGCTCGTCAGCTTATCGTTCTCTCGGAAGGAGCTGTCGCTCAAAACCGTAACATTCTTGAGATCGGGTAATTCCTCCAAGCTCTTCAAGCCGTTGAAGCAGGACAGTGAAAGCTCGGTCAGACTCGCGGAAAGGGTAATTTTTGTTACACTGCTGCAATTATACCACTGATAGCCCTTAGAATCCAGCGTTTTGACGGAATCCGGCAGAATTATTTCCGTCATTGCCTTGCAGTTGGCAAACGCATAGGTGCCGATGCTTGTCACCGTATCCGGAATGACAACATTGGTCAGCGCGGCGCAATTGTTAAAGCAGTAATTCGGAATCTCCGTGATGCCGTTGGGAATGCTTACCTCCGTCAGCTTGGAGCAGCCTTGGAACAGATAGGCACCCCACGAGGTCATCGTCTCGGGGCAGACCACCTTGGTCAGGTTGGAACAGCCGTTAAAGGCGCTCTCACCGAGGGTTTGCAGTGATTCGGGCAGGTAAACCTCCTGAATGCTGACGTTATTGGCAAAGGCGCGGGCAGCGATCTCCGTGATGCCGTCCGGCACGGTAACCACAGCCTCGGAGCCGTTGTATTTCACGAGTGTGGTATCCTGAATTTCAAAAGCGCCTGCGGACTCCGGCACGAGGATGCGGCAGTCCGTCGAAGCGTCGCCCGTAACCGCATGGGCGGTTATGGTTGCCTCACCTGTTGCCACGGCGGTAACGGTGCCGTATGCATTCACGGTCGCAACGCTCTCATCCGATTAGGTCCAAGTAACATCCTGCGAAGACGCATTATATGGCGCATAGGACAGAACACGCAGAGCGTAGGTTCTGCCGATCTCGAGCGTTTTTTCCGTCTCGTTGAGCGTGAACGCGCTCATGGGGATTGGGTCAAGTGTCTCGCTTGTGACGGTAACCGTACAGGTCGCAGACAAACTCTTGTTGGAAACGGGAATTGCCGTGATCGTGACGGTGCCGGGCTTCATGCCGGTGATCTCGCCGTCCTGCACGCGCACGACCTGCAGGTTTGAAGAGCTCCACATAACCTCTTGGGTGGTGGCATTCTCCGGCGTGAGGATCGCGTGAAGCTGCGCAATCTCATTGGTTTTGATCGTAACCTCCTGCTCCGCAAGGGAGATGGACTCCACCTGCACGAAGGGCATCTGCACCTGATAGACCGCGTAATTCAGCGCATAGTCATAGACTAAGATGTAGAAATACTCGTCTGTCAGCTTGTCATAAAAATCCGTAACGTCGAAGGTCAGCGTCAAGACTTCCTCGGGCATCGCGTCGGAGCCGTCTGCGTGGACGCAGGGCACCATATAGTCATAATAGTCCTCGCCCATCTGATAGCCCTTGGCATTGCGCTCGGCGGAGACCAGCATGGCAGCCATCAGATAGTGGTTGTCGCTGAACTGCACATCGAGGTACATTCTGCCGTCGTCGCCCTGATAGAAGGCTAAGTCCTCGCCGTTGACCAGTCTCGGCGCTTCGCCGTCCACGGTAAAGTCAAATTCATAAGTACCGTTCTTGTTGTTCTGCGCGCCGTCCGCATCCACATAGGCTTTCATCGCGTAATGCACGCGGGTGTTATTGGAAAGGGCTGCGCTGAAGGTGCCGCCGATGTCGCTTGCAAATACCTGCCCGTAGTTGGCATTGTAATAGCACTTACGGAAGTTGATGCCGGAGCCTGCGGCATAGAGCTGGTCGGTGTCAAGGTCGGTAATCTCCACCTCGACCTCCTTCGCGCCGCGCAGCATACCGGCTTGGAGATAATACAGCGTGTCAACGCCGCTGCCGTTGCCCATCGTCAGCGCGATCTTGTCCTTGCTAGGCGCCGGCTCCTCCACGCCCTCGGGCAGATCAAACAGATAATGTCCCATGTTGAACAGATAGGTATTGCCCATCAGTCCCGCTACCTTGGTGGCATAGACCGCAGGCGTTTCGCCGCTGAAATCGTCCACATCGAGAATCGGTGCCTGTGTCCAATCGCCGTAGAACGCGAGGTACGGAATGGACAGCGTGACATGCTCCGAGGAGGTCAGCGTGACAAAGCCCTCGACATAGATGCCGTTTTCGAAATTGGCGTCGAGATAGTCACGATCCGCTTGGCTCAGCGACACGGTAACGGTAACCGTCGTATCGCCGCCTGCGGGAACGGAGACCGTCTTACCGTTCAGGCTGCCGCCGGAGACGCGAATCTGATCGGTGTCGGCGGACAGGGCATATCCTGCCTGCGCGATAAACTTGCCGTCGGAAGTGACCTGCTCGGTCTGCACCAGCGTGCCGATCTCATAGGTGAGCGGCAGCGTGGTCATATTCTGAATATGGAATTCCAGCGTATAGGTGCCGCTCTTAAGGGGATCGTCACCCAGCTCCAGCTTGGTTTTTGCCTCACCGCGCACATAGAGATATGCGGGAGATTCCAATGCGGCTTCCAAATTCACCAAGCCTGCGCCCTGCTTTCTCGGCGAGTAAGGCACGCCGCCGTTCGTCTCATCCGTCACAATCTCTGCCGTGGACATCACCAAGCGGTTGATCAGAACGCGGCGGTCAGCAGCGCTCATGGAAGGATACAGCTTTTTCACATACTGCGTCAGGGCGGCGGCAACGCCTGCCATATAGGGAGACGCCATAGAAGTGCCGCTCATGTAGCCATAGCTGTTGTTATAGGGCAGGGAGGAATAAATGTCCCCGCCGGGTGCGGTGATCTCCGGCTTCAGCTCCAGTCCGGGCAGCGGTCCCCATGAGCTGAAATCACTCATAGTAAGGTAGCCCTCGCCGTTGGCGTTCAGCGTCAGTGTCTGAGGCTCCAATCCCGCCAGCAGCGCACCGTCCGGCAAGGAGATGGCAGCCGTGGGGATTCGGCAATCGGTGATCGCCATATTCAGCAGATAGCCGTCCTTGTTGTTATAAATCAGGCAGCCAATCGCACCCGCTGCGGCGGCGTTAATCTGCTTTTCCTCAAAGGAGATGCTGCCGCGCTGAATCACGGCGAGCTTGCCCGCAACATCCAAGCCCTCAAAATCCTCTGCGGCGCCCACGCCCGGTACCATCACATAGGAAAGCTCCGCGCTCTCCTGCCCGTTCAGCAGCTCCGCTGCAAAGTCATGACCCTCAATATCCTGATAGGCAACGGTCTTTCCGTCTACGAGGAAGCTTGCCTGTGCGCCGCTGTTAATGCTGGCGACGGACAGCGCCGCCTCGTAGCTGGAAGCGGAACCGACAATGCCGGAATCGGGATTGGAGGTCAGCGCGTAATCCCCGTAGGTCGTGGAGTACGAGGAGGAATAGGCATTGCCCGCAGAGCAGTTCAGCAAAATGCCCGCCGCCTCTACGGTGGTGTAATAGCTGTCCAATGCTGAGCCCGCCGCTTCCTCCGCAAAGCCGCCGGAGGAGCCAAGGGACATATTGATTACATCGACGCCCAGCACGACGGCATCATTCAATGCGGCAAGAACAACATCGGTGTAAGCGCCGCCGGAGGTATCGGAGAACACCTTGAAAATGGCGAGCTGCGCTTCGGGAGCTTCCCCGGCAAAGGTAATGTTGCCGTTTGCATCCACTGTCTTGCCGGCGGCAGTACCTGCGACATGGGTGCCGTGGTCATTGCCGTAATAAGTTACCGCGTCCTTCGACGGAATCACATCCGTATCCACATCCGCATAGTCGAAGGCAAAGGGCACCTTGGCGCTGACATACAGCTCGTCCGCCGTCAGCTTGTAGCCGCAGTAGTTTGCGGTCCAGAGCGCGGCGTAGGAGTGCGCCAGCAAGGAGCCGTCGCTGTCGGTGGTGTAAAGGAGCTTTTCCAGATCCTTCTCCGTCAGACGCGCCCCCTTCGGAGCGTTGGCAAACGCTTCATGCGTCCAGTCTAAACCCGTGTCCAAAATACCAATGACAACACCCTGCCCCTGATATTCCGTGCTGTTGGCAAAATCCGTCACCGGCTGCTTCCGCTGTGCCTGCGTCTCGGTATCTACGACATCGGGATACCACTTTTCACTGAGGCGTACGCTTTTCACGCCGTCCATTGCCTCGATGGCGGCAAGCTCTCCATAGGGAACTACGGCAGAAAAACCACTGGCGACCGTGGTGTAGGAGTATTTCGGCGCAGCATGAATGCCTGCCCGCTCCATTTGGCTGAGAACTTGATCCTGCATACCGCAGATGGTATCCAACTGCTTCTGCGCCTCCGGCGTGCTCAGATAATCCGTGATGGACACGCCGTCGGGCTCCGCATTGCGCTCCCAAGTCTCAACCAAGCTCTCCGTGTCCAGCTCAATAATGACACGGACCTCTTCATTCGGCTCCGGCAGCTCCGCTTCCGTGAGCTGCGCAGGATCGGCATGGGAAACGACCCGTTCCAGCCCGTCCTCGGCGCTGACCTCGTCCGTCACCTCTTGCACGATTGCTTCACTGCCCATTGCAGGCACCGCGTTTTCGGCAGACGCGGTCAAAGCCTGCATCGGCAACATGGTGAACACCATAACCAGCGCCAAAAAGAACGCGCAAAGGCGGTGTCCGTGGTTGACCTTGCTTCTCTTCATGTGCAATCTTCCTCTCTTTGAGTTTACCGTATCACGGATCGAAGAAGCGGTGCTTCTCCCTATACCGCGCTTCGGCTTTGTTTCATTATAGACCCGAGTGGAAGAAATAGCAAGAATAATTTTGCAAAATCTGCATAATAATTTTGCTTAATCTGCATACTTAGATAAATATTCAAAATCGTTTGTACTTTATACGCAGCAATCTGCGGCAGTTAAGCAGCATTTTTCTTTAAAATTTTTTATTTTTTCAGATCATTTGCCCTGATCTTAATGAATTCTCTGTTTTCCGGACGTAACGGAACTTCGTTTTTCGAAATATATACACGCAAAAAGCGCAGCGTGCCGCAACCGCACACTGCACGCTCCAAACGTTCAAAGGCTTTGCTTCAGGGTAAACGACGCAGGCAAGAATATGACGCTGCACTTGTTCATTCCCGCACGAAGACTGCCGCAAAGCGCCCCGCAATGACCGTCTGTTTGTCATTGCGAGGCGCTTGCGACATGGCAATCCTGATTACGCATGGGGTATGTCTGCCGGTGGTGGAAGTACCCCCACCCTGCAGCGTTTTTCTGTTACAGTAGAATCTGAATGCTTTTATCAAAATTCTGCACAAGACGGCGCTGCCTACGTCAGCACGAAGCGACTGTGCGCAGCACACGGGAATCTTGATGAAAGAATTTAATCAAGAATCAGTATTACATCGGAATCAGCAGCAGCGTGTTCTCCGGCACGGAGGTGCCCTTTAGGTCGTTTGCCTCCTGAATGGAGCGCACGGAGGTGCGGCAGTCCTTGGCAATCTGCCAAATCTCCTCTTCGGCATCCGTCCTGCGCAGGATCAGCGCGGGTTTTTTGCCGCTCTCCTCCTGCAGGGGCGTGATCTCGCCGCCGCAGACCGCATGCAGGGAATGCACCGCGCTCGACTCGACCGTGACACTCACCGGGGCGCGCAGGGCGATGCCGCCGCTGCCCGCAGCACAGAAGAGTTCACCGCCCACGACCTCCGTCACGCCGCAGGACGCGTTCTCCGAAAGCTCCGTCTCCAGCTGCACGGACGGGCGCAGGGTCTTGCCTCGCAGCTTCCCCTCGGTATCGTAATACAGAATGTTGCAATTCAGCGGCAGCGCAATCTGCGTCTTTTCCCCCGTGCGCTGTTTGCTGACCTCTTCGGGATACATACACGCGTCAACAATGCTCTCTGCCGGCTCGTCACTCTCCGTGATTGCCGTCTCGCGGAAATTCTGCCGGTCAAGCACGCCGCTGATTTGCCAATCATCAAACTGCGGCTTTAGCTCCGCATCGGTGCAGAAGGCATCCTCAATGAGTCTGATACGCTGCATGCCGCTGACGAGGCACTGCGCCAAAAGGTTGACGCTTGTGAGCAAGCGGCGGCTGTCAAGCTGTCCGTCCGGCTCCGTCTCGGCGGAGGTCAGCGTGAGAATCGTCTGCAAGTCGCTGTCGTCCGATTCCCGCTCCAGCTCCGCGTATTGGGAGAACGGCACGCTCCACTCATGCATATGCAGCGTCTCATCATCGCTCTCATACAGCGCGTGGACGATCAGCTCGCCCTTAAACACGGCTTTGCTCCCGACGACCCGCTGCTCCTGCAGCTGCGCGCGGTAAAGGCATTTGAGCAGGCGCGCAATCGCAGGCTTTCCGTTCGGAAGCTCCAGCTCCTCATTCAGTCCAAAGCTCCGCTCCCCTAAATCGAGCGGCATTTGCAGCGGCAGCTCCACGCGCTTGAGCTGAAGGTTCTCCGCAGGCTCGGCGATATCATAGCACAGATGCTTTTTCGGCGCATAGACGCAGAGCGTGCAGGAGATCCCGACGCGCACAAGCAGCTTGCGCGAGTTCAGCGGTCGGGCATCGACACTGCGCAGCGTGCAGCGGCATTGCAGCGTACAGCTCTCCTGCTCTGCGGGAAAATCCCGCCGCACGGAAAACGGGATCTGCGCCTGCACGCACTCGACCTGTCCCTGTTCGCTGACAAACAGGACGCCCGCCTGCACCACGCCCGCAACCGAGGCGCTGCCCGCCATACATTCCTCCGAACGGATGAGCAGCGTGCCGAAGGCGTCGACCACGCGCTCTGCGTCGGGATAGCTGTCAGGGATGATCACATCGGCAGTCTGCTCCTGCGAGACCGTCTCGCAGAGGATCCTGCTCATATATTCCAGTTGACTGTCCTGAAACACAAGCTCCATTGTCCTCACTCCTTCTTCGTTCTACGAATATATACGCGCTGTCGGACAACTTTATTCCGTTTTTTCACCGTCTTGTGCAGCAAAGTCCGCCGATGAGCAGCGCTACACCGACCACGCCCAGCGCGAAGACGGAGGAGAACAGCAGAGAGAGCAGCAGTCCCGCTCCCAGCGCCATCAAAGCCGTTCCAAGCAATTCGTTTTTCTTACACATAAAAACCGCCCCCTGCTACCCTATGCGCAGGAGGCGATTGAAATGCGTCAATTTCGTTGTGCTTGTATGCGGGCGGCTGATAGCAGCCCCTACGAGAGAGCTTGTAATCCTTGCGGTAGGGGCGGCTATCAGCCGCCCGGTGCAGAAATTACCGTTTTCGTACAGGCTTGTTTCTGTCAGCCCTGTTGCTTATGCTCCCAGAGGCGGATCTCCTTGGCGCTCTCGTACAGGCGGACATAGCTTGCGTGGCGCGTCGGCTCTATCTTGCCTTCTTGCAGCGCCGCAAGCACGGCACAGTCCGGCTCATGGATATGCGCGCAGTCATGATAGCGGCAGTGCCCGAGCCAGGGCGCAAAATCCGGGAAGGCGTATTGCAGATTCTCCTTCAGAATCAGCTCCATCTGCTCGGTGTCAAAGGAGGAGAAGCCCGGCGTGTCAATCACGCAGGTGCCGTCGGGCAGGCAGTACAGCTCGACATGGCGCGTCGTGTGCCTGCCTCTTCCCAGCTTATCGGAAACCTCGCCCGTTTTGACGGCGAACTCCGCATCCATGCAGTTCAAAAGACTGCTCTTTCCGACGCCGGAATTGCCCGTGAACGCCACGGTCTTGCCGCGCACTGCCGCACGAAGCGCTTCGACACCCTCGCCGGTCTCCGCACTCGTCGGAAAGACTGCAAAGCCTGCACGGCGGTAGATGCCGATGAGCTTTTCCCCGTCATTCAGATCGACCTTGTTAACGCACAGGAGAACGGGAACGCCCCGATCCCCCGCGATTGCCGCAACGCGGTCAATCAAAAACGGATCGGTCACGGGGTTCGCGCCCGAGGCTAAAATCACCAAAGCGTCTAAATTGCTGACAGCGGGTCGGATGAAGCTGTTTCTGCGCGGCGCAATCCGTTCGACCATGCCGCGCCCGCGCTCCACGGAGAATTCCACATTGTCTCCGACGAGCGGGGTGATATGCTCCCTGCGGAAGATCCCGCGCGCGCGGCACTCCGTCACGGTGCCGTCCGCCGCCAAAACATAGTAAAAACCACTGAGCGCCTTGACAATGCGCCCGCTTTGCAGCTCGCTCATGCGCTACGGTGTCTCCGTTTCACTGCTTGTGGTTTCCTCGGTGGTGGTTGACTCCGTGGGCGGTTCCGTGGGCGGTTCCGTGGTCGGCTCCGCTCCCAAAGAGACGTCAATCACGACGACCGTTCCCTTTTCGACCTTGGAGTTCGGCATTTCGCTCTGGCTGATGACCTTGCCGTTTTCCACCGTCGGGTCGTACATCTCGCGAACCTCATACATCAAGCCCGCATCCTTAAGCAGGGTAATCGCCTCCATTTTGGTAAAGCCGATTACAGGCGGAACGGCGACCTTACCGTCGCCCGTGCTGATATAGACCGTTACGGTATCCTTTGCCGCGAGCTGGCTGCCTGCGGCAGGGTCTGTACGCGTGACTTTGCCCTCGGCAACATCGTCGCTTTCTTCCTCTAAGAAGATGATGCTCAAGCCAATGTCCAGGGCACGCAGACGGGTTTCCGCATTGCTGCGGGTATCATTCTTCAGGTCGGGCATTTTATTCTGTCCGAGACTGATATAAAGGATGACCTCCTGCCCCTTCTGGAGCTTCTCTCCCGCATCCGGCTCGGTGCGCACAACACTGCCCTGCTTGACATCGCTGCTGTTCTCGTCCTTAATGACAATCTTCAAGCCAAGGTTCAGTGCCTCCAGCGTTTTCATGGCATTGGTCTCCGTCTCGTTTTCAAGACGCGGCATTTCCTTTTCCTCGACGCCCTTGCTGACGGTCAGCGTGACGGTGCGCCCGCGCTTGACCATGTCGCCCGCCTTGGGGCTTTGCGCCATGACATAGCCCTCTTCATATTCGTCGCTGTAGTCCGACTTGACATTTCTGACATCGACGATCAGATCAGGATAGTCATCGGGGTCAATATCCTCTAACCGCATACCGATGAAGTTTTCCACTTCTACCTCGCCGTTTTCCACATCGGAGGTAGATTCACTGTCCTTCGGGTCCTCCGAGCCGCCGCCAACCAGGTTGACAATCAGGACGACGAGCAGGATCACAAACACCGCCGCTGCCGCAACGATGGCAATGGTGATGTTCCTGCGGCGTTTCTGCTCGGCAAGCTCTTTTTCCCGTCTTGCCCGCTCGGCACGGCGCTCCTCCGGCGTTCTGCCGTCAGGATTCTTTGCCGCCCGCGCCGCCGCATAGCGCTCCGCCTCGGTGCGGGTCATGCCCGGTTTCTGTGAGGCGGGCTTGGGTGTCTCCGCAGCAGCCATGCCGCCATAGAAGGTCATGGCAGGATTCTTGCGGAACTCCTCCATATCATGCAGCATCTCCGTGGCGGAGCCGTAGCGTTCATCCGCGTTCGCGCTCATCGCCCGCATGACAATCTGCTCCAAGCCGAGGGGAATACCTGACATCAGTTCACTCGGGCGGCGTGCGTTGCCGTTGATATGCTGAATGGCGACCGAGACGGGTGTCTCGCCGTCATAGGGCGTGCGTCCCGTGAGCATCTCATACATCACGACGCCGAGGGAATACAGGTCGCTGCGGTTATCTACCCGCGCGCCCTTCGCCTGCTCCGGCGAGATATAATGCACCGAACCCAGCGCCTCGCGCGTGAGCGTGTTCTGCGCGGAGCCGACGCGCGCAATGCCGAAGTCCGCGACCTTAATACTGCCGTCCTTGAGAATCATGATATTGTGCGGCTTGATATCGCGGTGGACGATGCCGCGGCTGTGCGCATGCTCCAGCGCTTTAGCAATCTGCATGGAAAAATGCAGCGTCTCGCGCCAGTTCAGATTGATTTTCTTCTCCAAATACTGCTTGAGCGTGATTCCCTCAATCAGCTCCATGACGATATAGTCCGCATCCCCCGATCTGGAAACATCGTAGACGCTCACAATATTCGGATGCGACAGCATAGCGACTGCCTGCGACTCGGCATGGAAGCGGCGGCGGAATTCCTGATTCCGCGAAAGCTCATCCTTCAGAATTTTTACCGCAACCAGACGGTTCAGACGATGATCCAGCGCACGATATACCACAGCCATGCCGCCCGTACCAATCACATCGAGGATCTCATAGCGGCTGTCCAGCAATCTTCCTATGTAGTTCTCCATGGCAACTCCCTATTCCGCGTACGCGGACCCGCTCCAAACGGCGAACGGGTGCCGAAGTGTAATGTATCTCACAGTGCAATCAAGACCGAGGTCACGTTGTCCGGCGCGCCTCGCTCCTTCGCAATCTCCAGCAGGCGCTGGCAGCAGTCGTCCTTGCGCGCGCCGTGGACTACCTCAAAGAGAATCTCCTGATCCGCCATCAAATTGGACAGTCCGTCCGTGCAGAGCAGGAAGCAATCCCCCTTGACGGCAGAAACACGGAACACATCGGCAAAGACCTGCTTTCCCGTGCCTACGGCGCGGGTAATCAGATTTTTGCTCGGATGGTTTTTTGCCTGCTCCGATGTCAGCTCGCCCCGCTGCACCATCAGCTCCACTACGGAATGATCCGTCGTGACACAGGTCACACCGTCAGCATTGATGAGGTAGGCGCGGCTGTCTCCGATATTGAGCACAAGCGCCGCCTTTTCATAGACCAGCGCCGCGACAAGCGTCGTGCCCATACCGCTGTATTCTTCGCTGAGCTGCGACTGCTCAAAGACCGCGATATTCGCCAGTGATGCCGCACTGCGCAGCATCCGCTCCGCCTCCTGCGGCGTATGCTCCGCCGAAAAGGAGCGTTTCACCTCCTCGGAGAACACCTCGCTGGCAAGGCGGCTTGCCACATTGCCCGAACGGGCGCCGCCCATGCCGTCGCAGACGACAGCCAACAGCGCGTTTTCGTTGAGCCGTTCAATGCGGTAGGCGTCCTGATTTTGCTCCCTTACATTGCCGGTATCAGTCAGTCCCCAGACCTCCATCAACCTCACTTCCTTCCGTTCTCCCGTTCAAAGTTGCGGCGGAGCTGCCCGCAGGAGGCGTTAATATCGCTGCCGAGCGTTCTCCGCACCGTCGCGGGAATGCCGTGCTGCTCCAACGCCTGCTGAAACGCGCGCACCGTCTCCGGCAGGCTGGGCTTCAGCGGGCTTTCCGCCACATCGTTGAGCGGGATTAAATTCACATGCGCGGCGATCCCGCGCAGTTTTTTGATAAGGATCTGCGCCATTTGCGGTGTATCGTTGACATCGCGGATCATGGCGTATTCAAACGAGATGCGTCTGCCTGTTTTTTCAAAATACCGCTTGCAAGCGGCAAGCAGGACATCTACGGGATATTTTCGGTTAATGGGCATGATGCTGCTGCGCACCTCGTCGGTCGGCGCGTGCAGCGAGACGGAGAGCGTCAGTTGCAAATTTTCCTCCGCCAAACGGTCGATCTTGTCCACAATGCCGCAGGTCGAGAGGCTGATATGGCGCATGCCGATATGCATGCCCTCCGGCGAATTGACCAGGTGTAAAAAGCGCAGCACGGTGTCATAGTTATCCAGCGGCTCGCCGATGCCCATAAGGACGATATTGGAGATTGGAAGCCCGGAGTCCAACTGCGTAAATAGCACCTGATCGAGCATTTCCGACGGTGTCAGCCGCCGCACCAAACCGCCCAAGGTGGAGGCGCAGAACGCGCAGCCCATCGGGCAGCCGACCTCCGAGGAGATGCAGACGGTGTTGCCGTGATGATACCGCATGAGGACGCTTTCCACACAGTTTCCGTCCGTTAGACGCCAAAGATACTTTATCGTTCCATCCTTTTTGGATTCCAAGCGGCGGGCTGCGGTGGGATACGGCAGCGCGTAATTCTGCGTCAGCTTTTCCCGCAGGGACTTCGAAAGATTTGTCATCTCGTCAAAGCTCCGCGCGCCGCGATGCAGCCAGGTATAGACCTGCTCCGCGCGGAATTTCGGCTCGCCAAGGACTGCGGTAAACTCCTCCGTCAGCTCGGCAAGGGTCATGGATTTGATGTCCTTCAAGGCTTCCTCCTGAATTTACAGATAAAGAATCCGTCCGTGCCGTGATCGCACGGCAAAAGGGTCGTCATCCCGCCGGACAGGATGCCGGAATTTGCGGGAAATTCCACCGTCTCGGCGGTAAAGTCGGGGTGCGTCCGCAAAAACGCCTCCGCGACCGCTTCGTTCTCCCGCCGCAAAACGGTGCAGGTGCTGTAAAGCAGCACGCCGCCGCGTCTGACATATTCCGCCTGCTGCCCTAAGATTGCGCCTTGCAATGAGGGCAGCCGCTCCGTTTCCGCAAGCGGCTTATAGCGGATATCCGGCTTTTTGCGAATCACGCCGAGTCCCGAGCAGGGCACGTCCGCCAGCACCGCGTCCATTGCTTCACGCCATTCGGGAACCCGCTCTGCGGCATTTTGCAGACGCGTTTGCAGAATGGAAATACCGAGCCGCGCCGCGCCGTTTTCGATTAGCTTCAGCTTATGCGGATGAATGTCGCAGGAAATCAGCGTACCTCGATTTTGCATCGCCATGGCAGCGGCAAAGCTCTTGCCGCCGGGGGCGGCGCAGCAATCGAGCACGCACATGCCCGGCTGCAGCCCGGCAGCACGCACGGCTAAATTTGCCGCGGTATCCTGCGCGTAAAACAGCCCCTCCCGGTAGGCAGACAGCTGCTCTATATTTCCCGTAGCGCTGACAATCAGGCAGTCGGGAAGATACGGGTGCGGCTTGACCTGCGCGCCGGCTTCCAGCAGGGCATCCCGCAGCTGCGCAGTGTCCGCTATGAGGGTATTGACCTGCAGCACCGTATCCGGCGTTTCGTTGTCGCTTCGCATCAGCCGCTCCGCCTTCTCCAGCCCGAATTCCTGCACGAACAGTGCGGCAAGCGCCTGCGGATGGCTGTAGCGGATTGCGGGATCGGCGGGCAGCTCCAACGGCTGCGCCCGCAGAATCGCGCGCAGAACGCCGTTGACCAGCCGCGCAGCGGTAGGGTTGGCAAAGCGTTTGGTCTGCTCCACCGCCTCGTTCACGGCGGCGGAGGCAGGGATTTTATCGGTAAATTCCAGCTGATACACCGCAAGGCGCAGGATATCGCGCACCACGGGCTGCAATTTTCCCCGCGCGAATGCGTCAATATGGTAATCCAGCAGAAGCCTGTTTTGCAGCACGCCGTAGCAAAGCCTGCTTGCCAGCGCCGCCTCGCGTCGTTCTAACTCGCGAAGCCGCTCTTTCAGCGCGCCGTCAGCCCATGCGCCGCCCTTGCGGCAGTCGATTAGGGCAAGCAGCGCGGCATCTCTCGCAGTTGCCGCCATATTATAATGCAATCGGATGCCCGCGGAAATAGTCCGGCGCGGGCATTTTTTTGCCGCCGTCGGCTTGCAGGCAGGTAATCACAGCCACATCCCCGCCGCCGCAGGCAATCTCTAAGCCCTGTTTGGTGAGCGCCAAGAGCGTTCCCGGGGCTTGTTCGGTCTTCTTCTCCGTCGGGCGAACGGCGTAGATCTTGAAGCGCTTCCCCGCAAGCTCGGTGGTCGCCACGGGCCACGGGTCGAGCCCACGCACATGGTCGATGATCTCACGGATTGGGCGCGTCCAGTCAATCGGGCACAGCGCCTTTGTCAGCATCGGCGCGAAGGTCACCTTTTCCTGCTCCTGCGGGGTGCGTGTCGCCGTACCCGCCTCAATGCTGCGCAGGGTGTCGCACAGCAGACCGCTGCCGATCTCGGCAAGCCGATCCAGCAGGCTTTGGGCATTCTCGTACGGCGCAATGGGTGTCTTGCGAATCTCGATGATATCGCCCGCGTCCATCTCCGCCGCCATATACATCGCGGTCACGCCTGTCTCGTCCTTGCCGTTCAAAATCGCCCATTGGACGGGACCGGAGCCGCGCAGCTCCGGAAGGATACTCGCGTGGATATTCACGCAGCCGAGACGCGGAATGTCCAGCACCCGCTGCGGCAGAATTTTACCGTAAGCGACAACGGCAATCACATCCGGCTGCAACGCGCGCAGCTCCTCCACGACCGCGTCGTCCTTGAAGGTCGTCGGCTGAAAAACGGGCAGCTCCGCCGCAAGGGCAACCTTCTTTACCTCGGACATTTCCAGCTTCATGCCGCGGTTCTTCGGCATGTCGGGCTTTGTATACACCCCGACAATCTCGAAGGTGTCCGCAAGCAAGCGCTTCAGACAGGTTGCCGCAATATCCGGCGTGCCCATGAATACGATTCTCATGCTTCCTCCTGCCCCGACTGTATTGCATCAATCTCCTCGTCCGTCAGCTTGCGGTAGGCGATTTCGGTATAGATGTGACCGTCCAAATGGTCGCACTCGTGGCAAATGCAGCGCGCAATCAGCTCCTCGCCCTCCATCTCGAACCAGTTGCCGTCACGATCCTGCGCGCGAACCTTGGCATAATTCGGGCGCTTGACAAGCCAATACTCGCCGGGCACGCTGAGGCAGCCCTCCATGCCGTCCTGCTCGCCGCTTGTCTCGACAATCTCCGGATTGACCAGCTCGACGATTTCCTCTCCCGTATCAATGACGACCACACGGCGCAGAATGCCCACCTGCGGCGCGGCAAGTCCCACACCGCAGGCCTCCAGGAGCGTCTCGTTCATATCGTCCAAAAGCGTATGCAGCTTATCGTCAAATTTCGTCACGGGTCTGCAAACCTTGTGCAGCGCAGGCTCCTCCGCCGTCAAAATATTTCTCAGTGCCATAATACTCTCCTATTCCACGCCGTTGATGTCGGCATACAGACCGACCTCCCGCGTTTTCTTTGCAAATTCGCGCACCAAATGTGCCACAAGCTGACGAAGCGTGCGCGTATTGCGGCAGCTTAACGTCAGGCGGCAGCGATAGTGGTAGTTGATTCTCGCCACCTGCGCAGGCGCAGGCCCGAGTAAATCGACCTGCTCCGTGCGGTAGAACTCGGACTGAAGCTGCGCCCGCAGCGCAACGGCAAAGCGCTGCGCCGTCTGCCATGTCTGCTCCTCAACCCGCCCGTGAAAGGTCACGGTAATCAGGTCGCGGAAGGGCGGGCAGCCGCGCAGCTCCCGCAAGGGCAGCTCCTGCCGGTAAAAGGTATCGTAATCCTGCCTTGCGGCAAGCTCAATCACTTGGTTTTGGGGTGTCATCGTCTGAATCAAAGCGCGTCCGCCTGTCTGACCGCGCCCCGCGCGTCCGACAACCTGCGTGATCATGCTGAAGGTCGTCTCTGCGGCGCGGTAGCTGCCGACATAGAGGGACATATCCGCGTCGAGCACGCCGACCAGCGTGACATTTTCAAAATTCAGCCCCTTTGTAACCATCTGCGTGCCGAGGAGGATGGGTATCCTATCCTCCGCAAAACGGTGCAAAAGCTTTTCGTGCGTATTGACGGCGGAGACCGTGTCCGCGTCCATGCGCAGCACCTCGCTCCGGGGCAAAAGCGCCGCAAGCTGCTCCTGCACCTTCTGCGTGCCGAAGCCGATCTGCTTCAAATGTCCGCCGCAGACCGGGCAGCGTTTCGGCATCGGCTCGGAGTGCCCGCAATAGTGGCACATCAGCCGCCCATTGGCGTGGTGATAGGTCAAATTGACCGTACAGGCGGGACACGCGGGCACATATCCGCAGTCTACGCAGGCAACCATGCGGCTCGTGCCGCGGCGATTCAAAAACAGAATGGACTGCTGTCCTTTTTCCTGATTCTCCCGCAGCGCAAGCAGCAAAGGCTCGCTGAGCGCGGTGGGGTTTCCCTCCTTCAATTCCCGCTTCATATCCACGATCTCCACCGGCGGCAGTGCCATGCGGTTATAGCGGTTACGGAGGGTATATAGACAATAGCTCCCGTTCTTTGCGCGGTACATCGTCTCGACGGACGGCGTGGCGGAGCCTAACAGCACCAGCGCGTTTTCCTGCGCGCCGCGGTAGATTGCCACCTCCCGCGCGTGATAACGGGGCGAATTTTCGGATTTATAGGTGTGCTCCTGCTCCTCATCGACGATGATGAGTCCCAAATTTTGCGCAGGGGCAAAAACGGCGGAGCGCGTGCCGAGAACAACCCTCGCATCTCCGCTGCGGATGCGTTTCCAAGCGTCGTAGCGCTCCGTAATCCGCAGTCCGCTGTGCAGCACCGCAACGCCGTCTCCGAAGTGGGCGGCAAACAGCGCCAAAAGCTGCGGCGTAAGCGAAATCTCGGGCACCAGCAGGATGGCGGTACGGTCACGCGCGAAACAATCATAGATCAGGCGGATATAGACCGAGGTCTTTCCGCTGCCGGTCACGCCGTAAAGCAGCGCAACGCCGGGCTTTTCCAGCGCGCTCTGCCCGACCAAGCCGTCAAAGGCGCGCTGCTGCTCTTCATTTAGAATCGGCGGCGCTTGCGGGGCGGCAGCAGGCAGCTCCGGCAGGCGCAGGCGCTCCTCCTCTAAAAAGGACAGATACCCAAGCTGCTCCAAGCGCCGCAGCGTGGCACCCGTCGCGCCGGTAAAATAGCAAAGCTCCTTCGTCGCGCACTCGCCCAGCGTCACCATCAGCTCCAGCACCGCCGTTTGCAGCGGCGCGGTGCGCTGCTTCGAGGCGGCATATTGCAGCGCCTCCTCGGAGGATACCGTCAGCAGCGCGATGCGCTCGGTCTTGTCCTTGACGCGTCGGCTGCGGTCGCTGTGGCAGCACAGAAGCTTCTTTTTCAGAAGATAGCGCAGGGCTTTGCGCAGCGGCTCCTCGTCATACTGCTTGCGCAGCAGGGTGATATCCGCGCTGCCGCCGAGATCGGCAAGGGTCTGCATCACGCTTTTTGCAATCGGCTGCCGCGTAATCGCGCGCTCCCAGTCCGCATTGATGATCTCGTAGCGTTCCTTTTCCTGAAACCAGACCCCTGCGGGCAGAATCGCCTTGACCGCGTCGTAGAAGGTGCAAAAGTACCGTTCGCGCAGAAACGCCGCAGTGTGCAGCATCCGCTCGTCCAGCAGCGGCTGCTCCTCCAGCGCTTCCAAAACAGGCTTCAGCTTGCTCTCGTCTCCCTGCGTCAGCGCCAACACGATGCCCTCGCAGCGCTTGTTGGCTCGCCCGAAGGGGACGCTGACCCGCAGACCGACCGAAACGTGCAAGCCGTCGGGCACGCGGTAGTCATAGGGCTTGTCGATGGCATAGATCGCAGCGGAAACGGCAATTTTTGCAATCATCGTCAGCCCTCCTCCCGGTTATGGGCGGCATAAACGCCCGCCCGTGTTTGTTAGTCCTTGATCGACGCGACAAGCTTGCCCTCTGCAACCTCTTGGATCGCGAGGGTGACGGGCTTCTCCGGCAGCGGCTCGTGGAAGGTCTCGGATTCAATCGAGATTTGACGCGCGCGGCGCGCGACCACATTGACCATCAGATAGCGGCTGTCGATATGCTTCAGCAGCTCAGACATTGCGGGATATAACATATTATATTTCCTCCTTCAGTTGAATCTTCCGGTAAGGCGGGCGGCAGGCTTCTGCGGACAGGATTGCGCAGAACTCGTCCGCCGCATGCACTACGGAATCGTTGATAATGATGTATTGATAATGCTCAGCGCGGGCACATTCCTGCAAAGCGATGTGCAAACGCAGGTCGGCAACCTCAGGATCGGTGTCACCCCGTCCATTTAAGCGTCTGCGCAGCTCTTCAAGGGAAGGCGGCGCGATAAAAATCGAAATTGCATCAGGGAAACGCTTCATAACTTGCAGCGCACCCTGCACATCAATTTCCAGGACAACATTCTCATTTCGTGCCAACGGTCCGTCAATCTCACTGCGCGGTGTGCCGTAATAGTTGCCCGCATAATAGGCGTGCTCGAACAGCTCGTCGTTTTCGATCATCTGCTCAAAGCGCGCATTATCCATAAAATAATAGTTTACACCCTCAACGTCGCGCGGACGCATGGCTCTGGTCGTCGCTGAGACGGAAATGTTTAGGGACGGATCTCGCTGCTTTACCTCCGCCAAAATGGTTCCCTTTCCAACACCTGAGGGACCCGATACAATAATAATTCTTCCCTGTGTCACTGTTCTTCCTCCTCGCTGAATTCCTCGCCGTTTTTCGCCTGTAAGCGCCGCGCAATCGCCTCCGGCGTGATTGCCGAGAGGATGACATGGTCGGTGTCCATAATCAGCACAGCGCGGGTCTTTCTGCCGAAGCTGGCGTCAATCAGCATGGCGCGCTCCTTTGCCTCCTGCACCAGCCGTTTCACGGGCGCGGAATCGGGGCTGACCACGCTCAAAAGGCGCTCGGCGGAGACCATATTGCCGAATCCGATATTGATCAATTTCATAGCGGTCACTCGATATTTTGAATCTGTTCGCGAATCTTTTCCAGCTCCGCCTTGATTTCCACCACATTGCGCGCCTGCTCGAGATCATTGCCCTTAGAGCCGATCGTGTTCGCCTCGCGGTTCATCTCCTGCAGAAGGAAATCGAGCTTTCTGCCGATGGCGCCGCCTTCGGAAAGCAGCGCTTCCAATTGGCTCAGATGGCTGCGCAGGCGGACGGTCTCCTCATCCACTGCAATCTTGTCGGCAAACAGCGCCGCCTCGGTCACGATGCGGCTTTCGTCAATCGACTTGTTTTCCAGCACCTCTCTGAGCTTATTCTCCAAACGGGTGCGATATTCCCGCAGCGTGACGGGGCTTCGCTGCTCCACCTTCTCCACGAAGGACAAAATCACCGCCGCGTGGGCACGGACATCGGCGGCAAGCGCCGCACCCTCCCGCTCGCGCATGGCGTTATAGGCGGCAAGCGCCTCCTCGGCAACAGAAACGATATCCGCCGTATTGCGCTCCTCGTCCTCCTCCGGTTTTTCCACAACGAAAATCTCCGGCAGGCGGGAGAGGGACATTGCGCTGATATCGTCGCGCACGCCGTAATCTGTGACGACGGTACGCAGCGCGTTCAGATAGCCCTCCAACACGGGACGGTTGAGCGATACGCAGACATTTTCCTCCGCCGTGGCATTCACGCCGACAAACACATCGACCTTGCCGCGCGCAACGCTTGCTTTTACCGTCTGCTTGACCGCCTCCTCCGCATAGGAGAAGGCGCGCGGCAGCTTCACGCTGCAATCCAAAAAGCGATTGTTCACGGAACGCAGTTCTACGGTGATCTCGCGTCCGTTTAGCGTTCGAACGGCGCGCCCGTAGCCCGTCATACTATGGATCAAAACAGTTTCCTCCTTTTAACGGCAGCAATCGCACAGGCAGTTCAGGCACATCAGCGTGCTGCAAAGCCCGCAAAGGTCGTCACTCTGACTTGAGCCGTATTCCTGCTGTCGGTAGGTATACGCGCCGCCGCCGGAGGCCGCATTCGCTGCGTTGCGGTATTCGTAATTTCCCGGGTCCATATTGCAGGCGATGCGGAAATTCTGCGCCGCCTCGTCCATCCAGCCCCGCCGCTGGGCAATCACGCCGCGCAGATAGTACCACTCGGCGTTATGAATCGCAATCCCGTCTAACCTTGCCTCTGCGGCGTCGAGTCTGCCCTGTCGAATCAGCTCGCGCACCTCGTTCAGCTCCCCTGCGGAGGACTGCCCTTGGTAGCTTGCGGAAGCGGAGGAAGCGGAAGTGCTGCCGCCCTTCATTAGGGTATCATACGCCTCGTTGATCTCCTTCATTTTTTCCTGCGCAAGATCCGCCAAGGGGTTATTGGCATAGTTGTCGGGATGATATTTTCTCGCCAAATCGCGGTAGGCTTTTTTAATTTCGTCCTCGGAAGCGCCGTGCGGCACGCCCAAGACCTCATAGGGGTCTTTCATTGTTTCTTTCCTCGCTTCTTCTTTCGGAAAGTACCGGCGGCAACACTGTGCAGCACCGCAGGCAGTCCGTAATAAATGATGTTCTTTCTAATCTCGTCATCGGCAGAGGCAGGCAGAAGCTCCAGCGCGGATGCCGCCATGCTGATGGAGGCATCCACAGTATCCATGAGACGCTGCTTGTCCCGCTCCGAAAGCCTGCCTTTCTGTAATTCGAAGCGGTATCGCAGGGGATTATAGCTTCCGCTGCGCTCGTCCTTCGGCAGATCCTCCAGCGCGTCGGTCAGGTAGAGAAAGCGCCCCACATGATAAAGCAAAAGCTCCGTTACTCTGCGCTCTCCCTCCTCCGTCCGATATGCCGCGCACGCCCGCAGGAGGGCGGCAAAGGCGTCCGCCGCGCGGTCAATGCTCGCGCAATGCGCATCCTCTAAGGCTTGCAGCCGCGAAAGCTGTTCGGCAAATACGGCATTCTCCGCAGGGCGGCGGTCCCTTGCCTTTTGATATGCCTTGCGGTACAGACGCAACGCAGCTTTTGCGGCAAGCTTACGGAAATACCTCCCGTCCCGCGCCGCGTCGCGGAGCTTCCAAACACTTAACAGAACCGAGAGATCCGCCGCGTAGGTCATCTCCCCGCCGTCCGGCAGGCAGTCCTTTTTGCAAAACGGTCTTGCGGGGCAGCAGCAGCGCTCCGTTTGTGCTCCCTCGCCGTCGTGCAGGACAAAGTATAGAAAGGTCATATCATAATTGACCAGGAATCGGGCGCGGAAGCCGTAATGCTCCTTGAGACTCCGGCAAAGGCCGCAATATGCTGCCCGATAGCGCGTTTTTCCCTGCTCCGAGAGCAGGTCTCTGCGGGGTAATACATATCCAAACATGATTATTTCACAAATCCAATGATCGTATAAGCAGGCGGACGCTTCTTCAGCCTGCGGTCGTACGCTACGGCAGGAAGCAGTCCGAGGACAAAGCCGCCGGCACCGATTGCCGCCGACCACCCGCCAAGCGTATAAGCGGCGAGATAACCGCTCAGAAACAGCAGCAACGGCAGCAGATACAGCAGCGCCGCCGAGAGCAGCACCGTGCGGCTCTCGGATTCGAGCCATACAATGTCGCCGCGCTTTGCGTTCATGGGATTTTCCGCAGCGACACGGAGCGTCTGCTCCACCGCGCCGCAGCCGCCGCATTTGTGGCAGTCACCGCTGCACGCACTCTTGCGGGCAATCAGCACCTCCGCCCGTCCGTCAGGCAGAAGCGTATCGACCGTTGCCTTGGTGCGCATCGTCAGTCTCCCGTCTCCGGTACAACCTCAATGATCTGCACCGTATAAGGCCCGCCGATTACACCCGCCGTAGTCGTTGCGGGCAGAGAGACCTGCAAGGTCAGGGTTTTAGTCGTCGGGTCATAGTCGTTTTTCATATCTGCAGTGATTCTGATGTCCTCTGTTTTCAACGCATTGACCGCCTCCGATCTGCCCCGCACTTGGATGACAACGCTCTGCTCGCCGAAGCCCATTGTTTCATCGTCATTCAGGCGGGTGATATCCGCGCAGGGGACGGTAAAACTCTTTGTGGTCAGCCCGTTGAAGCGCAGCAGGATCTTGACGGTAGAATCGGTGGCACGGTTCGTCACACCCGTAGGCAAATCGGGCGTGATGGTCCATGTCTTTGCGCCGACGATCTTTCCGAGATCAATTTCAAGAATCTCGATCTCCTCCAAATCGCGCAGTACTTCCTCGGAACCGGTCACGCCAATGGTGGGCGGGTCGATGGTGCAGGTCACATCCTCCTCCGTCGCACCGCCGCCGGCAATCAGCTTGACCTTCAAATTCACCTGCTTGTACGCCAAGACCGGCACATTCACGCGCACGGTCGGCATAGAAACCGTGACATATTCGCTCAGGGAAAGCTCCTCGCCCTCCTTGTCAACGAAGCGGTATTCCATGTCCTCGCTGATATTCTTCGTCGCGTCCGTCAAGTCCACCGTCACAATCGCATGGTCAATCTTCCCGACCTCTTCGGCGGGGCCGCTGACCGCAAGGGTTTCGGTGCTCAGGGTTGCGGGGTCGCGAACATAGCCGGAGGCAAGCTCGCCCACATATTCCACCGTTATGGGGATCTCCGGGCGTTCCTTATATTCGCTCACCTTTACCTTGATTTTATTGGAGCTTGCGCCGACGAGACTGATATCGCCCGAAGCCACGGTGGAAGGTGGATCGAGCGTCCAGCTCACCTCATATTCCCCCGGGCGGTCGATGTTGCCCACATCCGCGATGGCTTCCAAAGACGAGCTGTTCAGCTCCTTGAGGTCGGAACGCCTGCCGGAGATCTCAACGGTCACCGTCTGCCCCTCGCCGCCTGTCAGCATCAGATTATTGCTTGTCAGCTCGCCCGTGCCGACGATACGTACCTTGATATCCGAGATCCGTGCGGTATCGTTGGGGTTGACCACCGTGACGGCATAGAACCACAGACCGATGGACACCAGCAGCGCCAGCAGGAAAGAAAGTATCTTATGTTTCTGCATCCTTACCATCCTTTTCTCTGCGTTTTTTCCGCAGAAGCTTCACGGGGTTCCATGTTTTCTCATCGGTCTTGGGCGCAAGCTCATTCAGCAGCAGCTTTTCCAGTGTCTGCGGCGCTAAGTGGCGTTTCAGCATCCCGCCGACGGCAACGGAAATGGTCCCCGTTTCCTCCGAGACAATCACGACCACCGCGTCGGAGACTTCGCTCATGCCGATGGCAGCGCGATGCCGCGTGCCGAGGTCGCTGCTGATGTTGCGGTTCTGGGTCAGCGGCAGGACGCATCCCGCCGCCGCGATTCTTTCGTTTCGAATGATCACTGCGCCGTCGTGCAGCGCTGCCTTTGTGAAGAAGATGTTGCGCAGCAGCTCGGAAGAGACCTGCGCATCAATCACCGTGCCGGACTTCTGATACTCCATCAGCGAGGTATCCCGCTCGAACACAATCAGCACGCCCGTGCGCTCCTTGGACATCGTCTCACAGGCGGAGACCGTCTGGGCAATCACACGGTCAATCTCCCGCTGCTCCTCCTTCATGGAGATCACCTCGCGCAGAGACTTTCCGCCGATCTTTTCCAGCATTCGGCGCAGCTCCGGTTGGAACATAATAACCAACGCAATCAGACCAATCTCCAAGATCTTGTCGAGCAGGTAATTCATCAGGTACATATTGAGCAGTTGGGTCACAACCGTCAACACCAAGATGATCACGATACTCTTGGCAATACGCGCCGCGCCCGTGGTCTGGATCATTGTGATGATGCCGTAGATAATAAACGCAACTACCAGAATATCAATGATGTCCATGATTTTAATCGTGGGCAGCATAGCTGTGAAATCCTTGAAAAAATCGAATATAGCTTCCATAAGCAAAACTCCGCTTATACTTTATTTCAATGATTATATCCGATTTTCGCTCCAATAGCAAGTAGGAAACTTTGCTTTTTCGGTCGTGCCGAAGAGTTTTTTACACAGGTGTGCAAATTCTCTTGCCTCTTGTGTCGTATTAAATGCAGAAAAGCTTGCACGCACCGTGCCGCTTTCCTTTGTGCCCGCGCTCTCATGCGCCAGCGGCGCGCAATGCAGCCCGGCGCGGACGGCGACGCCGTATTTGCTCAAGCGTGCCGCAGCCTCCTCACAGTCGGTATTTTCGACGTTGAAGGAGAGTACGCCGCTCTGGTTTTCCCCCGTGTAAAGGCGCAATTGCGGAACCGCGCGCAGCTCCGCGGTCAATTGCCGTAACAATCGCTGCTCATGCCGCAAGATTGCCTGCGGCGTTTTTGCGCGGACAAACCGCAGTCCCTCCGCCAGCCCCGCAATGCCGCAGACATTGTGCGTTCCTGCCTCCAAGCGGTCGGGAAGGAAATCCGGCATTGCCTGCTCGGCGGAATTGCTGCCCGTGCCGCCGAACAGGAGCGGCTGTCCGCCGTCTGCACACAGCAGAATTCCCGTCCCCTGCGGGCCGTACAGCCCCTTGTGCCCGGGCATGGCGATGAAACGCGCCCCGGTCTGCGCAAGAGAGATGGGCAGAAGCCCTGCCCCCTGTGAGGCGTCAATAATCAGCGGGACGGCATACTGCCTGCACAGCGCGGCGATCTGCGTCAGCGGCAGGATATAACCGAAGACATTTGACACCTGCGTGCAGATTGCCGCCTGCGGCTTTTGCCGAAGCGCGTCGTCAAAGGCAGCAAGGGCATCCGCCTGAGAAAACAGACGCGTTCCCGCCACCGTCACTTGTGCTTTTTTCGCATACAACGGGCGCGTTACGGCGTTATGCTCAAAGCCTGAGATCACCACACGCCCGCCCTCCGGCACAAGCGTTTCAATGGCGAGATTCAGTCCATGGGTGGCGTTCATCGTAAAGACTACCTGCTCCTCCGTCGCGCCGAACAGTTTCGCTGCAAGGGTGCGGCAGTCAAAAACGGTCTGCGCCGCCGCTTCCGCCGCCCCATAGCCGCCGCGTCCGACACTCGCGCAGCGGCGCATTGCCTCCTGCACGGCGCGGGCGACGCGCGGCGGCTTTTGCAGTGTGGTCGCCGCGCTGTCAAAATAGATCATTCCGTCACCTCCCGCCATTGTCCGCTCTCGTCCTTGCGGTAGATGCGGCTGTATTGGATTTCCGCCTGCTCGAGCGCCTGCTTTGCGCGCGCCGCAGCGTCACCCCGCACCCGAAGGCTGTAGCCGCAGCCCTGCTGCTGCAATTGCTTCGGCGTGCGAACGGTAAGGCTCTGGATTCCCATTGCCTCGAGGATGCGGCTGCCTCGCATTGCCGTCGTCACAGAGCGGAAGGTAAAATAATCGTCATACATTGAAGCAACCCCTCCCATACCATCGTATGGTTCATCGCCTCATTTTGACACGCCCCGCCAAAAAACGACCGCCCGCCTTTGAAAATTTTTACGCAACTTAATACAAACTTAATTTCTTTTGGGTTATAATTTTAACAATTCTCGGGTAGGATATAAGTGTACTTGATGATTCTCTTTTTCATTTTCCCCTCTATATTATATGGATTCCGCAGACAAGCGACCCTTGTCTGCGGTTTTCTTTGCTTTACAAGGATTCCAACCCATGATATAATCATCGTAGGGCAGGGAGTTTCATGACAATGACAGTTGGGTCAGCCTTTCCGTGTCATTGCGAGGCGCTTGCGCCGTGGCAATCTCACGCAGGAACTGTCAACTGCATACAACCCTATCCCCCGTACCTTCTGCCGCTTCCCGGTCTTAGGGTGACATGTCCCCGGCGTACATTCACTGTTCCATGAAAGGTGGTGCTTCCAACGAAATGTACCGTCAAACCGAACAACGGTTTTGCCGTTGCTTCTATGCTGCTGATGGCACTTTCCGCTGTGCTGCGGCTGATTTATTATCCGCAAAAAGACCTCTCCTGCACGGAGCAATGGCTCTATCTGTACTTACCTCTGCTCTCCGCCGTGCTGTTTATCGCTTTCCTGCTCCTGTGGGGTAAACGGACGCTTGCCCCGCTGTGCATCCCCGTTGTCGGCGGCGTGGCGTTTTTCATCCTCAAGGCGTTCACCTTTGCCTCGCCGCTGCACACAGTGCTGTGCTGCGTGCTGTATACGACCGTGCTGGTGCTGACCTGTTTAACCTTCTGCGACATTCTGCGGATCAAGTGTCTGCTCTATCCCCTGTTCGGTCTGCCGCTGCTCGTCCATGGGGCAATGGATGTCAACGAGCTGTTCTTTGCCGCCGAGCGCACGCCGCTTTCGGAGTTTCCGCCCGAGGCATCGGTGCTGTGCATCATGGCTGCCCTGCTGTGCCTCGCCATTGCGATGGAACAGCCCAGCCGGTCAACTGATAAGGGAGACGCTTCATGAAAAGCGTCTCCCTTGTTGATTCTTTAATATGCCACGCCCCAATAGATCATGGTCTTTGCTTCCCTGCCGCAAATCGCGCACTTGTCTCCGAGCTTCTCCTGGGCAAAGGGCATACAGCGGCTGGACATCCCCGCTTCTTCCTTCATGCGGTTCTCGCAAGCCTCGTCGCCGCACCACATCGTGCGGATAAAGCCGCCGTGCTCCTGCTGCAAGCGTTTTGCCTCCTCGAGCGTCTCGGCATCATAGATATGCTCGGTCAGGTTCTTCTTCGCCTTTTCGAACATGCCCTGATGCACGGCGTCCAAAAGCTCCGCCGCTTTCGTCTCCAGCTCGTCAAGGCTGACAAAGGTCTTTTCGCCGTTGTCGCGGCGGACAAGGACGCACTGGTTGTTCTCGATATCCTTCGGTCCCAGCTCCAAACGCAGCGGCACGCCCTTCATCTCATACTCGGCAAACTTCCAGCCGGGGCTTTGTTCGCTCTCGTCAATCTTCACGCGCACGCCGGCAGTTTTCAAGCGCTCTGCGACCTCGCGTGCCTTGTCCAAAACGCCCTCCTTGTGCATCGCAATCGGGATGACCACGAGCTGCACGGGCGCAATCTTCGGGGGCAGCACTAAGCCGCTGTTGTCGCCGTGGGTCATGATAATGCCGCCGATCAGACGGGTGGAAACGCCCCACGAGGTCTGATGCGGGAACGCCTGCTGATTGTTCTTATCGGTGTAGTGAATGTCGAACGCCTTGGCGAAGCCGTCGCCGAAATAGTGGGAGGTGCCCGCCTGCAGCGCCTTGCGGTCGTGCATCATGCACTCAATGGTATAGGTCGCCTCCGCGCCGTTGAACTTCTCTTTATCGGTCTTTTTGCCGCGTGTGACGGGCATGGCAAGCACGTTTTCACAGAAGTCGGCGTAGACATTGAGCATCCGCTCGGTCTCCTCGCGCGCCTCGGCTTCAGTGGCGTGCATGGTATGCCCCTCCTGCCACAGGAACTCGCGGTGGCGCAGGAAGGGTCGGCTGGTCTTCTCCCAACGCAGAACACTGCACCACTGGTTATACATCTTCGGCAGGTCACGCCACGAATGAATGATATCGCGGTAGTGCTCGCAAAACAGCGTCTCCGAGGTCGGACGGATGCAGTAGCGCTCCTCCAACTTATCGTTGCCGCCCATTGTGACCCACGCGCACTCCGGCGCGAAGCCCTCGACGTGATCCTTTTCCTTTTGCAGCAGAGATTCCGGGATCAGCATGGGCATATAGACATTCTCCGCGCCCGTCTTCTTAAACTCCGCGTCCAAGAGCTTCTGGATATTCTCCCAGATCGCGTAGCCGTAGGGGCGGTAAATGAACATGCCTTTGATAGAGGAGTAGTCGATTAGTTCCGCCTTTTTGCACACATCGGTGTACCACTGGGCAAAATCGACCTCCATATCCGTAATTTGCTCAACCTTCTTTTCCTTCGCCATTTCTGTATATCTTCCTTTCCCGCGCGGCGGCGGCAGTGATTCATTGTTATTATAACACCTTTGTCAAGGGGCGGCATAAAATGGAGTGCGAAGTTTTCTCCGAAGGAGGCAGCCCTATGGTGCAGTTCACCGTTACCCTCGATCCCGTGGTTGCGGAATTCTATCGGCGTGTCGCGGAGCTGACGGACATTCCCGTGGAAACCGTGCTTTCCGACGCGCTTTTTAAGCTCGCGGGCGAGCTATCGCTGGAGGCAACGCGGAAAAAGTAGTTTCCGTCATTGTAATTTCCGCGAGAACCTGTTATAATGTAATCGACTACAGAGACAGAGGTGAATCGGATGAAATCAATCCGTGATGTTTACAAAATCGGCAAGGGCCCGTCCAGTTCGCATACCATCGGTCCCGAGCGCGCCGCAAAGCTGTTTTTGCAGCGCTATCCGGATGCCGAACGTTACCGCGTGACACTATACGGCTCCTTGTGCAAGACCGGACGCGGGCACGGCACGGATCGCGTACTTTTGGAGGTGCTGGGTAAGGAACGCACGGAGATCGTGTTCTGCGACTATACAACCGAGCAGCTCCCCCACCCGAACACGATGGATTTCTTTGCCTATCAGGGCGAGGAGCAGGTCGGTTTCCTGCGCGTGCTCTCTGTCGGCGGCGGTGATATCGTCGTGGACGGAGAGCCGCAGTCCGAAGCGGAGGAGGTCTATCCCGAGAACTCCTTTGCGGAGATTCAGCAGTTTTGCGCATGGCGCTATATCTCGCTGAGTGAATATGTAGAGTTGAACGAGGGACCTGAGATTTGGGACTTCCTCGCGGAAATTTGGCGGGCAATGAAGCGCTCGGTCGCCTTGGGTCTGCATACGGAGGGCGTTCTCCCCGGCGGTCTGAATGTCATGCGCAAGGCGCGGCATCTGTTCATGCAGGAGAAGGAAAACGAGCTGCCGCAGGTGCGCGAGCTGCGCATCGTCTGCTCCTATGCCTTTGCTGTCTCCGAGGAAAACGCAGGCAACGGCACGATTGTCACCGCCCCGACCTGCGGCAGTGCAGGCGTCCTGCCGGCAGTCCTGCTGTATATGCAGGAGCGGCACGACATCCCCGACGAAAAGGTATTGCAGGCACTTGCCGTGGCGGGTCTGTTCGGCAGCCTTGTCAAGCGCAACGCGTCGATCTCCGGCGCGGAATGCGGCTGTCAGGCAGAGATCGGCACCGCCTGCTCCATGGCAGCAGCTGCCCTTTGCACCCTCATGGACAAGTCCATTGCCGAGACGGAATACGCCGCCGAGGTCGCCATGGAGCATCAACTCGGTCTGACCTGCGACCCCATCTGCGGACTTGTGCAGATCCCCTGCATCGAGCGCAACGCCGTCGCCGCCAAGCGCGCAATGGATGCGTTCAACCTCTCCTCCTTCCTCTGCGGCTCGAGAAACATCAGCTTCGACATGGTCGTGCGCACGATGAAGGAGACGGGGCAGCACATCAACGCCAGCTACCGCGAAACCTCCGAAGGCGGTCTTGCCAAGCTCTACAACCGCCGCATGATATAATAAAAGGAAGGTACATCAGATGAAATTAGGTATCGTCGGACTGCCGAATGTCGGCAAGTCTACATTGTTTAATGCCATTACCAATGCGGGTATTCCTGCGGACAATTATGCGTTCTGCACCATTGAGCCGAATGTCGGCGTCGTTGCCGTGCCGGACGAGCGGCTGGAGTGGCTGCGGGATCTGCACAACCCGAAGAAGTTCACCCCTGCCGTGATTGAATTTGTCGATATCGCGGGACTGGTCAAGGGCGCGTCGAAGGGCGAGGGCTTGGGTAACAAGTTCCTCTCCAACATCCGCACGACGGACGCGATTATCCATGTGGTGCGCTGCTTTGACGACACCAATGTCACCCATGTGGAGGGCGGCACCGATCCCCTGCGCGACATTGACATCATCAATTTGGAGCTGATTTTCTCGGATGTCGAAATGTGCGAACGCCGTTTGGACAAGGCGCAGAAGGCGGCAAAGGGCGGCGACAAGCGCTTTTTACATGAGATCGAGGTATTTCAGGGACTGCTTTCCCACCTGAACGAGGGCAAGCTCGCCCGCACCTATGAATGCTCGGAGGACGACCGCGCCCTGATCGCAACGAGCGACCTTCTGACGCTCAAGCGCACGATCTACGCCGCCAATATCTCCGAGGCAGACGTGGAAGCGCCCGAGCAGAATCCCTATTATCAGCAGGTCAAGCAGCTTGCGGACGCCGAAGGCTCGCTGGTTCTGCCGATCTGCGCCAAGCTCGAGGCGGACATCGCGGAGCTGGACGACCCCGAGGAAAAGGCAATGTTCATGGAGGAGCTGGGGCTGAAGGAGTCCGGCTTAGACCGTCTCATCAAGGCGAGCTATGACCTGCTCGGTCTGATCTCCTTCCTCACCGCCGGCAGCGACGAATGCCGCGCATGGACGATTCGCAAAGGCACCAAAGCCCCGCAGGCGGCAGGCAAGATCCACAGCGATTTCGAACGCGGCTTTATCCGTGCGGAGGTCATTGCCTTTGAGGATATGAAAGCCTGCGGCACGATGGCAGCGGCAAAGGCAAAGGGCTTGGTTCGCAGCGAGGGCAAGGAATACGTCATGAAGGACGGCGACATCGTCAACTTCCTGTTCAATGTCTAATCTCCGCATACGCAGATTTTGATCCTGTAGGGCGGGGACATGTCCCCGCCGACCGCGTAAGCGGCAGACGGTATAGACGAGCAAGCTTTGTACGCAGTCGGTAGTTCCTACACATGGCTGGGACATGTCCACGCCCTACAAGGGATTTTCATGACATTGATAGATAGGGTAACCTATTATGTCATTGCGAGGAGCGCACACCCGCAAGGGGTACGCCGCATCCGTAACGCTCGTTCCTCGCGAACGGCTGCGCAGGCGACGTAACAATCTCATGCAGGCAGCTCGTAGCCTGCGGCATCCCTGACGCGCCCATGTAGGCACCCATGTAAAATATACGGGCAGCTAATAGCTGCCCCTACACCATAAATCGGCGGACTGACATTTTTGTCAGCCCGCCGAGATTTTTTATCTTTTCACAATGTTCTCAATATAGCGCATCAAAATCGTTGCAACCTGCGCTCTGGTGGCGTTGCCTTGGGGCAGGAGCTTGCCGTCGGAGCCGTTGATGATGCCCTCGCCGACCGTCCAGTACACCGCTTCCTTGGCATAGTCGTTGATCTTGTTCGCGTCTGGGAAAGCGCTGAGATCGCCGCGCTTGCTTGTGTCGATGCCCTTCTTCTGCGCATAGCGGAACAGGATCGCCGCCATCTGCTCTCGCGTAATCTTACCCTCGGGGTCGAACTTCCCGTTGCCGACACCGTTGACCACACCGTTGGCCGATGCCCAAGCCACCGCGTCAATGTACCAGCTTCCGTTCTTTGCGTTCACATCCGAGAAGGTGTTTTGATAGCCCTTCGGCTGCCCTTCATAGCGCCACAGCACCGTGACCAGCATGGCTCTTGTCATTGCCGTCTCCGGCTCGAAGGTATTCCCACTCGTGCCGCCGAACAGCCCGTGGGTCACGGCGTAATCCACGTACGGATGATACCATTCCTTCGTGTTGACATCCACAAACTTTCTGCTCGGGCAACCCGCTCCGCCGTCGCACGCTCCCTCTTTCATGCCGCAGCGGGTACAAATGCCGTTTACAAAGTTGTGTCCAAGCGCAGCAGCATAGTTATCCCGATAGCTGTCGCCGCAGGCACAGGCATGAAGCGTATAGCCCTGCTCCGTGCAGGTCGGAGGTATCACCGTTGTCGTGTAGCTGTGCTCATGTCCCTGCTGTCCGTTCGTATCCTTATACAGCCGCAGACCACAACGGGGGCAGTAATAGAGATAGCGCGCAACACCATAGTCGGCATTAGCAGGATCGTCCAAAGCGGTTATGACCCAATTGTGCCCCAGCGCGGATGTCTGCGTCGGCTTTGTGAGCTGTTCCCCGCAGGCGGCACAATGGGTGCCTCCGGTATAACCGGGACGGGTACAGGTGGCGTCAATGGCAGCGTTGGCGGTCGCCTTGTGGCTGCCGGTAGCCGTCTTGCCGCTCACCTCGCCATAACCGCAAAGGGTGCAGGTCTTACGGGTGAAGCCGCCGGTCTGACAGGTTGCACTGAAAGTCTCCGTGACATATTTGTGAGAGGTGCAGCCCGCATTCGCGCGGAAGGTTATGCCGTTTTCGTTGGCATAGCTCTCTGCCGCAGTACCGCTCACGCCGTAGATTACAAAACCCGGAATGGTCTCACTGCCGCCGAAGGGGTTATCCGGATCCGGCGGATAATAGCCGAGGCAATGCAATCCGAGATAGGTCACGCTTTCGGGGACCGTAACGCCCTTGCCCTCGCCGTAGGAGAAGAACGCACTCTCCTCCAGCACGCGCAGACCGTCATTCAGATGGATTGCCTTCAAAACCTTCGAGGAGAAGGCGTTTTCGCCGGCAAAGCGTACCGTGTTGGGCAGGGTGATGGCTTCACAGGCGTGGTCGTTGAAAGCGACATCACCGATGTACCCCGCGCCGCCTAAGTCAATCGACCGCAGGTTGGCGCAATTGGCGAAAGCGTTCACCTCCACGCGGGTGCAGCTTTCCGGCAGGACAAGACCGATCAGATTCGGCTGCTCATATTCCCACGTTCGCGTGCGGTGTTCAAAGATATAGTAAGGTGCAACAGCGGTGGTGCCGGGCTTGAGGGCGAGGACGGTGTTTTCCGGCATTTCTCCCTTGTAGGTGTAGGCGACGGAGCCGAAATACACCGGGCCGTCGGGCTGGTCATGATACCAGCCGGTGTTTTCTAAGGAGCACAAGCCAATCATTTGGACGCTCTTGGGCAGGTCGCCGAAGTCTGCCAGTGCGGGGCAGTCTTTGAAGCAGCCATCGCCCAGCGTTCTGACATTCTTGCCGCCCTTAACAGAGCGCAGGCTGCCGCAGCCGGACAGAGCGTCGGCACCAATTTCCACCAGCGAGTCGGGCAGATTGACGCTTTCGAGCGCCGTGCAGTTGCTCAATGCACCATCCGCGAGGATGCGGACATTTTTGAGATCAATCGTCTTGAGGAGGGCGCTGCCGATTGGGCCGCGTACCTCCAACACATCGTCCGGCAGAGCAAGGCTTTGCGTCCTGCCGATGCAGACACTGTACAGGGTTTGGTTGCCCTTCGGGATGGCGAGATTTTTGATTTGCTCGCAGTCGGAGAAGCAGTTCTCCGCCAAAACCGCCGTCTGCGGAAGTTGGATTTCGGTCAGATTTGCCATACCGTGGAGGTCAATGTAATCCACACTCTCCGGGACGGTCAGCTTGGTGATGCCGCAGTATTCCGCACCAGCGTACTGAATCGTGAGGGATTGCAGTCCGTCAGGGAGCACCAGCTCGTTTACGCCCTCTAAATAGTATTCGAGGTACACGGTTTTGGTGCCCGCGCGGACGGTCACCTTGGCGGGATAGTCACCCTTATAGCCGAGGAACACGCTGCCGCAGTAGATTGCCGCGTTGTCCGGCAGAGCATAATAATACTCTGTCTCACCGATGTCACCCAGCGTGATTCTTGTGAGCGAGTTAGGGAAGGTGATCTGCGTCAGTGCCTCGCAGCCATTAAAGACACAGTCCATACATTCGGTCAGACCCTCCGGCAGAACGACGCTCGTCAGCGCCTCGCAGTCACGGAAGGCACTGTAACCCAGCGTCTTCAGTCCCTCATGCAGCGTAAGGGACTTGAGCGCCGTGCAGCCGGAGAAGGCGTTGTCGCCAATCAGTGCAGCGTTGCCCGGGATGTCTACTGTGGTCAGCGCTGCACAATCGTAAAATGCATAGCTGCCGATCTCCCGCACGCCGGACGGAATGGTGACGCCTGTGATGTCCGCGCCCCAGAACGCCTCCGCGCCGATGGTCTTGACGGAATCGGGAATGACGGGCGCTTTACTCGTGCCCTTATAGGCAAGGAGTTGCCCCTGCCAGACGAGAAAATCCGAGGCGCTGTCGTCATAGAGCCAGTTCTGATACAGTTCGTCCAGCTTCCCGGCAAAAGCACCGACGCCGTAGCCGACCCGTGCGCCGAACGCGCCGCCGTGCAGGAGGGTGTTTTCGCCCTTGAACGTAATGGAGGACAGATTCGTGCAGGCGGCAAACGCACCCTTGCCAATCTCCGTCACGCTCGCGGGGATTGTAACCTTTTGCAGATATTCGTTATGGAAGAATGCCCGCTCGCCGATGGTTTTCAGGCCTTCGGGCAGGACGATCTCGCGCAGCCGGGAATGGGTCTCGCTGCCCCAATCAGCCTCGTCATAGAACGCGTCGTCCCCAATATAGGTCACGGTATCCGGCAGAATAACCTTCGTCACAAATTTGTTGGGCGTACTATAGTCCTCCTCGCTGTGAAAGCTCCGGATGCCTACAACGGTATAGCCGTCGATGGAGGACGGTACCGTAACCTCCGCTTCATAGCCATAGTATGAAGTAATCTCGATGGTGTCACGGGTAACAAACCGATAAGTAAAGCCATAGTCGGGATCGTCCGGCAACGCTTCCTCTCCCACTGCCAATGTCATAGGCGCAAGCGACAGCAGGAGGGAAAGGGCGAGCAGCATGGCAAGGCTTCTTCGTTTCATTCCTTTTCCTGTCCTTTCTAAAGATTGGGTTTACCTTAATTTATTATAGCAGTGCCTACCCTCATTTCCGGCACTTCTTTCCAAAATGTCATGCTGACACTTTGGAAAGGACTTTGAAGCGGTCACGCTGTTGTCCAATGTCATTTGATAAAAATCGCCATTGCCCGTTGACAAGCCACTATCTTTTTCAGCACATTTGCGTTATAATGATTTATGATAGTAGCTGCTTTACCGGGAATACAGCAGTCAAACCGCCGCGTTTTTCAAAGGAAAGCTCTGTCTATACCCCAAAAAACGGTCGAATCGCAGAAATAGTCATCATAGAAGGTGGAGGGGATCGAATGAACTTCAGTGAAATGCTAAAGGAATATATGGAAATGCTGCACTGTACGGCAAAGGAGTTAAGCGATGCCTCCGGGCTTTCCCCTGCCACGGTAAGCCGTTACCGCAGCGGTGAGCGCGTCCCTGCGCCAAATAGTGACGCCTTTGACCGGCTTTGCAATGCGATTATCCTGCTCTCCGGAAAAGGCGTTGCTGCCGCGCCGCTCACCCGGGAGGCTGTTATAGAAAGCTTCCTGCGCTGTCCGGACTTTATCGCTTCGGATCAAGAGCTGTTCCGTCAAAAACTGAACACGCTGATTGCCGTGCTGAAACTCAATTTATCCAAGCTGTGCCGCTGCACAAACTATGAAGCCTCCGCGCTGTTCCGCATTCGCAGCGGTTCCCGTAAGCCCTCCGAGCCTGCCAAATTGGCGGCGGATATCGCCCGATATGTTGCCGAAACGACGGACGACCCCACAGGAAAAGAGAGCTTAGCCGAGCTTTTGGGTTGTCCTGTAGGCGCGCTTTCCGACATCTCCGTCCGTTTTGAAAAAGTGCTCCAATGGCTGACCGACGGTCAGGAGCGTCAAGCCGACAGCATGGCAAGGTTTTTAGAAAAGCTGGATGATTTTGACTTGGACGAATATATTCGGGCCATTCATTTTGACACGCTGAAGGTACCGTCCGTTCCCTTTCAGCTTCCCACCTCCAAAACCTACCGAGGCTTGGAGGAGATGATGGCAAGCGAGCTGGATTTTTTAAAGGCGACCGTCCTGTCAAAATCCCAAGCCTCCGTGATTATGTACAGCGATATGCCCATGGAGGAAATGGCAAAGGACCCGGATTTCCCGAAGCGCTGGATGTACGGCATGGCAATGCTGCTGAAAAAAGGACTGCATTTGCATGTGATTCATAATATTGACCGCCCGCTGCCGGAAATGATGTTGGGGCTGGAAAGCTGGATCCCGATGTATATGACAGGTCAGGTCTCTCCGTATTACCTCAAGAACCCACAGAACGATGTGTTTCTGCATTTTCTGAAGGTCTCCGGCACAGCCGCGCTCACGGGCGAGGCAATCGCCGGCTATCATGGCAAAGGAATGTACTATCTCACCAAGAGCAGGGAGGAGGTCGCCTATTATCGCTGCCGCGCAGAATCCCTGCTCCAAAAAGCGCACCCGCTGATGCAAATTTACCGCCAAAACGACAGCGCAGCGCTGCACGCCTTTTTGCGCGCCGACGCGGAGCTGCCGGGCAAACGGAGGAATTGCCGCTCCGCTCCGCCTCTGTATACCATTCAGCCGCAGGCGTTGGAAGCTCTTCTACGCAGACACGCCCTATCGGAAGCAGAATTGCAGGATATTCTGCGTTATGCCGAAGCCCAACGGCAAATGACGGAAAAAATATTGCAAACGGAGATCATTGAGGACGAGATTCCTTTGATTTCGGAGGAGGAATTTGCGCGTCACCCCATCATGCTCACACTTTCCGGCATTTTCTATGAGGAGGATATTCCCTATACTTATGCGGAATACCGCGCGCATCTAAGCAGCACGGAACAATACGCCGCACTGCACCCGAACTACCGTATTCGCAAAACCGCAGCGCACGCCTTCCGAAACCTACAGATCTCCCTGCACGAAGGACAATGGGCGATGGTCTCCAAGAGTAAATCCCCTGCCATTCACTTTGTCATCCATCATCCCAAGCTGCGCGAAGCAATCGAGTGTTTTCAGCCGCCCTTTGTCGAGGAATGAACGTGAAGATGCATCTCAGAAGCTATCGTCCCTCCGATTTGGCGGAGATTGCGGTGCTGTTTTATGACACCGTCCATACCGTGACCGTCAAGGATTACTCCGCTTTGCAGCGAGACGCGTGGGCAAGCGGCACGGTGGATTCCGAGCAATGGAACAAGTCTTTGCTTGCACACCATACCGTAATTGCAGAACAGGACGGCAGGATTCTCGGCTTCGGCGATATGGATGCGGCAGGCTATCTTGACCGGCTCTATGTACATAAGGATTTTCAGCGCCAAGGCATCGCAACCGCCATCTGTGATGTTTTGGAACGCTCTGCGGAAACGGATTGCTTTACCGTACATGCTTCCATCACCGCAAGACCCTTTTTCGAGAAGCGGGGCTATGCAGTGCTAAAAGAACAGCAGGTAGAGCGGCGCGGCGTTTTGCTGACAAACTTTGTGATGCAAAAGCGTTCGCGATAACGAAAGGAGATACACACATGGCATTTGATTTTAAGAAAGAATACAAAGAATTCTATCTTCCCAAAAATAAGCCCGCGCTCGTCACCGTGCCGCCGATGCAATATATCGCCGTGCGCGGGCAGGGTGACCCCAACGAGGAGGGCGGCGCATATAAACAAGCCCTCGGCGTTCTTTACGCTATTGCCTACACCATCAAGATGAGCAAACTCGGCGACCACCGCATCGACGGCTACTTTGATTTCGTCGTACCGCCGCTCGAAGGCTTTTGGTGGCAGGAGGGCATCGACGGCGTGGACTACTCGGATAAGCGGACATTTCATTGGATCTCCGTGATTCGCCTGCCCGATTTTGTCACGCAGGCAGACTTTGAATGGGCGATACGGGAGGCAAGCCAAAATAAGGGCTTGGATTGCTCGAAAGCGGAATTTCTGACCGTGGAGGAAGGACTTTGCGTGCAGGCGCTGCACATCGGCGCATATGACGATGAACCCGCGACTGTCGCCCTGATGGACGCTTATTTGCAGGCGAACGGTTACGAAAACGATTTTTCCGGCGGCAGACTGCATCACGAAATTTACCTCTCCGACGCAAGAAAGGTCGCCCCTGAAAAATGGAAAACCGTGATTCGTCATCCAATTAAGAAAGCAGGAAGAGGATAATTATGCTGATTCGGAAAGCAGAAACGACAGATCTTCCCACGTTGGCGGAGCTGGGCGCGCAGCTTTGGCAGAATCACACGGCAGCCGAGCTGGCGGAGGAATTTTCCGAAACCATGCTGCACAAAGATGCGGCGTTTTTTCTGGCATACGCCGCTCTGCTTCCCGTTGGCTTTGCCCAATGTCAGCTGCGGCACGACTATGTAGAAGGTACGGACACAAGCCCCGTCGGGTATTTGGAAGGCATTTTCGTCGCGGAGCAATACCGTAAAAACGGCATTGCAAAAGCACTTCTCTCTGCCTGCGAGACATGGGCAAAGGAGCAAGGCTGCCGCGAATTTGCAAGCGACTGCGAATTGGGAAACACCCGGAGCCTGCGCTTTCATCTGCGCATGGGTTTTACGGAAGCAAACCGCATCATTTGTTTTGTGAAAGAGCTGTAAAGCAGATCTTTCTGCTCGTGGAGTCAGTAGGCAATCAACGATAAAAACACGCCACAATAAACGAAACAGCTTCTGTAGGTCGGGGACACGTCGCCGCCGTGGGTAGGAACTACCGGCTGCGTACCAGTCAAGGGAACGAGATTGCCACGACCAGTGTGCGCACTGGTCTCGCAATGACAGATAGTGTAGCCTATTATGTCATTGCGAGGAGCGCAGCGACGTGGCAATCTCAGCATTGACTAAGAGCTAAGGACTAAGAGTGAATGACGGAGGACCGCTCCGCGCGAATTTAAAATCTTGGCTGTGTCGTGTCGAATATCACCAGCTTTTAAAATGGTGAAGCCGCACGTGTCATTGCGAGGGCGCTTGCGCCCGTGGCAATCTCGTGCAGGCAGCTCGTAGCGCGCGGCATCCCTGACGCACCCATGTAGGCTAAAATATACGGGCAGCTGATAGCTGCCCCTACAGCTTAAATCGGCGGGCTGATGAAAGAATCAGCCCGCCGAGATTTTTTATCTTTTCACAATGTTCTCAATATAGCGCATCAAAATCGTTGCAACCTGCGCTCTGGTGGCGTTGCCTTGGGGCAGGAGCTTGCCGTCGGAGCCGTTGATGATGCCCTCGCCGACCGTCCAGTACACCGCTTCCTTTGCATAGGCGCTGATCTTGTTTGCGTCAGGGAAAGCGCTCAGATCGCCGCGTTTGCTTGTGTCGATGCCCTTCTTCTGCGCATAGCGGAACAGGATTGCCGCCATCTGCTCCCGCGTGATCTTGCCCTCGGGATCGAATTTCCCATTCCCGACGCCGTTGACCACACCGTTTGCCGACGCCCACGCCACCGCGTCAATATACCAGCTTCCATCCTTTGCGTTCACATCCGAGAAGGTGTTTTGATAGCCCGTCGGCTGCCCTTCATAGCGCCACAGCACCGTCACCAGCATGGCTCTTGTCATTGCCGTCTCCGGCTCGAAGGTATTCCCACTCGTGCCGCCGAACAGCCCGTGGGTCACGGCGTAATCCACATACGGGTGATACCATTCCCTCGTGTTGACATCCACAAACCTTCTGCTCGGACAATCTGCGCCGCCGTTGCAAGATGCCGAAGGCTCCGGATCGGTCGGTTCCGGATCGTCCGGCTTCGGGTCTGTCGGTTCCGGATCGTCCGGCTTCGGGTCAGTCGGTTCCGGATTGTTCTCCTCTTGTCCAACGGTAATTCGCGCCTGCTGCTCGATCAATCCCAGCTTCACTTGAATATCCGCCGCACCGTCTCCGATGGCGGTAATCACACCGCTCTCATTCACCGCAGCGACGCTTTCATCACTGCTGCTCCATTCACAGCCCGTATTGTCGATCGTGATTGGCGCATAGAAAGCAGAGTTGGTCACAACGACAGAGGTCTGCGCCGTTTCCCCCTTTAAGATTTGATTCGGCGTTAATTTTACCGTGAAATTGATGGTGTACGGCGCATCGGAGCCGCCGAAATAAAACTCAACGCCGGACGAGATCGACGCTTCGGGGATCTCATACAAGCCCACGCGAATCGTCTCCGTAACGGTTTTGTCCTCGGGCATCGCGGCGGTGTCGGCTTCCGCTATGCCGAAATTCTGCGCCCAGTAATACACATTCCCGATTCGGAAACAGCCGATTCCAATCGACCGGAACTCTGCGGTCAGGATATTTTCTCTGTGTCCCGTCGAATTCATCCACGAAGCCATGACCTGCGCCGCAGACGATTGCCCCGCAGCAACATTCTCCGCGTAGATTTTGGGATCCATTTCAAAAATGCAGGCACCGTCCGGACGCGTATGGGAGAACAAAACGGAAAGCTCCGCCGCTCGTTGCATGGCGCAGTCCAGCAGCGTCTGATCCATCTGCAAGGGGGTTAAGCCCCGCTTACTTCTCTCCTCATTGACCAGTTCAAGCACACGGTAGGCTTCCGTATAGCTGTCAGTTCCCGTAATATCGATATCCTGTATCCGCGCCAAGCCGTTGGTGCCGAATTTGCTCAACTCCGGATTTTCGCAGATGAGCTGTGTATCCGCAGGGAAGGCAACATTATGCACATAGGTTGTGCTTGCCGGAAGCGAAACTTGTTTCAGGCTGCTGCAGCCGTAAAATGCAGCGCGATTGATTCTCTCCACCACCGGAAGCGTAACCTCCTCCAGCGCAGAACAATTCATCAGCGCCTGAAACGGGATCAGGTTCAAGCCCTCGCCCGTAAAGGAACGCAGTCTGCGGCATTCACCGAAGCAGCCGCTGCCGATCTCCTCGACATTTTTCGGGAGCGTGACCTCCGAAAGCAAGCCGCAATAGGCAAAGGTGCGCGCGTAGAGTCGGAACGGAGTCGATGGAAAACGGATCGTGGTCAGGCTTTCACAGCCTTCAAACATTTCATAAGAAGTGCTCTCCAGCCCCGTTCCGAAGGTTATCACCTGCAAAGATGCTTTGTAAAATGTAAAATATCCTACCTCCGTGACGCTGTTCGGAATCGTCACCGAAATCAGCCCGGCGCCTTGAAATGCGGATTCTTCCAGCACCTCAACAGAATTCGGTATCACGACCTGTGTGAGCGCATATGTATAGGAGAATGCGTACTTTCCCACCTTTTTGACCGTTGTCGGAATCCTAAAATAATCCGTGGGATTCCCCTGGGGATAGGCAAACAGCGTCTTTCCCGCATCTGTATACAATACGCCCGCAGAAGCGGTGTATACGGGATTGCCCGCCTCTACGGTAAATGCCTCAATCGGTGTTTTGAAAAAAGCAAGACTCGAAATGTCGGTGAGCTGCTTTGATACCTCAAAGGAAGTCATGCTCGTGTCCTGAAAAGCGAAGTCGCCGATGGATGTAACGCCGGGCGCGGTTACCGAAGTAAGGCTTGCACAATCCCCGAACAGGGCATAAGGGATCTCCTTGACCGCCGCAGGAAGCACAACCGAGGTCAGCGAAGCGCAGCAGACAAACGCCATTTTCCCAATTACGGTCACCGTATCCGGCAGCGAAACCGTCTCCAAGCCGGTGAGATCACAAAAGGCAAATTGTGAAACCGAGGTTACGCCGGAGCAGACGGTGACCTTCTTTACGGAAGCGCCAAGGCCATACCACGGGGCGTCCCGCATTTCCTCGAATTCCGTCATGGCGCCCGTGCCGGAAATGACAAGCTCTCCGTCAGAAAAGCTCCATGTCAGCGCCTCCCCGCAGGTTCCCTCAGTAGCCGTCCGTTTCGGATACGGCGGATGGGAAGCACTCTCGTCCAATGTATAGCCGTTCGGCGCTTCTAAGTCTGAAAGCGCCTCCAAGCTTTCCCCTTCGCTGCCTTCGGAAACAGCTGCAGCACTGTCAACAAAACCGTTTTCCTCCGCCTGCACGGCGAGCGGCAGCATGGACAACAGCAAGGACAGTATCAGCAAAACAGATAAAACACGTTGCTTCATAATGCTCCTCCTATTCTTGAATCAATGTTTTTATCGTCAAAATCAAAAAGCGCGCGGATGCAGATTGAGATAATCTACATACCGAAAGCGCACGCCGTTTTCCTCTAAAACCGCTGATTCTGACGTGATTTTCCAATTCGGCAATTCGTCGAGGTTCGGGAAAAAGCAGTCAGCCGGAAGTCGGCACAGCGTTTTTGTCACAAACGCGCGGCGGCAGTAGGGCAAAAGCGCCTCATAGAGTGACGCGCCGCCGATGAGACAGACCTCGTCCTGTGGTATGCCCTTCACTGCATCAAGCAGCGCCGATACGGAGGAAAACACCTCCGCACCCTCGGCGCGGTAATTCGGATCGCGCGACAGGATCAGATTTCTCCGACGCGGCAGCGGACGGGCATGGGGCAACGATTCAAGGGTTTTGCGCCCCATAACGACGGTTTTTCCCTCCGTCAGCTTACGGAATCGGCGCAGATCGGCGGAAATCGAAACAAGCAGCCGATTTTCCAGCCCAATCCCCCAGTCCTCGGTAACATTGACAACAGCGTCCATCCTACTTTCCTTTCCGCAAGCAGCGAACGCACTTGCTGTAATTCAATCATCGGCGTAGTAGTCAGTTAATTCTAATACTGATTCTTGATTAAATTCTTTAATCAAGAATCCCGTGTGCTACGCACACTCGCAGCGCGCTAACGCACGCTGCGCCGTCTTGTGCAGAATTTGACGCACCTTCGGTGCTATAAAAAGCTTTTAAAGCTTTTTATCAAATTCTAGTATAAAACTTTACTTTTAAAATGTGAGCCTTTGGGTTCACGGCAGTTCGTCGTAGGGCGCGACGAACTCGGCGCGCCGGTGCAGGAACTACCCAATGCGTACAAACTCGTTCGTCTGTACTGTCTGCCGCTTCGCGGACGGCACGCCGAGTCGTCGTGCCCTACGAGCTGCCTACAGTTTTAAGTGTTACAAGATACTATGCGTGGGCTGCGAGATTTCTCGTAGGGGCGGCTATTAGCCGCCCGCGTTTCAAATCCGCGCGGAGCGCTCCTTCGTTATTCACTGTTCACTATTCACCATTCACTCATAGCCCTTAGCCTAACAGGCGCTTCCTGCACTGGGCGGCTGATAGCCGCCACTACAAGAGGCATTCGGCAGATTCAAATGGCAACGGGGATCTTCTCCCGAAATTCGTGGTATTGATAATCCTCCAAGCGGAAATCATCCACGGTGAATTGATAGAAATCCGTCACGTTTTGGTTGACATAAAACTTCGGGGCGGGCAGCGGCTCGTTTTGCAGCAGCTTCTCCACCAGCGGCACATGGCGGTCATAGATGTGACAGTCCGCAATCACATGCACCAGCTCACCAGCCTGCAGACCGCTGACCTGCGCAAGCATATGCACCAGCGCGGCATACTGCACGACATTCCAGTTGTTCGCCGTGAGCATATCCTGCGAACGCTGATTCAAAATAGCATTCAGGGTGTTGCCGCTGACATTGAAGGTCATGGAATAGGCGCAGGGATAGAGCGCCATCTCGTGTAAATCCTCAAAATTATAGAGATTCGTCAAAATTCTGCGGCTGGCGGGATTGTTTTTGAGGTCATACAGCACGCGATCCACCTGATCGAATTCCCCCTCGGGATAGCGGTGCTTGACGCCGAGCTGATAGCCGTATGCCTTGCCGATGGAGCCGTTCTCATCCGCCCAACTGTCCCAAACATGACTGCCGAGGTCGCGGACATTGTTGGACTTTTTCTGCCAGATCCACAGCAGCTCATCCACACAGGAGCGGAAATAGGTACGGCGCAGGGTCATAATGGGAAATTCCTCCCGCAGATCATAGCGGTTCACAATGCCGAAGCACTTGACCGTATGGGCGGGCGTACCGTCCTGCCAGCGCGGACGCACATCAAGGTCGGTATCCCAAACCCCCTCCGAGAGGATCTTTTCGCAGGTCTCGCGGTATAAAATGTCAGCCTTACTCATTTCTTATCACCCTCCCAAGCATACCAAATTCCCCACGGCTTGTCAACCGAAGAAACGGAGCGCCGTTTCCGACGCTCCGAAATGGTGATTACTTTCTTTTGATTTCTTGCAGCAGCTCAACGGTCTTTGCGGTGTTCATTGCAATGCTGCGGAGGTTCGTTGCGTTATTCAGCGCAATCATGCCGCCTGCGACAACAATGAACCCAGCCAAAATGCTGCTTAAGATGCACAGAATACCGTACAGTTCGCCGTCGCGGTAACCGAACATCTCAATGCCATACACCACACCGGTAATGACGATCCCCGCAAAAATAATCCAAAGAATCACGCGCATAAAGACAATCCAGCCCATACCCTTGCCGGTCTTGCCCTTGAATTCATAACTCGGCGCGGCAGGCTGCTGCGGATAGGCAGGCTGTTGGTAGCTTGGATTTGTATAAACAGGAACTGCTTGCGGCTGGGGCGCACTTTGCCGCTGCTGGGGAGCGCTTTGCTGCGGAGCACTCTGCTGCTGGGGAGCGCTTTGCTGCTGCATCTTTTCTGTTTTGGCTGGAGCGCCGCAATAAGGACAAAACGCTTCTTCGCCGTTGATGTACTTTCCGCAGCTGGGACAGACGATCATTGCCATAGTATCATACCTCTCTTTTTCAGTATCGGGATGCCGTATTTTTATTATAAAATGCCGTCTTGTCCGTGTCAAGCAGAAACCTGTTCTCCTCTGAAAAAACTGCTCCCCGTTCGTTAAAACAGGGAGCAGCATTGTTATCCTTAAGCTTTCTTTTCCGCAACATCAATACGGTTCAGTGCGCGGGAGAGCTTTGCCTTTGCAAGGGCGATATCCCTCTCCTCCTGCGCCTGCGCGAGGCGTTCCTCCGCCCGCTTTTTGGCGGATTCGGCGCGTTCAACATCAATTTCATCCGCGTATTCAAAGGTCGTCGCGACAAGGCGCACCTCGCCTTTCTCTACGCTGATAAAGCCTCCTCCGCAGGCGGCGTCTCTGGTCGTGCCGTCCTTGGTGACGGAGACCATGCCGACATCGAGCGCGGCGATATAGTCCACATGCCCGGCGCGGATACTGACATAGCCCTCGCTGGTGCGCAGACGGAGCGCCTCTGCCTGACCGTCAAAAAGGCTGCCGTCGGGCGTGACGATTTGGAGTCGGAAGCTGCTCATTGTGCAGCACCCTTTCTCGCCTTCTCGACCGCCTCGTCAATCGTGCCGACGAAGAGGAATGCGGACTCGGGCAGATCGTCATGCTTGCCCTCTAAGATCTCCTTAAAGCCGCGAATCGTCTCCTTGATGGGCACATACTTGCCCTCGTAGCCCGTGAACTGCTCCGCAACGGAGAAGGGCTGCGACAGGAAGCGCTGAATCTTTCTCGCGCGGGAGACGGTCAGCTTATCCTCCTCGGACAACTCGTCCATACCCATGATGGCGATGATGTCCTGTAACTCCTTATAGCGCTGCAAAATGCGCTGCGTCTCACGGGCGACCTCGTAATGCTCCACGCCGACAATATCCGGCGTAAGGATGCGGGAGGTGGATTCCAGCGGATCGACGGCGGGATAGATACCCAGGGAAGCAATGCCGCGGTCAAGCACCGTGGTCGCGTCGAGGTGGGCAAAGGTCGTCGCGGGCGCGGGGTCGGTCAGGTCGTCGGCGGGAACATAGACCGCCTGCACCGAGGTGATCGAGCCTTTCTTTGTGGAGGTGATGCGCTCCTGCAAAGCGCCCATCTCGGTGGCCAGCGTGGGCTGGTAGCCGACGGCGGAGGGCATTCTGCCGAGCAGGGCGGAGACCTCCGAGCCTGCCTGCGTGAAACGGAAGATATTGTCGATGAACAGCAGCACGTCCTGTCCTTCGCGGTCGCGGAAGTACTCCGCCATCGTAAGCCCCGACAGCGCCACGCGCATTCTTGCTCCGGGCGGCTCGTTCATCTGACCGTAGACCAAGGCGGTCTTGT
>JBJFGB010000082.1:0-14475 GCA_051892295.1 Faecousia sp. | reverse complement strand
ATACGGCGGTAGATCTCATCCTCCGGATTGAGGAAATGCACGTCTCCCGTCGCGCAGACGGGCTTGCCCAGCTCCTCGCCAAGCTGCACAATCGTGCGGTTGAAATCCCGCAGCTGCTCTTCGCTCTCGGCGAGACCCTCTGCCAGCATGAAGCGGTTGTTGCTCAGGGGCTGAATCTCCAAAAAGTCATAGAAGGAGGCGATACGCTTCAGCTCCGCATGGCTTTTATGCGCCAGAACCGCCTGAAACAGCTCACCCGCCTCGCAGGCGGAGCCGATAATCAGCCCCTCGCGCAGCTCCATCAGGCGCGATTTCGGCATACGCGGATTGCGCTTGAAGTATTTCAGGTGGGCGTCGGAAATCAGATGATAGAGATTCCGCAGGCCCATCTGGTTCTTGGCAAATACGATAATATGTTTTGCCCTGCGGTCAGCGATCTTGCCGCCGGCGCGGAGGGTGACCATGTCCGCGTTGATGCTCTGAATGTCTTTTAAACCGCGCTCTTGCAGCATCTTGGCAAAGCGCAGATAGAGGTAGCCGCAGGTCAGCGCGTCATCCGAGGCACGGTGATGGTTAAAGTCGGGCAGACTCAGCGCGTCCGCCACAATATTCAGCTTGTGCTTGGACAGGTGGGGCATCAGATTTTGGGACAGCACCAGCGTGTCAATATAGGTCGGGTCAAAGGGGATATCCAGCCGCTCACACGCCGCCGTTAAGAAGCCGACGTCGAAATCCGCGTTGTGCGCCACGAGGGGACGGTCGCCGCAGAAGCGCAGGAAATCGGGCAGCGCCTCGGAAATGTCGGGTGCGCCCCGCAGCATGGCATCGGTAATGCCCGTCAGCTCGACGATCTTCTGCTCCAACGGACGCTTCGGATCGACGAAGGTCTGGAAGGTATCGACCACCTCGCCGTCCCGCAAAATGACCGCGCCGATCTCCGTAATGACCTCCTTCTCTGCGGAAAGTCCCGTCGTTTCGAGGTCAAAGGCGACGAATTCCCCGTCCAGCGGCATGTTCTTCTCGCCGTGCACCGCAATGCGGTCATCCACATCGTTTACATAATATCCTTCACAGCCGTAGAGGATCTTAATGCTCTGCTCCGTACCCGCGACCTTGTTTTTGCTCGCCTTGAGGGCATCGGGGAAGGAGGAGGCGACGCCGTGGTCGGTAATTGCAATCGCCTTGTGCCCCCAGCGGGCAGCGGTGGCGACGGCTTCGCCGGTCTTGGTCAGCGCGTCCATCATGGACATGGTCGTGTGCAGATGCAGCTCGACGCGCTTTTCCGGCGCGGTATCCTCCCGCTTGGGCGCATCCATGCGGGAAATGGCATAGGGACGGATGACCAGTTCCTTGGCATAGTTGTCATAGTCCACCTTGCCCTGCACGCGCACCCACATACCGGGCTTTTGAATGGCGTCCGTAATGGGCTTTGCCGTGTCGCCCTTCATGAAGTCACTGATGCGGACGGAGCCTGTATAGTCCGTCATGTCAAAGCCGATGACCGTCGCGGCGCGCTTGTTAATCTCGCGGTGCTCCACGGCAAAAATTTTGCCCTCGACAATGACGCGCTCACCCTGCTGCTCCAGCGTAATCTCCCGCATCGCCAGCGCCGCGCCCTTAATGGGCTTGCCGTAGATCATGGACTGCGGCTGCTCCGCCTTTTTCCCGCCGGAGGTCGCAACGGGAACGGCTGGCAAGTCGCGCGCCGCCTCCCGCCGCAGACGCTCCGTCTCGGCAAAGAGGGCTTCCCCCTCCAGCTCATTGCCCGCGACAATCCTGATTTGCGTCCGCACGCCGAAGCGCTCGAAAATATATTGCTCCGCGGCAGGCAGGTGCGGCTTTAGCGCGTCCTTCCCGTTGGCGCGCAAGTGCAGCGTGCTCTCCCCTTCGGCAAGCTCCCACGTGCACCCTGCAAGGCTGGCCACAGCGGGAGAATATCTTGCAATCAGCACGCGGGACAGCTCCGTGCCCTCCAGCTTTTGCAGCTCGGAGGCGGGATAGCGCGGCTTGATTGTCACGCGGTTGAGTCCATAAAGTCCGCACAGCGCCTGCTCCGCCTCCTGCAAGTCCTTCGCAGGAAGATAGGCGGGCAAGGAGACGGTCAGAGAGATCGTTTTGCTCTCTTGGTCAATCTCCGCATGACTGACCGCTGCTTGCAGAAGTGCTGCACGCAGCGGTTCGTCGGGTTGATATTCAAAAAACATTTCCAAAAAAGGGAATGAGTTCATGCTTCTCTCCTAAGAATCTCTGTATCTGTAGGGCGGGGACAGTCATAAGCCGCGTGTAGGAACTACCGATTGCGTACAAACTCGTTCATGCCTACCGTCTGCCGCTAACGCGGTCGGCACGCCCAGTGGTCGTGCCCTACGACAGTAAAATGCACCCTCGCCGTAGGGCGCGACGACTCGGCGCGCCGGTGCAGGAACTACCGACTGCGTACAAATTTGTTCGTCAGTACCGTCTTCCGTTTCCACGGTCGGCTCAGATATGCCCCCATGCTACAAAGGATTTCATTCAAAATTTCTCAATATACCGCAAAAGGGTGGGCAGCAGCTCGTCATAGGGCAGCTTTTCCCGCAGCTCGCCCTTGACAAAGAGCACGCCGCAGCCGTCGCCGCCCGCGATGCCGAGATCCGCCTCCCGCGCCTCACCGGGGCCGTTGACCACGCAGCCCATGACCGCGACGGTCAGCTCCTTGTCGCAGTCCGCCAGCGCCTCCTCCACCCGGTTCGCCAGCCCGATTAAGTCAATTTTCGTTCTGCCGCAGGTCGGGCAGGAGATGAGATTCACGCCGCCCTTGCGCAGTCCCGCCGCCTTTAAGATTGCCTTTGCCGCGACCACCTCCCGCACAGGGTCGGCAGTCAGCGAGACGCGAATCGTGTCGCCGATGCCCATGCACAGCAGCCCGCCGATGCCCATGGCGGATTTGATGGTACCCATGTACTCCGTCCCCGTCTCGGTCACGCCGACATGGAGGGGATAGTCCGATTTCTCATGCATCAGCCGGTATGCCTGCATCATCAGTGGCACCGCGCTGGACTTCATCGACACGCAGATGTCGGTAAAGCCGTATTTTTCCAAAAGGGCGATATGCTCAAACGCACTCTCCACCAGCGCCTCCGGGGTCGGATGCCCGTATTTTTCAAGCAGGCGCTTGTCGAGACTTCCCCCGTTGACGCCGATGCGGATGGGGATATGATGCATTTTGCAGCAATCCACCACCGCCTTGACGCGATCCTCTCCCCCGATGTTGCCGGGGTTGATGCGAATCTTTGCCGCCCCCGCCTCCGCCGCCGCGATGGCAAGACGGTAGTCAAAATGAATGTCCGCAACCAAGGGAAGCGGCGATTGCTCCGCGATTTTGCGGAAGCCCTCTGCCGCAGCCATATCCGGCACGGCAAGCCGCGCAATCTCGCAGCCCGCCGTTTTTAAGGCGCGGAGCTGGGCGAGGCTGCCCTCCACATCCGTGGTGGCGGTGTTGAGCATGGACTGGATGGAGACAGGTGCGCCGCCGCCCACCTTCACGCCGCCGACATTGATCTGTTTTGTCATTGGTTCACCTTCAATCAAGTAAACAGTTGGAAAATATCCTTAAAGGTAATCAGCGCCATAAACGCCAAAAGCAGAATCATAAACGCGCCGTTCAGATACGCCTCATACTTCGGGTTGAGCTTGCGGCGCAAAATCTTCTCCGCCGCCGCCGTCACGAGCAGACAGACCACGCGTCCGCCGTCGAGGGCGGGAATGGGCAGCAGATTCATGACCGCGAGATTAATGGCGATAAAGCCGAACATATACAGCACATACAGCACGCCATCGCCCACCGTCTCAGACTGGACGCTCTGCTCCGTCACGACGGAGACGATGCCCACGGGGCCGGACATATCCTTCAGTCCCGCCTTGCCCATAAAGAGGTCGGAAAGTCCCATGCGCACCATACGCACGAAGTCTCTGCAATTATTCCACGAGTAGGACAGCACGCCGCCAAAGCTCTTCTCCTCGATGCCGATGGAGAAGCCGTAATACTTCTGCTCTCCCGTGCCGTAGTCGCGCTTGAGGGGCACATCGTCAAGGTGTATTTTCTCCCCGTCTCTTATGACCACGAGGTCGTGGACACCGGCGTCGTCTCTGTCTAAGAGCATCGTAATATCGCTGCCGACATAGACACGCTCGCCGTCAATCGAATAGAATTCGTCTCCGACCTGCAAAACCTGCGCAAAGGGTCTGCCCTCCTCGATCAGGGCGATCTGCGTAGTGTTAAGGTAATTCCCCGAGAGGGAAACGACCAGCACGGTAATCAAAAAGCCGATGAGAAAGTTCATCGCCGAACCGGCAACCAAGATAATCAGCCGCTTCCAGACCTTCGCGTTGCCGAAAGCGCGGGGATTGTCGCTGTCGCCGTCCTCGCCCTCCATGGCGCAGTAGCCGCCGATGGGGATGCAGCGCAGGGAGTAAAGCGTCTCACCCTTCTGCTTTTTCCAGATGGCGGGGCCCATGAAAAGGGAGAATTCGTTGACCTGCACACCGGACAGCTTCGCGGTGATAAAATGTCCGAACTCGTGCACCAGAATCAGCACGCCGAACAGCAGGATCGCCAAGAGAATATAGAATACGGTCAAAGCACAACACCTCACGCGAAGCGTTCCACGGCGGCGCGCGCCAAACGGTCAGCTTCCAAAATTTCATTCAAATCGGGCGTCTTGACAAAGGGCACCGACTCCATTGCCTGACGGACGAGGCGCGGAATGTCATAAAATCCGATCTCATCCGCTAAATATTTCGCCACGGCGGCCTCGTTCGCCCCGTTCATCGCCGCGCAGACATTGCCGCCCAACTGCGCCGCCTGCTTTGCAAGGGTCAGGCAGGGAAACGCCGTCTCGTCCGGCTTGTCAAAGGTCAGCGCCCCGCAGGTCAGTAAGTCCAACGGTGCCGCCGGATTCTCCGCCCGGTGGGGATAGGTCAGCGCCAGACGGATCGGCACGCGCATATCCGGCACGCCGAGCTGCGCCATCACCGCGCCGTCGCGGAACTCCACGAGGGAGTGGACGATGCTCTGCCGATGAATCAGCACCTCCACCTGCGACAGCGGCAGGTCATACAGGCGCATCGCCTCAATGACCTCCAAGCCCTTATTCATTAGTGTAGCGCAGTCGATGGTGATTTTATGCCCCATCTTCCAATTCGGATGGCGCAGGGCATCCGCCTTTGTCACGCTTTGCAGTTCCTCCGGCGTTTTCCCGTAGAACGGGCCGCCGGAGCAGGTCAGCAGCAGCCGCCGCACCTCGCGCCGATCCCCGCAGCCCATCAGGCATTGGAAAATCGCGGAATGCTCGGAATCGACAGGAATGATCTCCGCGCCGTATTCCCGCGCCGCCTGCATCACCAATTCCCCGGCGCAGACAAGCGTCTCCTTGTTGGCAAGGGCAATGCGCTTTTTCTTTTGAATCGCCGCCAGCGTCGGGCGCAAGCCCACCATACCGACGACTGCCGTCACCACGGTGTCGGCTTTTTCATATTCTGCAGCGGCGATCAATCCGTCCATGCCGTGCAGGACACGGATCTTCTCGCCCCGCAGCTCATTTTCGAGGTGTCTTGCCGCCTCCTCCGTCGCCATCACGGCAAGCTCCGGATGAAAGCTGCGGCACTGCTCCGCCATACGCTCCACATTCGTTCCCGCCGTCAGCGCGACGACGCGAATCTGCTCCATCTGCCCGACCACCTCGAGCGTCTGCCGCCCGATGGAACCGGTGGAGCCGAGAATCGAAAGATACTTTGTCATCTTATTTCACCGCAAACGGGAGCAGGAGAATCAAAATCTCCGCAATGGGCGCGCAGATCATCGTGCTGTCAAAGCGGTCGAGAATGCCGCCGTGCCCGGGGATCAGGTTGCCGTAGTCCTTGATGCCCACCTGCCGCTTGACCACGGAGAGGGTCAGATCGCCGAGCATCGAGCCGAGGGCGCCGACCACGCCGTAAATCGCGGCATAGAAATAGTTGACCTGTGTGAAGCCAAAGCATTTGTTCAAAATCAAAGTATAAAGCACCATGCCGAGGATATTCACGACCACGCCGCCGATTGCGCCCTCCACGGTCTTTTTCGGGCTGACCACCGGCGCAAGCTTATGCTTGCCGCAGGCTCTTCCGACAAAATACGCGCCGCTGTCGGCAACCATCGAGATGATAAACGCGACAAGGATATAGTATTTGCCGCTCTCCATCCCCCGCAGACGCACCAGCGCGCCAATCAGGAAGGGATAGACAATGCCGCTGAACAGCGCGACGCACAGCGCGGTAAATTTCAGCTCCGTATGCGCCGCCAGCAGCTCACAAAAGAGCAGGCAGGCATAGACAAACAGTCCCAAGAGCATGGAAAGCCACAGCGTCTGCTCGCTCACAATCCCACAGGCGCGCAGCCACGACCACATCACGACTGCCGCCGCCATCAAAGCGGTATAGGCGACAATGCGCTTGTGCTTCAAAATGCCCGTGCGCCAAAGCATCTCATACGCCGCAACCATGCACGCCAGCGCAAACAAAATCGCCGTCCCGATGGGCGGAAGCAGCAGCACAATCACCAAAAGCAGGGGCAGACCGACCGCCGCCGCCAAAATTCTCACCAGCATTATTTTGCACCTCCGAACCGACGATTGCGCTTGTGAAAGGAGGCAATCGCCTTTTCCAGCTCCTCCGGCGTGAAGTCGGGCCAGAGCACATCCGTAAAATAATATTCGGCATACGCCGACTGCCATAACAGAAAATTGGAGGTTCGCAGCTCCCCGCCCGGACGGATGACCAATTCCGGATCGGGTACGCCCGCCGAGAACATCCGGTCGGAGAGCATCGCCTCCGTCAATTCCTCGGGACGGCACCTGCCCTCCATGCAGTCCCGGGCAAAGGACTGCGCCGCGCGGACGATCTCGTCCCTGCCGCCGTAGTTGAGGCAGAAGTTGACCTGCACGCCCGCGTATTTTTTCGAGCGCTCCGCCGCGATGCGCGCCTCCTCCTGCAATTCGGGCGACAGACGCGTCAGATCGCCGAAGAAGCAGAAGCGCACGCGGTTTTTGTCCATGTCCGCGATTGCCTCGCGCAGATACTTTTCCAGCAAGTCCATGATGGCGTCCACCTCCTCCTCCGAGCGTTTCCAGTTCTCGGTGGAAAAGGCATAGACGGTCAGATATTTCAGTCCGATGGCTTTGGCGTAGTTCGCGATGGTGCGGAACGCCTCCGCGCCGACCTTATGACCCGCCTGCCGGGGCAGTCCGCGCAGTTTCGCCCAGCGCCCGTTGCCGTCCATGACAATGGCAATGTGCGTCGGCACGGGACGGGACAGCTCGGCCTTTTTTTGTTTCTTCCGAAAGAGCATAGGCATCTCCCTAAAGCAGCCGCCTCCCGGCGGCTGCAAAGTGTTGCAAAGATTATTCTATTCTGTAGGGCGGGGACATGTCCCCGCCGACCGCGAAGCGGCATCCGTACAGGTCAAGGATACTGCAAAGCACTACGTAGCTGCCACGGCGGGGACATGTCCCCGCCCTACAGCACATAGAAACAGGGTTTTTACAGCTCCATGAGTTCCTTTTCCTTGACCGCGCAGGCGTCGTCAACCTTCTTGATATACTTGTCGGTCAGCTCCTGCAGATCCTTTTCCGCCTTCTTCTGATCGTCCTCGGTGATCTCGGAATCCTTCTTGAGCTTCTTGATATAGTCCATCGCGTCGCGGCGGATGTTGCGCACGGCGACCTTCGCGTCCTCGCCGTATTTTCTCACCTGCTTGGCAAGCTCGCGGCGGCGCTCCTCGGTAAGCTGCGGGAAGACCAGACGGATCACTCTGCCGTCGTTCTGCGGGTTTATGCCGAGATCGGAGGTCTGAATCGCCTTTTCGATCTTCTTCAGCAGGCTGCCGTCCCAGGGCTGAATGACCAGCGTGCGGGCATCGGGGGAAGAAATCGTGCCGACCTGTCCGACGGGGGTATCCACGCCGTAGTATTCCACCGTGATGCGGTCGAGTACTCTTGCGTTGGCTCTGCCTGCGCGAATGGCACCGAAGTCCTCCTGCAAAATTTCGAGGGTCTTGTCCATTTTCCGGTTGAATTCCTTGAAGTCTACTGCCATGTTATTTTTCCTCCTTAACTACTGTTCCGATTTTTTCTCCCATCACGACGCGCAGGATGTTCTCCGGATCCTTAAGCGCGAACAGGATGATGGGGATATGGTTGTCCATGGAAAGGGATGTTGCCGTGCTGTCCATGACCATCAGGTGCCTTGAAAGCACCTCGTCATAGGTGATCTCGTCAAACTTGACCGCGTCCGGGTTCTTCACGGGGTCGTCGGAATAGACGCCGTCCACATTCTTGGCAAGCAGGATTGCGTCTGCGTTAATCTCCGCCGCGCGCAGCACCGCGCCGGTGTCGGTGGAGAAGAACGGGTTGCCCGTGCCGCAGCCGAAGATGACTACGCGTCCCTTCTCCAAATGACGAATCGCCTTGCCGCGAATATAAGGCTCGGCAATGCGGCTCATCTCGATGGCGGTCTGCACGCGTACCTCCACACCCCGCTGCTCCAGCGAATCCGCGAGGGCGAGGCAGTTGATAACCGTCGCCAGCATACCCATATGATCCGCGCGGGTGCGCTCCATACGGTCGCCGCCGTCCTTAATGCCCCGCCAGAAGTTGCCGCCGCCGACGACAATGCCAATCTGCACGCCGCTCTCCACGCAGCGCTTGACCACATCGCACACGCTGCCAATCACATCAAAGTCCAGTCCTCTGTGGGCATCGCCCGCCAGCGCCTCCCCGCTGATTTTCAGCAAGACGCGGCGATATTTCGGCTCGCTCATGGGAAACCACTCCTTTTATGAAAATTGTCCGCCTCTATTCTATAATAATTCGCGCCGATTGACAACCAAAATTTCGTATTTTCACAGAATGTTTTCATTTTTTTGCCCGACGCTCTGCAATTTTCAGCAAAATGTACGGAAATCCCATTGCGAATTTGGGAATTATGATATATAATGAGCGGAGAATTTTTTAACCTGAGAGGATGGAAATTATGGCAGACGAGCTGAATCGTCCGGAAATCAAAAATTTTATTGAAGCGTTCGTGGAGGAGGATATCTCCGAGGGCGGACAGTTTGCAGGGATGCAGGTACACACCCGTTTCCCGCCCGAGCCGAACGGCTATCTGCACATTGGGCACTGCAAGGCGCTGTGCATCGACTTCGGCACGGCGGAGAAGTTCGGCGGCATCTGCAACCTCCGCATGGACGACACCAACCCCACCAAGGAGGATACCGAGTACGTTGATGCCATCCAGGAGGATATCCGCTGGCTCGGCTTCACATGGGACGACCGTTTTTATTACGCCTCGCAGTATTTCGACAAGATGTACGAATGTGCCGAGGATCTCATCAAGAAAGGGCTCGCCTATGTCTGCGAGCTGACGCCGGAGCAGATGCGTGAGTATCGCGGCGACCTCACCACCCCCGCCCGCAGCCCCTACCGCGACCGCCCGATGGAGGAATCCCTCGATCTCTTCCGCCGTATGCGGGCGGGCGAGTTCCCCAACGGTGCCATGACCCTGCGCGCAAAGATTGATCTCTCCTCCGGCAACTTCAACATGCGCGACCCCGCCATCTACCGCATCAACCATATGCCGCACCACGCCACGGGCGACAAATGGTGCATCTACCCGATGTACGACTTTGCCCACCCGATTGAGGACGCGATGGAGCATATCACGCACTCCCTCTGCTCTCTGGAATTCGAGGCGCACCGCCCGCTTTACAACTGGGTCGTCGAGCACTGCGACCTGCCCTCGAAGCCCCGCCAGATTGAATTCGCCCGTTTGGGCATCAACTATACCGTCATGTCCAAGCGCAAGCTCCGCCTGTTGGTGGAGGAGGGACGCGTCTCCGGCTGGGATGACCCCCGTATGCCGACCCTCTGCGGTCTGCGCCGCCGCGGCTATACGCCGAAGTCCGTCCGCAATTTCTGCGAGCGCATCGGCGTGGCAAAGGCTGCCTCCACCGTGGAGTACGCCTTCTTGGAGCACTGCCTGCGCGAGGACTTGAACGAAACCGCCGCCCGCGTGATGGCAGTCCTGCACCCCATCCGCCTGACCGTGACCAATTACCCCGAGGGCAAACATGAGGTCTTCACGGTGGAGAACCACCCGAACCACCCCGAAATGGGCACGCGCGAGATTACCTTCTCCCGCGATTTGTGGATCGAGGCGGAGGATTTCATGGAGGAGAAGGTGGGAAAATTTTTCCGTCTCTTCCCGGGCAATGAGGTGCGTCTCAAGGGTGCCTATGTGGTCAAATGCACGGGCTTTGTCAAGGACGAAACCGGCAAGGTCACGGAAGTCCTCTGCGAATATGACCCCGAGTCCAGCGGCGGCGACCCCAAGGACGGCAGAAAGATTAAGTCCACCATCCACTGGGTCGATGCCCGCACCGCCAAGGACGCCGAGGTGCGCCTGTATTCCAACCTGTTCACCGACCCCGACCCGGACGGCGCGGACAAGGATTTCCTCGAATGCCTGAATCCCGATTCCTTGGAAGTCCTCACCGGCTGCAAGGTCGAAGCGGGCTTGGTCGGCGCAAAGGCTCCCGCCGCCTTCCAGTTCATGCGTTTGGGCTATTTCTGCCCCGACAGCAAGGACTCCACCCCGGAGCACCCCGTTTTCAACCGCTCCGTCAGCCTGAAGGACAGCTACAAGCCTGCATAACCGTCAAAATAAAAAGATGCGTAACAAAACACGTTACGCATCTTTTTTCATGCTGAGAAAGTCCCCCACTATGTCATTGCGAGGAGCGCAGCGACGTGGCAATCTCGTGCAGGCACTGCCAAGTGCGTACAACCCTACCGCCGGAGATTGCCACGACCAGTGTGCGCACTGGTCTCGCAATGACAAATGGAGGGGAGCCTCCCCGTGTCATTGCGAGGGCGCCTGCGCCCGTGGCAATCTCGTGCAGGCACTGCCAAGTGCGTACAACCCTACCGCCGGAGATTGCCACGACCAGTGTGCGCACTGGTCTCGCAATGACAAATGGAGGGGAGCCTTCCCGTGTCATTGCGAGGAGCGCAGCGACGTGGCAATCTCGTGCAGGAACTTCCAAGTATGTACCGGCAACCGAAGATCGCCGCAGCTTATTCGATGCTCTCCGTCTGTCGTTTTTTTCGCCGCAGCCAGCACAGCAGCGCGTATAGGTCGTTCAGCAGGAACATGACGAAGCAGACAATCATCGGCAAATAAGCAAGCTCCTCCACCGTCGCCAAAATCCACAAAACGATCATCACCGTATCGTTGCACGCATACCCCAGCGCATAGTACGGGCTACGCAGGCAGACCAAACAGGCAGTAAGAAAGCTCGTCGCAACAGAGATCGTGCTGACAAGCAGATTCGCCGTGCCGAGCGCTTGCAGGAGAAAGTAAAACCCTGCCGTCACACCCGCAGTCAGCACAATCAGCAGCACAGCCTGCCGCTTGGAAAGCGTGCCGACCTCCACCTCCGCAGTATCCCCAAAGGGATGCCGCAGCCACGCAACAATCGCAGCGACAGCCATCGGCGCGGTCATGCAAAGCCATGTCAGCATCTCGCCGTAATACCGGCATTGCCATGAAATGACAGCATAGAGAACTGCGAATACAACCGTCAGTCCCTGCCCCAGCACATGCCCCTTCGCCGTAAAAAGAATGGAGCTTTCTCCCACCAGGGATGCAATCAGCGTCAGATATTGTTTGTCCGGCGAGAGCAAATACGCAGCCGTAACAATGCACATTGAAGCAATCCACAGGCACCATTCAAACCGCGTCAGCTCCTTGAGCGGATTTTGGAATCGGATAGATTGGGATCGTTTTTTCATGGCAAGCACCCACTTTCGAAATCTCCAAGGCTTCCCCTTTCTGCCGCATCATTGCAAAATCAGCAGATTCAAGTCAACCGCGCCTTCGATGCCGTTGACCGTGCCGTTGTCCGTATATTGCAAACAGTCAAAGTGATAGCGGAAGCTCGGTGTGTCGCCGTATTCCGCCAGCCAAAGCGTATAGTCCTGCAAGCGTTCCAGCTCCAAATATCCATAGCCGTAGCTCTGATTGAAATACACCCCCGCGGTATAGCCCTTCCGCTCGACCGCCTCGCAAAACGCAATCGCACAGTCCGTCATCGGTACGGAAGCGGCACTCTCCACGCGGGAGCCGCCGGAAACCTCCTCCCAGTCGTAAAACACAGGCAGTTCGAGCGATTCCCCGTCCAACAGACGGCATGCCAACTCCGCTTCCTCCTCCGCCTCCTCCGGCGTCAGCGCCTGTGAGAAAAAGTACACACCGAGCTGCAAGCCCGCCGCCCGCGCGCCTGCCAAATTCTCGCGGAATTGCTCGTCCTCATAGAGCTTTCCCTCCGTCGAGCCGCGATAGCCCACCCGCAGAATCGCAAACTCCACGCCCGCGTCCGCAACCGCCTGCCAGTCAATCAAGCCCTGATGGGTGGATACATCAATTCCAATTCGATATGGCGCGGCCTCATAGCGCAAAAAGCCGTCACGCATCACAAAGGCATCGGCGTCGTATTTATTTTTCGCCGCCGTCGGCACAGTTGGCTCATTGGAGGCGGTCTGTGCGGGCGCGCGCAGAAGATACACCGCTGTTCCGACGGAAATCACCAGTATTGCCGCGAGGAAAGCAATCAAAACATTGGTGAGGTTCGGTCCTGTCTTTTTTCTTTTCCGTGCCATAGCCCACCGCCTTTCTGTTTTCTCTATTGTATCATATCCGTCAATCCCCTGAAACCATATACAAACACATACCATAAGAAACAAATCAACCGGCGCAGGGCGGCAAACACGACTTATCGGGAACTTTCGCCGTTTCTTCCGTACTCAAATTCCAACGCCGCGTCGGGCGCTTCCAATGCAAAAACGGTCGCTCCGCCGATTTGAAAGTGATAATACACCCGACAGGCGGCGTGCTCATGGATGGTACGGAGCATTTTCCCGCCGAGCGGTGCGCGGAGCGGCAAGGCGGCGCTTCCGAGCTGTTGCACGGTCAATTGCTGCGCACCCTGCCGCACGACGATCATACCGTCCTCCATCCGCACCGCCCGCGCCCCCAAGTAAGTTGCAAGGCGATATTCTTTTCCCTTCCATAGGATAGCGCCGATCACACCCGTAAAACTGCATATGCCCAAGGGAATGTCCGCCACGGAGAGCATCAGCGCGCCGTCCGAGAAGCTGCACTGCGTCCACGCATAGGCTTTCGGAAACGAGCGTCCGCGGTCTCCCTCGCAATAGCCAATCCCGTCTCGGAAGGTATAGCGTTTTCCGTTGATCTGCAGCTCGCCGTTTACCGTGTGGCGCATGCTGAAAACGCTGTGTCTGCACTCCATAAACGGAACATATCGAAAGGGTCCCATGATATCATAGCGGAGGGGCGTAAATGTGCCGAAACGCAGACTGCCCTCTGCCGTGAGTGTGTCCGTATGCAGCTGCAAAGAGATTCCCTTTTCTCCGAACTGATTTTCGCCGATCACAATGCAGTCCTTCCTTTTTTGGAACGCTGCGGCGGGAAAAACCACATTTTGTGATGCCTCCTCCGTCAGCAGCTGGATTGAGCAGGCTTGTTCTCCCCCTGCCCGATGGACTGCCGGAATCAGCGCAAGGGTCTGAGAGTCCGACTGGCAGCGAAAATACCGTCCGCAAAAATAGGTACGCATAACAAGCTCCTTTGCAAAATTTTCTAAAAGAATAGTTTGCCCGCATCCGCACCATATCATTCTGATTTTCCGTCATCCATCCCCGCGGTGAAAAAACAGCCATTGCAGCGGACACCTCCAAGAAAGGATTTCACACCGATGGGGCAAGGCTGCGCTCTCTCCCGTCGGAACAGCGATACGCGCGCCGGTCGCTGCAATCTGCGTTTCTTCGACACATGGGCAATTTTCATAAGATTTTAGTTAGCCAACTCTAACTTATTGTATGACCTTCCGAAAGCGGCGGGCAACGGTAAAATTTTCTCTCCGCACTATTGACAAACAGGGCAGGCATGCATATAATGATAAAGAAGTTAGTTCCAGCTAACCTTAATTTTTCAAATTCGAGTTAGCGGAGGCTAATCACATAGTACGGTTTTTCACGAAATATGATACCGCGCACCATCGGAGTAAGCGTTTCCGAATATATCTCTAAAGGGGGTAGAACCATGCTGCCGCTTACGCTTGCAGAGGTCGGAGGAGAAAACATCATTAAAAAAATCGGAGGCAAACAGGAGGTCAAGGCGCATTTGGAAAACCTCGGTTTTGTCGTGGGAGGTGCTGTCACGGTCATCAACACCATCGGCGGCAACGTAATCGTAAACGTCAAGGAATCCCGCATCGCAATCAGCAAAGAAATGGCGCAGAAAATCATGGTATAACGCATATGAACCCCCTGTAGGGCGGGGACATGTCCCAATGTCATTAAGTTAACCGCGTGAGGCAAGTGC
>JBJFGB010000081.1:0-14514 GCA_051892295.1 Faecousia sp. | reverse complement strand
CGCACTGCATAGCGCTGATATAGGAAGCGGCGTCCCCCTCCGTATAGGGATAGGGGATGCCGTCACGCAGGTTGTTCAAAATTTTCGGATTGGAAAGCGCAGCTGCGAGGTCTTTCGCATCAGCCATTCGCCACGCTCTGAGTTCAAAGTCCATAGCATTGCTTCTCCCCTTTCAAACGATATTGGTCATATTCCGTTAACTGCCCTCTTTGTCATTGCGAAGCCAGTGCGCACACTGGCTGTGGCAATCTCAAGCTGTAGATTTGTACCCACTTTGTACTGCCTGCACGAGATTGCCACGTCGCTGCGCTCCTCGCAATGACATGGATGGGAAGATTGTGCGCAGTCGGTAGTTCCTGCACCGACTTATGATATGTCCCCGCCCTACAGTAGCTTTATCGGTTTGCAGGAGTGAGGGCGCGCAGTTCTTTTTGGGAAAGATATTCTCCCCTGCGGCAGCAGACGCTTGTGACGCGTTCGGCTTTCTGGCAGAGCAATTCATCCATCTCCTCAGCCGCCTCGGCATAGGAAGCCCTCTGGTGATGCACCAAAACGTACCTTGCGCGCTTGAGCTTCCCGCTTGCCGCCTTACAAAACGCCCTTGTCGGGGAAGCCAGATGGAAAACCCAAATCGGCGTGCAGATCGTCACGCAGTCATAGCTTACAAGGTCAGCAGATATCTCTTCCACCGGCATTGCCCAGCGGTGCATTCCGAAGCGGCCGCACCACCAAAAGCCGAGCGTCCCCTCGGTGCGCTCCTTCGCGCGAATTTCCAGCACCTGCGCGCCGCTGCGGTTTGCCTCCTCCAGCGCAAGCTTTTTCGTGTAGCCCATGCGGGAAAAATAAACCACAAGCTCCTTCGGATTCGTGCCGATATTTGGATAGTCACTCTCGCAGACGCAAAAGCGCTCCTGCTTTTCAAAGACCCAAGCCATATAGCCCGTGATTGCCTGCAACAAGCCGAAAATAAAATAGCTCGTAGACATGAAATTCATCGGGAACATATAAAATTGGATGCAAATCCACAGCATCAGTGTCACGCCGAAAATGCCGCCCAAGATCACGCCGCTCCGCTTTTTCGCCAACAGCAGCCCCGCTGCCGTCAGATTTGTCAGTCCGTTGACGATCAGCAGTGCAATGCCCGGAAATACGAAGTCCTGATAGAGATACTCCGCCAAGGGCAGCACTTGGAAATAGGGCAGCATCGCGTCCATACCCATTGCCTTGCCGGTGGGATCGGCGAGCATCCCCGTCGCACCGGCAACCGCACCGATGCCGATAAACAGCGTCCAAAAGAGCAGCGCTCTCCGTGTTTTTGCAAATCGACCGTTTTTCTTCATTTTCTCGCCTTTCTGCCTGCAATGACATTGATCAGCACATAGATACCAATCAAAAGACCGACCGTGCCGCCGAGGATCAGATACATGGTACCTGTTTCTACCTTCTCCCCAAAGAAAAAGAGGTTGCAGTCAATGGAATCTCGAATACCCTCTATGACCTCTTTGGGGAAGTGCTGCTTCTCCATCTCCGCAAAAACCCCGCGCAGGGCATGGTTTCGAAGCAGTGAGGTGCCGTAGGTGCCGGGCAGAAAGCCGAGCACCTTCTGCAAGCCCTCGGAAAACTGCGAGATTGGCATATACGCGCCGCAGAGGAAGCCATAGCCCGCGCTGACGATCGTCCCGACGGCGGACATCTGCCCCTGTGTCGAGAGGAAGTGGTTGACAATGCTGGAAAGCGCCGTGCCGAACATGACCAAAAGGAACACATCCAGCAGCATCAAGAGGACATCTGTCGCCGTCAAATACCAGCCCGCCTGCGCGACATACAAAAGGCTCACACCCATTGCAACCAAGCAGACAATCAACGTAGACAGCATGGTCGAGATATAATAGCCGAGGGCAAGGGTGCTGCTCTTAACGGGAGAGATGGTCAAATCGCGTCTTGCGCCCGTAACCTTATCCTGCACCATCAGCAGGTTCGAGCAGAATGCCACCGTGACGCAGCAGACCGCAAGCAGAGAGGAAAAGAGCTGTCCGCCGACGCAGCCGCCGAGTAGGGCTTCATCTACGGCTACGCCGAACGCTTCCATCCCGCCGCGGAAGGAATCCTCATAGACATTTTGCAGGAAGGTGGCGTAAAGAATCAAAAGAATCAACGGCGTGATGAGGGAGGAGAAGAACATCCCCTTGTCCTTAAAAAACAGCCGGCTGTCTCGTTTTACCAGTGCCCGTAATGCGCTCATTTCTCCGCACCTCCCGTCAGTTTTTTACCCGTCGCGGCAAGGAAAACATCATCCATTTTGCCCTTTGTAATCTCGTAATCCGTAAACAGCTCCGCATGCTTTAAAATCAGCTCCGTTGCTGCGGCAGTGTGCGGTACAGCGACCCGATAAGCGTCCCGCAGCGCTTCATACGGACAGGCAAGCATCTTGACCTGCGCTTCGGAAACGCCGTAAAGCGTAATATAGTCGCCGGTATAAGTATTCTTCAGGTCGAGCGGTGTCCCCTCCGCGACGATCCTGCCGCTGTCCAAGATGACCACATAATCCGCGTCGGCAGCCTCCTCCATGTAGTGTGTGGTAAGAAAGACCGTCATTTGCTTCTCCTTACGGAGCTGCGTAATCACATTCCAAAGAAGGCGCCGCGTCTGGGGGTCAAGCCCCGTTGTCGGCTCGTCTAAGATCAGGATTTTTGGCTCATGCAGCAGAGCGCGCGCAATGTCGATCCTGCGCCGCTGACCGCCCGAGAGCTTTCCAACGGTACGCCCGAGCAGGTCGGAAAAGTCCAAAAGCTCCGCAAGCTCTGTCAAACGCTTTTTAAACGCCTTGCCGGAAATGCCGTAAAGCGCCGCGCGGCTCTCCAAATTCTGGCGCACCGTCAGCGCCGTATCCAGCACGGAGGACTGAAAAACAACGCCCAAGCTCCGCTTAATCCGGTTCAAATTGCCGTCTAAGTCCGCGCCGTCAATGATGACGCTGCCGGTGTCCTTTGCAAGCTGTCCGCACATGATCGAAATGGTCGTACTTTTGCCCGCGCCGTTGATGCCGAGGAAGGCAAACAGCTCTCCCTCTTTGACGCGAAAGCTCAGATCCTGCACCGCTTTGACCTCGCCGAAGCTCTTGGACAGATGTTCAATCTCAATGATATTGCTCATTGCTTGTTTCCTTCTTTCTCCGCTTTTTGCGCACAGTGCTTTACAAACCGCAGCGGCACACCCATGCGCTGTGCGGCTTTCTCCTCCGTCATGCCGCTGTCTAAAAAGCGCCTGCATACGCTCTGCATATTCTCGCCGATCTCAAGGATATGCCCGTCGGGGTCATAAATTCTCACCGCGCGCTGTCCCCACGGGTGTTCCTTCACGCCGTGGACATAGGAGATGTCCTGTGCTTTCAGCCGCGCGACAAAGGCATCAAAATCGTCCTCCTCAAAATACAGCTCGCTGACCCTTCCCTGCCACGCAAGCATATCGGGCGACGCCTCAATGAATTCCAACCAGCTTTCCCGCGTTTGCAGGGAGACGCCGCCCGTCAGCGTCACATTCGCGCCGAAATCGACGACCTTGCGGAGACCCAGCACCGCTCGATAAAACGCGACGGAGCGTTCCATATCCGTCACGACCAACAAAGGGTTCCTGAATTTCATTCGCTTTCTCCTTTCGTTTCCGCAAGGACTCCGCCGTCCTTGATCGGCCGCATATTGTAGTTGTCGATCTTCCCCGAGCGGAGCATCATAAGCAGACCGCCGAAGACCTGCCCCAATTTTTCCGCGATCTCCTCCTCGCTGAAGTCGCAGACCTTCATGGCGCACAGAGCGCTGATCCCAAAGGTATGCACCCACATCTGCATGAACAGCGTTTTTGCGTCCTCCTCCGAGAGCTGATAATCCCTGCGGATCAGACCGATGCTGACCTGCGACATTGTGCCCAGCTCCGAAAGATAGCTGTCAAAGCTCACGCCCCGCGGATGCTCCTGCATGAACAGCAGCTTGAACAGCTCCGGCTCGTGAATGGCGTAGGAGACCATCTGCATGCCGATATGCTTAAAGGCGGGCGTGTAGCTCGCAAAATCCGCGAAGTAACGCTCGAACTCCTGCAAGGCAAGCTCCCGCGCCGCCCATTTGACCTCTTCCATGCTTTTGAACACGGTAAAAATCGGTCTTGCGGACGCGCCGAGTCTGCTGCCGAGGTTCCGCGCAGTCAGCGCCTCAACGCCCTGCTCCTTGACCAAAGCAAGGGCAGCAGCGGCAATCTCTTCTTTGGTAAATTTTGGTTTCGGCGGCATTCATTTCATCCCTTTCAATCAAAACTTTGTTTTACAACACCGTTCTGAAACTAAGTTTTAGTATAAACCATGATTTCCCATTTGTCAATAGCGCGATTAAAAAATGTCCCTATGCCTCCGCACAGGAGCCCCGGTACCAACTGGCGGCTGATAGCCACCCCTACGAAAATAATCAGAGTTAACGCCGTAGGGGCGGCTATCAGCCGACATCGTGAGGAACCACCCATTGCATATAAAGAAGAAAAAAAGATTGCCACGTCGCTGCGCTCCTCGCAATGACATATTAGGTCACCCTGCTTGTCATTGCGAGGAGCGCAGCGACGTGGCAATCTCGTGCAGGCACTTACTTCGATAACAGGATCGCCTTCGCCGGCAAAGCCGCAGATCCGGTAGAAGAGTCCCAATTATCGTTCATTCAGGGGAACATACGGCGTTTCTTCCTTTACGCCGATATATGCCGGTCGGATGATCTTCCCCGCGTTTTGAATCTCTTCAATACGGTGCGCGCTCCAGCCCGCGATACGCGAGACGGCGAAGATCGGCGTAAACAGCTCGCAGGGCAGACCGAGGAGCTGATAGACCAAGCCGGAATAAAAATCCACATTCGCGCTGACGCCCTTATACATCTTCCGCCGCTCCGCAATCACAACGGGTGCCATCTCCGCAACCGTCTCATAGAGGGCAAATTCCTCCTCCCGTCCCTTTTCTGCTGCAAGCTCCTTCGCGCATTGGCGCAGAAGGTTTGCACGGGGGTCGGAGACGGAGTAAATCGCGTGCCCCATGCCGTAAATCAGTCCCGCATGGTCAAACGCCTGCTTGTCAAGCAACTGCACAAGGTAATCCTCCACGGCACCCCTGTCGCTTGTTTTCACATGTTCCTTCATGTCCTCAAACATCCTGACAACCTTGATGTTCGCGCCGCCGTGACGCGGACCTTTGAGGGAGCCGAGCGCCGCCGCAATGGCGGAATAGGTATCCGTGCCGGAGGAGGTGACAACATGGGTTGTGAAAGTCGAGTTGTTGCCGCCGCCGTGCTCCGCGTGCAGCACCAGCGCAAGGTCGAGTACCTTCGCCTCCAAATGCGTGAATTTTCCGTCCTTGCGCAAAATGTGCAGCAGGTTTTCCGCCGTGGACATTTCGCTGCCCGGATTGCGGATATACAGGCTCTTGCCCAAATGATAGTGGCAATATGCCTGATAGCCGTAGACCGCCAGCAGCGGGAACATGGCAATGAGCTGAAGACACTGGCGCAGGACATTTTCTACCGACACGTTGTCGGGATCCTCGTCATAGGAGTACAGCGCAAGCACGCTGCGTGAAAGCATATTCATTCCGTCCTTGCTGGGCGCTTTCAGAATCATATCCCGCGCAAAGGAGGGCGGCAGGCTGCGGTATTCCCCCAGTACCTCGCGGAATTCCGCCAGCTCCTGCGCATTCGGAAGCTTGGAAAACAGCAGCAGATAGGTAATCTCCTCAAACCCGAAGCGGTCGTCACGCAAAAAGCCCGCGCAAAGCTGCTCAACGTCGATGCCGCGATAAAAGAGCTTTCCTGCGCAGGGACGGCGCGTGCCGTCGGGCAGCGTCTCCTTCGCGCGGATGGTTGAAATTTCCGTCAAGCCCGTAACAACGCCGTTGCCGTTCACGTCGCGCAAGCCGCGGTTGACCTTATGTTCCCCGTACATCTCCGGCGTAATATGATTGCGCTCCGTGGAAAGCGCCGCAAGGTTACGGATATAGGGTGTGATTTCGGAATAAGATTTCGGCATAGCTATGCTCCTTTCATCCATCGTGCGCGATCTGTTGTGCAGCGATCCGCGCAAGCTTCTCATTCAAACGTAAAAATTCCCGCGTGTCCTCTTCGCCGAGTTGGCGAAAGCTCTCGGCGAAGAATGCGAGCAAATGCCGGTAGCGCTGTTCCAAGGTTGCGCTGCCCGCCTCCGTAATGACAACTGTCTTTTGGCGGTTATCCGCAGCATCTCTGCTGCGGGCAATCAGCCCTTTTCGCTCCAAACCATTCAAAATAACCGCCATCCGCGCCGTGCTGACCATGAGCAAATCACTCAGCTCCTTCGGATGCGCCGCACCTTGCCGTTTGAGAAACCGTAGAATATACCCCTCGTTGTGCATCGTGCGGGCGACCTCGCGATCCATCTGCAAATGCATCCGGCTGCCAAGCTGCTCGGCATATTGCTCCGCCATTTCAGAAAATTGATCCATACCGCCGCTTCCTTTTCTCTCCGGTAGAAAACGCCGCCGCTTCTGCACGGCATTTTCCTAACATTTATAGGTATTTTTGTTAATTGTTGGCATTATATCACGCTGCCCTCTCCGCGTCAAGCCGTCTTTTGTTACGAGTTTTTGAATTTTTTCCTTGAAAACTCTGTTTTCGCTTCAAATCGGTTTGAATTTTGTCGGTTGTTTTTCTCCATTCGCTGTACAACGCAGCGTTGTGCAGATTTGGCATTGCCAACAACGCTTTCATCTGATATATTATAGTTACATGGATTGACAATGTATGGCAGCATCCAAGCAGCGGATACTTTTTACGACAGGAGAGGTCAAGATGGAGCCAAAGTTTACCGTATTGAAGGAATATTTCGGGCATGCCGCGTTTCGTGCGGGACAGAACGATATTGTGGACTGCCTTCTCTCCGGCAGGGACGCGCTTTGCGTCATGCCGACGGGTGCGGGAAAATCCATCTGTTATCAGGTGCCGGCGCTGTTGTTCGACGGGATTACCGTTGTCGTCTCTCCGCTAATCTCCCTGATGAAGGATCAAGTGACCGCTCTTGTGCAGGCGGGCGTTCCGGCTGCGTTTTTCAACAGCTCGTTGACGGCGGCGCAGTATGCCAAAGCGCTGCAAAATGCGGTAAACGGGAAGTACAAGCTGATCTATGTCGCACCCGAACGCTTGCTGACGCCGGAATTTCTGTCATTATGTCGGGCGCGGCGGATCTCCATGGTCGCCGTGGATGAGGCGCACTGCGTCTCCCAATGGGGGCAGGACTTCCGACCGAGCTATCTGAAAATCCGTGAATTCATCGCTTCCCTGCCCGTCCGTCCCGTCGTGGGCGCGTTTACCGCCACCGCGACGCAGGAGGTAAAGCAGGACATTTTAAAGCTGTTGGAGCTGCACGATCCGCTTTCCATAACAACCGGCTTTGACCGTCCCAATCTGTTCTTCTCGGTTTTGCAGCCATCCTCCAAGGACGAAAAACTGCTTGCGTTGCTCCGCGAGCGTCGGGATAAAACCGGCATCGTATACTGCGCCACCCGAAATGCCGTGGAGGAGGTTTGCGCGCTTCTGAACAAAAACGGCTTCTCCGCCACGAGATACCACGCCGGTTTATCGGATGCGGAACGAAAAGCCAATCAGGAGGATTTCGTATTTGACCGTAAGACGGTCATGGTCGCGACGAACGCGTTCGGCATGGGGATTGACAAGTCCAATGTAGGCTATGTCATTCATTATAATATGCCGAAAAATATGGAGAGCTATTACCAAGAGGCAGGCAGAGCGGGGCGTGACGGCGAAGAAGCGGACTGCATAGTGCTTTACGGCGGGAAGGATGTGCGCACCAATCAGTTTTTAATTGAGAACAGTGAGCCAAATTCCGAGCTGTCCCCCGAGGAACAGAGCCTTCTCCGGGAAAAGGAGCAGGAACGGCTGAAGCAGATGGCCTATTACTGCAAAACGCAGGATTGTCTGCGCGGCTTCATTCTGAAATACTTCGGAGAGAAATCTGCGAATTATTGCGGCAAATGCTCCAACTGCCTGACGCAGTATGAATCGGTCGATATTACGGTAGACGCACAGAAGATTCTGTCCTGCATCCTCCGAACGGGGCAGCGCTTCGGTAAAAAAACGATCTGTGACATCCTGCGCGGGAGCAAGAACGAGCGCCTGCTGCGGCTTGGACTGGACAGCCAAACCACTTACGGCATCATGAAGGACTGCTCAGAAAAGCGGCTGCGGGATATGATTGACTTTTTGGACCAGAAAGGGTATGTCGTAACGGAAGGCGCAGATTATCCGGTTTTGAAAGCCACCGCAAAGAGCGCCGATATTTTGCGCGGCAACGTCAATCTATGCATGAAGCTTCCGAAGCAGCAAAAGAAGGAGACCCACGTGGAGGCGCCTACCGTCGTGAACGCCGCCCTGCTTACCGCGCTCAAGCAGCTCCGAAACGAGCTTGCGTTCCGGGAGGGCGTTCCGGCATATGTAATCTTCTCCAACGCGACGCTCACCGATATGAGCAAGAAATGCCCCAAAACCGCGGAAGCACTGCTCAATGTTTCCGGCGTGGGCAAGGTAAAGCTCGCCAAATACGGAGACAAGTTCTTAGAAGTCCTCCGCAAATTCTGACCTCTGTAGGGCGGGGACATGTCCCCGAAGACCGCGCAGCGGCAGCCGGTACAGACGAAAAAATTTGTACGCACTTGGTTGTTCCTGCACCGGCGGGGACATGTCCCCGCCCTACCGATAAAATGCCCCGCCGAATACCGCTTTGCATGAGGCAAAGAAGGATTCGGCGGGGCTGTTTATTTGCTGTTCTGTTTCAATGTGCGCGCGGTCTTAACTGTGCTTTTCCTTCACCGCGATCCAGATTTCGCAGGTATAGTTCGGGTCTTGTACATCTGCCGAGGGGTAAACCTCCAATTCAATCCCGCTGCCGTATTCATAGGTGCTGCTCTGCGGAAAGAACTCCGTGCAGATCCGCTTGTAGGTCTCCTTGAACGCGTCCGGCATTTTCCCTTTACACTCAAACACGGCGTAGGTATGGGCGGGAATGTCCACAAGGTCAAAGCCCTCGTCCGTTACAGGTGTGCCGTTATACTCCGCTCCAATACCGTAGGGGAAGCCGGAAGCCTCCAGCTCGTCGGAAAAACAGATGCCGAGAATTCCGTGGAATCTGTCAAAGCTTGCATACTTGCAGAGCTTCTCCATCGTGCCGTCCCGACCGCACGCGTCCCAAAACGCCGAAATGTCCGCTGTTGCCGTGTCGCCTTGGGGCTTGTTGACCTGTTTCTTTCTGCAAATGACCTTGAACGCGTCTCTCTTTTCGATTCTGTAATTCATCAGGTTGCCTCCGTCTAAAATCAGTTTTACGGAAAGGCGGGAAAAGGACTTGATGTTTCCCCCGCGCCGCGCCTCCGTCGGCGTGATGCCGTGGAAGCGGGTGAATGCGCGGGTGAAGCTCTCCGGCGTGTCGTAGCCGTAGCGCAGCGCAATGTCGATGATCTTATCCTCCGTCCGATGCAGCTCGTCGGCGGCAAGCGACAATCGGCGCATACGGATATAGTCACCCAGCGTATAGCCGAGGAGCATACTGAACATCCGCTGAAAATGAAACACCGACGAGGCGGCCTCCCGCGCCGCTGCTTCATAGTCGATTTCGTCCGTCAGATGCGCCTCCGTGTAGTCAATTGCACGCTGTATTCCGCTGATCCAGTCCATAGGCTTCTCCCCTTCCGTATGGCTGTATTATAGCAGGGACTTCCCACAATTTCTTGACTTCCTGTGCGAAGCAATGTCAAAAAGAAAGCCTTTGTATTCCGTATCCGACGTTTTGCGGCAAATTGCGCAGAGCAATTCCTCGGCAGCCGCAAGAAAGGCAACTGCGCTTACGGCATAGCATAGCGCGCCGAAAAAGCTGCAACGATAGAAGCACGGCAGGAGGAAAACAGCCGCGCCGGTGATTTTGTTCAGCAGCGTATGAGGAAGGCATAGCTTGCGGAATCGAATAACGCCAACCGCCGCAGCCATGATTTTGATTGCCGCAATCGCTCCCGCTGCCCACCACACGTAGGCGGGAAATATTTTCCAAAGCTGAAGCAACGCCGCAGTGCAAAACAGCAAATCGGCAATGCTGTCCAATTTTGCGCCAAAGTCTCCCGCAGAACCGCACTTGCGCGCAACCGTGCCGTCAATCATATCGGAAAGCCCGCCAACGGCGTAAAACGCGAAAAACGGAACAGACAGCGGAAGCGTAAAGAGCATCGCAATGGCCGCCATGATGCGCAAGGCTGTAATGAGATTGGCGATGTATTTCATGCAAGCGCGTCCCTCTTAATAAACTCCCGTAAAACGGCAAGCTGCTTTTCCGTGTGGAACCAATGCTCACCGTCCTCATAAACTTGTAAAGCACAGCCAAAACGTTCCGCAAACGAGGTCACCGTTGCGCGGTCGGTCAGTTCGTCCTTTCCGGCGTAGAGGATCGCGGTCGGGCTGTCCCATTTTTGAATCGGATGCTGTTTTGCGTAGGTATAATACGCCCACGAAAGAGTTTCTCCGAAGGGCGTCGGAATTTCCCGTTCCGCTTGCAGCCGTTCCGCGCTTACGGATACCCAGCCCATCATCCGTTCAATCAGGGCAACCATATCCAAAATCGGCGAGACAAACAGACAGTTTGTAAAACGCTCGTTCGGAAACGCCAGCAAAGAAAAATAAGCGCCGATGCTGTTCGCGTACAGCGAAACATCCTGCCACCGCTGTTTCATCTCCGTCAGAACGCCTTGCAGCTCGGGAATGACCTCCCAAGGAAGCAGCTTTGCCGCGCCGCCCTTTCGCGCGCCATGCTCCGGCAGATCCACGCCGAGAACCTGATATCCCTTTGGACACAGCAGCTCCACAAGACCGCACGCTTCCTCCTTATTGCCGCACTTTCCATGCACAAAGAGCCAAAGCCTATCCGCGCGTTCCCCGTAAAGCACCGCCGGAATGCCGCGTATTTCAAAATATTCAGAAACCATACGTCTCCTCTCTTACGACCATTCTCCTTCTTCTATGCTTCACAAGCACCTTAGAAGGACGCTCATTTTTCTCTTTTCGCCTTGCCTTTCGACACCTTTTCCGATATACTATTCTCAAGATTACCAAAGGAGAGAGAAATATGGAAAGATTCGCCGTGATTGACACGGAGACCAACTGGGTAAATCAGGTCATGTCCATCGGCACCGTGATTGCGGAGGCAGATAGCTTTCATCCGCTTGCATTCAAATATCATGTGCTTCCCATTGCGTGTGCGTCGGGCGGCATGTATTCTAACGCTCTGTTTTTGGATACGCCGGTAAATCCGGTTCTCTGCACCAAAGAAGCGGCGATGCAGGATCTTCTCTCGTGCTTCTCCGCGTATGGGGTTCGCTCCGTGTTTGCCTACAACGCCGGCTTTGACCGCAATCATCTGCCGGAGCTGTCGCGGCTGCAATGGTATGACATCATGCGCCTGGCAGCCTACCGCCAGCACAATCCCAAGCTCCCGCAAACGGCTTGCTGCTCCACCGGTCGTCTGAAACACGGCTATGGCGTCGAGCCCATGCTCCGCCTGCTCTCGGGAAACGATACATACTGCGAAACCCATAACGCGCTCTTCGACGCGATGGATGAATTGGAGATCATGCGCCTCTTGGGGCATCGCGTGGAGGATTATATTCCTCTTTAGAACTGCTGCCATCCTCCTCCGGCGTCTCAAGGTAGAAGCTGACGGGACGGAAGCCGTCATTGCAGCTTATCATGGCGGAATTCGGATTCTTCATCCAGCCGTCGTAAAAATTGCCGCCGCCTTGCGCCAGTGTCTTCACAAAGGCGGACATGCTTTCCCACGCGCTGTCGCACAGTCCCTCCGGCTTCTGCCCATTGTCTGCAATCCAAGCCTGTCCCTCTTGCACATCGCAGGCGTGTTCCAAGGGATTTTCGTATTGCTCCATCAAATCGGGATAGCAGGCTTTGCGCATGACTGTAATCTTGACCTTCTTCATATCAGCACCCCATTGCAATGGTCAATCTCATGCTGGATGATCTGCGCCGTCCAGCCGGTGAAGGTCTTCAGCCGCGTTTGCAGCTCCGTGGTCTGATACTGCACCTTGATTTTCTGATACCGCTTTGTCTTTCGCGGTCCGCCCGTCAGGGATAGGCAAGCTTCCTCCGTCTCATACGCTTCCGACTGCTTCACAATTTCCGGATTCAGCATGACCATGTAGGTTCCCTCGTTATCGAAGGCAATCACCCGCTTGCAAACACCGATCATATTCGCCGCCATCCCCACACAGGTCTCCCTATGCGCTTCCAAGGTATCCAGCAAGTCCTGCACAATCTGCAAATCCTCTTTCGTTGCCGGGATAGCTTTCTGTGCAAGGAAAATCGGGTCATGCATCAGCTCTCTTACCATTGACGATCCCCTTCCCGTTTTTTCCACTGTATTCATTGTCTCAATGATATTTCAAAATGATTCTTTTTATAGAAATGCTGCGCAACCGTATTTGTCAGCGCAGTATCGGTGTCAAATCGTGTGATTCCTTACCAAATGGCTTTCACAATGAGCCATATGATCATTGCCCATAGCATCACAATCGGTATCGCATAATACCATTTTTTCGGTTTGCCCTCTGCCCACATATTCTCCGACTCTTTGCGGCACTCTGTCCACACATCGTCAGGAATACATTTTATAGTCAGCGCAATCAAAGCCGGTAACAAAATCACATCATCCAGATATCCCAATACCGGAATGAAATCGGGAATCAGGTCAATTGGGGACAGCGCATAGCCCACTGTAACAGCGGATGCTATTTTTGCCAAAACCGGTGTCCTACGGTGCTTCAGCGCAAGGAACACCGCAGGTATATCGGTTTTTAATTCTTTTGCCCGCTCTTTCAGATTCATATATCCGCTCCCAAAAGCACCGCTTTGCTGCGTACATTATAACACGCTTTTTCTTTTTTTCAAATGATATCTTGGTTCATCATGAAACCGTCTCGCCTTCTTTTTACGGGAGTAATGCTTCCGTCTTTTTCCTGACCGGAACCTGTATTTCTGACAGCCACTGGCTTTCCTCCTCTTTATTCCAAACACCGTCAATATAGCTTTCCCGAATCTCACCGGCGATCTCATACCCGTTTTCCTCGACATATCGCAGCACGGTTTCATAGGATTCCGAAAACGTACGGTAAGAGCCCTTATGAAAAACGCAGGCGGCACGGATTTCGGGAAGGGTTTTGAACTTCAGAGCGCCAATCTCTTTTTTTGCCTCCACAACGGATTCACAAATCTCAACGAGGATGTCCCCATTCTTATATCCCGGCTCCAAATAGGCGGTAAAGCAGTATTCCGGAAGGGCGCAGATACAGCCCGCTTTCTCCATCCATGCACCCATTTCCGGCATCCGCTCAAACAGGTCATCATAGGATTCCAGCCTGATGCGCATAAATGCTACAGTGGTTTCCGGGATGGTCTTGATCAGGACAGGTACGGAAAGTCCGTTTTTCTTTTTGGATAGGTAACCATCCACCACGGCGATCTGTCTTGTGAGATCAGAGATTTTGGCAAGCAGCTCTGATTTTTTCTTCAAAAGCACTGCTTCCTCATCTGCGCCGGAGTTGATGCGTGCAATTTCTTCCAAGGTGAATCCCGCCAGCTTCAAAGCGGTAATCTGATGGAGCACCGCCATTTGGGAAAGGGTATAATACCGGTATCCGGTCTCCGGATGGATCAATGCCGGCATCAGCAAACCCTGTTCCTCATAGAAACGCAGCGTCTTTACCGTCACATGATTCATCGCCGCAAACATACCAATCTTATAGAGTGTGCCGCTTCTCTTTTCTTCGCAGGGCTTGTGTTCTTGCCTCATCTCCATCGTCTTACTCCCATCTGAATGTTTTGACGGCGACGGTGCCGCAAATAACCGTGATCGCGGACAGGGTGAGCACCGGTACTACCATTTGATTATAGCACCCCATGGACACGGATTTCAACAGATTGATTCCTAAGCCAAGGGGCATCCACCCGGAAACAGCTCTGAATCCGGCAGGAAGTACTTCCGCGGGAATGGTGGCGCCGGAGAACAGCAACATAGGAAAATAGAGCAGGCTGGTGGCTACATTCATGGATTTTGTGGTTCGGCACAGGCTGGCGACCATAAGTCCGATGGAAAACATGGATGCCATCGTCAGCAGCCACGCTGCCATATACACAAACACATTGCCCGACATCCGATACCCGAAAACCACCACTGCGGCAACGGTCAGGATCAGTGTGGACATCACGGCAGCAACGCCGCTGGCGATGGTATCGCAGGCAAGGAGTCTTGCGGGAGAACAGGGACTGCAGTACAGCCGCCGCAAGACCCCCTGAGATCGCAGCTCCACCACGGTGATGGGGATGCTCATAAAGGCGCTGCAGCAAATCCCCACGGTGGACAGCGACACATACGAGCTTTGCAGATAGGTCAGACCCGAAT
>JBJFGB010000080.1:0-3530 GCA_051892295.1 Faecousia sp. | reverse complement strand
CTCGCCAGCAGACTTCCCTGCCCGCCGACGCCGACAATCATCACATTGCAAGTTTTCATGTGTTTCCCTCCAATGCGCCGAATTTGCAGAGCTGTGCACAAACGCCGCAGCCCGTGCAAAGGGTATTGTCAATCTTTGCTTTCCCGTCTGTCATGCTGATGGCGGGGCAGCCGACCTTCATGCACATTTTGCAGCTTTTGCATTTCTCCGTGTCTACCGTAAGCGGCTGCTTATGCTTGACATATTTGAGCAGCGCGCACGGACGGCGGGAGATAATCACGGATGCCTCGTCAGCCGCCAGTTCTTCCTTGATGACGCTCTCGCACTGTCCAAGGTCGTAGGGGTCTACGACCCGAACCCGCGCAATTCCCAGCGCATGACAGAGCGCTTCCAAATCAACCTTTGCCGCAGGATCACCCTTCAGATTAAAGCCCGTGGTCGGGTTCTGCTGATGTCCGGTCATGCCGGTAATGGAGTTATCAAGAATAATCACGGTGCTCTTGGAATCGTTATAGGCGATGTTGACCAGCCCCGTCATGCCGGAGTGCATAAAGGTCGAATCGCCGATTACGGCGACGGTATTGCCGTCCGTCTTGCCGCCGTTTGCCTTGTTAAAGCCGTGGATGCCGGAGACGGAAGCACCCATGCAGACCACGGAATCCACCGCGTTCAATGGGGCAACCGCGCCGAGGGTATAGCAGCCGATGTCTCCGATTACGGTAAGCTTCAGCTTGGAAAGAACATAATACAATCCGCGGTGCGGGCAGCCCGCGCACATGACAGGCGGACGCGGCGGAATCGCCGTTTCCAGCGCTTTCCCCTGCGGCGCTTGCAGTTCGAGTCCTTCCGCAACAAGATTCTGCGACAGCTCTCCGATGTTGGAGAAGCGGTTTTTCCCCTCGACCTTCAAACCAATCGTCTTGCAATAGTCCTCGATAAAGCCGTCCAACTCCTCGACGACAATCACGCGCTCCACAGAGGCTGCAAATTCGCGCAAAAGCTTCATTGGCAGCGGCCAAATCATGCCGAGTTTTAATACACTGACCTCTTGACCGCAGACCTCGCGGACATATTGATAACAGGTGCTGGAGGTGATGATGCCGAGTTTTTTCTCCGTGCCGCGCTCGATACGGTTACAGGGCGCGGTTTCGGCGAATTCCGCAAGCGCCTTCAGTCGTTCCTCAACAATCGGATGGCGCTTTTTCGCAAAGCCGGGCATCATGATGTACTTCGGCGGGTTCTTTTCGTAGGGCTTCTGTGCAGGTTCCACACGTTCCGACGGTTCCACAATGCTCTGGGAATGCGCCACGCGGGTACACATTTTGAGAAGCACGGGCGTGTCAAATCGCTCGGAGAGCTCATAGGCAAGCTTTGCAAACGCGATTCCCTCGGCGGAGTCCGACGGTTCCAGCATCGGGAGCTTTGCCGCCTTTGCATAATTACGGGAGTCCTGCTCGTTCTGCGAGCTGTGCATCCCCGCGTCATCCGCAACGCCGATGATCATGCCGGCGTTGATTCCCGTATAGGCAATCGTAAAGAGCGGGTCGGCAGCGACATTCAGCCCCACATGCTTCATGCCGCAGAAGCTGCGCTTTCCTGCGAGGGACGCACCAAAGGCAGCCTCGACAGCGACCTTCTCATTCGGTGCCCACTCGGCGTAAATTTCCGGATATTTTGCGGCGCACTCCGTAATTTCCGTACTCGGTGTGCCGGGGTAGCTGGAAACGAAGCTGCAGCCCGCCTCATACAAGCCGCGCGCAACTGCCTCGTTTCCAAGCATGAGTTGTTTCATGGTCATTACCTCGCTCTGCTTTTTTCTTCAGTATACAACAGTTTTCTGAGATTTTCAACTATTCTCCGAGCGACTCCTTTACGGGAACGGTCGTTGTTTTGTCATAGCAGCGGAAGATACCCTCAACCTGCGCCGCATCGGGCTTTTTGGTCAGCAGCGAGATCAGCGGCACCAGAATCAGACCGCCCAGCATCGCAATCGCGCCGGAATGGATTGAGGTCGCGAAGACGGTTTGGTCCAAGAATGCAACACCAAAGGTGAAACCGGTCAGGCTCTTCGCAAGCTGAATAAGAGACAGTCCGACACCCCAGACGAAGCTGACCCAGCATGCCGCCTTTGTCGTCCGCTTCCAGAAGAGACCATAGAGGAAGGGTGCGAGGAAAGCGCCTGCCAGCGCGCCCCAAGAGACGCCCATGAGCTGCGCGATAAAGACGACGTTCGACTTTGCCTGCACAATCGCAATCAGTGCGGAAAGCACCACAAAAAACGCGATGAAGGCACGCATCAGTATCATTTTTTTCTTCTCAGACAGTCCCTGCTTTGTCGCAGGCGCAATCAGGTCGAGCGTGATGGTCGAGCTGGAAGTCAGCACCAGCGAAGAAAGCGTGGACATGGACGCCGAAAGGACAAGCACCAACACGATGCCGATGAGCAGCGGGGAGAGATTGGAAAGCATCGACGGAACGATACTGTCATAGACCGGCGTTACGCCATCCGGCTGATAGGTAATCACATCGGAGAAGAGTCTGCCGAAGCCGCCGAGGAAGTAGCAGCCGCCCGCAACGATCACGGCAAACACGGTGGAAATAACCGTGCCCTTCTTGATGGAATCCTCGTCCTTAATGGCGTAGAATTTGCCTACCATCTGCGGCAAGCCCCATGTGCCGAGGGAGGTCAGAATGATTACAAAGAACAGGAAGATCGGGTTGGCTCCGAGGAAGGAGGTATAAGCGCCCTGAAACTCCGTACCCGCGCTCGTCCAGCTCGAGGTCTGCGACAGCTTTGCAATCGCTTCGGAAATGCCGCCCTGCCCGTGCAGTACGGCGAAGATCACGGCGAGAATGCCGAAAATCATAATAATGCCCTGAATAAAATCGTTGACCGCAGTCGCCATATAGCCGCCGACAATGACGTAAATGCCTGTCAGCACCGCCATAACAATCACGCACCAAGCGTAGTCAATGCCGGGAAACGCCATGGTAAACAGGCGGGAAAGACCGTTAAAGAGGGATGCGGTGTAGGGAATCAGGAAGATAAACACGATGATTGACGCGGCGATTTTCAGCCCTCCGGAGCCGTAACGCAGCGCGAAGAAGTCCGGCATGGTGCGGGAATTGAGGTGCTGGGTCATGATTCTCGTTCTTCTGCCCAGGACGACCCAAGCCAACAGCGAACCAATGAAGGCATTGCCGAGCCCAATCCATGTCGAGGCAAGTCCAAAGCGCCAGCCAAACTGACCGGCATAACCGACGAAGATAACGGCGGAAAAATAGGAGGTTCCGAAGGCAAAGGCGGTAAACCACGCACCGACGGAGCGTCCGCCCAAAACGAAGCCGTCCACGCTTCTTGCGTGCTTCCGGCAGGCGATACCGATGGCGATCATCATCACAAAGAAAATCACCAGCATCAGGATTTTTGTAATCATTTTTCTCTCTCCTTCTGTAAAATCAAATTATTTTTTAGCGCGCGTTGTAAAATGAAGTTGCGCATTTTAAGAAAATAAAAGGTCCATAGCGAG
>JBJFGB010000079.1:0-57531 GCA_051892295.1 Faecousia sp. | reverse complement strand
ATTATCGAATGTACGATGTGCTGGATGTGGTAGAGCAGCACCGCTGCTTTGAGGACTTTGATACTCGAAGAAGCAACGCCAAAACGGATTTCTTTCGCAAATGGTATCATACCCGCACCAAGTATCAAACCGTCTCTTGGGAGGACTACCTTGCTGAAAACGAAGAATACTCGGATGGGGCTACGCCGGAAGAAACAGCGGTCAGCAAGGTCCTGGTCGAGCAGTTTCTTGCCACGCTGAGCGAGAAGGACAGACGGATATTGGAGCTGCGAATGGAGGGCATCTGTTTGGAAGACATTGCCAAGGAACTGGGCTACAGCAACCACAGCGGTGTGCTGAAACGCATCCAGCGTATTGGACAAGCCTACGAAGCATTCACGCAGACCGATTTGGGTTTTTCGTCCTGACATCGGGGAAAGATGGCATCAAATTTAATGCCATGGAAGCAAATAGCCCGTTGATGGCATCAAATCTGATGCCATTCAGGTGCATGAAAGCTTTCTGAAACACGGTACTGCAAAAGCGGTGCTGAAAACAAGATGAACGGAAGTGGAAGTGGCGGCCGGATTTACTCCCCGGTTCAAATGCATGGCAAAACTCGTTCTTTCAAAACGGTGTTGTCTTATCAAGCAACGAACCGGTCCGTACAGGTTCCGCTTGTTAGGGGTGCTGCCCCCTAAACCCCGCAGAAAAGCAAATGCCCCGGCTATGAACGATTCTTCATTCATAGCCGGGGCATTGTATCAGCAATAAATCAGTTCCGAGAAGACAACCTCTTCGGCACGGTTGCGGATGCTATTTATGGCCTGCACCCATGCCATCTGGTCATTCGCTTTCAGTTCTTCGGTGATCTGCTCGTCTGCGGCGTACCGCTTGACCAGCCGATCCAGCATCTCATTTGCCTGCTGGTCGATTTTCTCCAAGTGGGCGTTCAGCTTGCCGCTATACAGCATCCCGGTGTAGATCGCACCTTGATGCTCCCGAAGGAAAGAATTCCGCATCCTGCCGAACTTGCCCACCTTCGGCCTTTCAGGCGCCTCCAGGCAGGGCACATAATAGTCCCCGCACAGCTCGTACCAAAGACCGTTCCGCTCGTCATAAATTTGTCGTTCCATCTCCTGACCTCCCGTGTTTTTATGACTTCATTTTACCAGCAGGAACCGGAAAAAACGAATGTGTGAATCTGATTTTTTCAAGCGGAAAGAACGCCGCCTTTGCACTCTTGACCTTTTCCGAATTCTACAGTATACTGAAAAAAATGCACATGATGCTGCGGGGATCTACGGCAAGCGGGTCGTGTGATGCGGAGGAAGACGGAAATGACAGTCAAAATAATGGACAAGCCCGCGATTCTGATCGAGGCGGTGGAGCTGCTCTCCTTGTATGTAAATCATGGTACGTTCGACAATATTAAGCGCGACTATAAATTGACGCATGAGAGCTATTGGAACGGTGAGGGCCGGGAGTTTTTTCGTGCCTATTTCGCTGCGCTGGATGAGATGATCCATGAAGGTCTGACCGGCGTTGATCTGAGCGACGACGGGATGCAGTATTTCTTCCGGGATCTGAAAGGCGCAGACGGGAAGCCTTGGATATGCCTTGCCAATATTATGGTCTACTCGTTTTTCGATGCCTTCAGCGGCTGCCTGCGTGACGATTGCGGCGATTTTCAAGCGGAGCTGACCGCCTGCCTGGAGCAGTACCGGGAGTTTGCCAGGGACTACTTCTCCCATTATGAGGTCCTGGAGGTCACCAATCTGGGCATAAGCTATTTGCCTGTCAGCGCAGGTAAGGCACCTGCGCTGAGCAAGCAGATCGGCCAACTGGAGCTCCCCTCCTCGTGCAAGTGGGAGATCTTCGATATGCTGGTGAATTATGAGACGCTGCTGGAAAAGCTGGCGCGCCTGATAGAGCCGGTCGTCCGAAAGCTGGAGGTGCTGCTCTGCCGGCATGAGAAGATTTTTCAGGACGTAACCGCATATTGGGCGAATTATTTTGCATCACATTCTTTCCCCGAGTTTAAGAAATCCGTTCTGGGCATTGATGTCGAAGCAAGCGGCACTGACGCACAGCAGGTCCTTTGGCCTTGGTGGCTCGGCCTCGGCCGCTACCGCTACAATATGGATGAGAGCGGCGAGAGCATGATGCTTGGTTTCGGCGTCCGAATGGAGCGGATCTCAAAAGCCGCCGGGTATGTGAAAGATAGGCTGGCTAATGTCCTGCGGTTTTTGGGGGACCCGATCAAGCTGGATATTCTTTATAAGCTGTCAGAGCGAAGCTACTATGGGTTGGAGCTGGCCAACGAGCTGGGGCTGACTTCCGGAACCATGTCGAAGTATCTGAATACGCTATTTAACATTGGCCTGATCAATCTCCATCGGGAGAACGGCCGGATCTATTATCGGACTGACGAGGATGCTGTCCGGCGCATGATCCATCAACTGCAGCTCAGCCTCCTTGGAGAGGTCAACTGAATCATTTCCCAGAGCACACCGCGCCGCGACATTTTTGAAAAATGTTGCGGTGCGGTGTGATTTTTTATTGACATTTGCGCCGCTTCTCTGTATACTTCTATTTATAAAGAGCAGCTCTTCTCATTTGGAAGATGTCGACAAATGATGGGACTGTATAATAAAAAGGGGGATATGGTTATGCAACCAATGCGAAAAACACTGTCATTGTTTTTGGCGGTGGTGCTGTTGTTCGGTCTTTTAGCTCCGGCCGCTACTGCCACTGGCAATTACGAGGTGATCGAAGATTGGGTGGACGCGGATCTGACGGACACCACAAAATATGTGACCTCCAATGCCGGCCTGACTGCCGGAAAGGATGACACCGTCGGAGACTTTGTGACCATGAAAGCCACAAACTACAACCCTTCGCTGACGATCAACGCTGTCATTACTGCCTCCAAGTATGCGGAGCCGACGGTAGGCATTTGGATGAAGCAGACGCGGACCAACGAGGGAACGGTAAAGCTCCTGTCCGGCGAGTCTGTGACAGACGAGGCGACCTTTACACCCGTGGCGGACGAATGGGTCTTTGTGACCATTCCGGTGACGGCTGACGCCACGGCGATTCAGTTTGTCCCCTATACCTACGGCAACCCCTCCATCGGCGCGATCTACTTCGGCAGCAAGGCAGATGTGGAAAAGATTCCCAACAGCTCGGAAACTACCGATCCGGAACCTGCGACTCCCGGTGGTCAGGGCAGATGGGTGCTGGTGGACAACTTTGAAAGCGGAAAGATGTCTTCCAACTATTCTGTTAACGATAGCTATGAGGTTGTCAATTCGGATATCGGTAATTACTCCGCCTATAATCCCGGGAACGCCGGCTACTTGAAATACGATAAGGATCTTCCGGCTGCTGATTATGAGACTCCCGCCATTGCATTCTGGGCCAAAGGCACCGAGGGGAAAACCGTGATGTTCTGGGGCAATAACCCCTTGGGCTCTGTAACGCTCCACGAGGAATGGACCTACTATGTGTTCACCAGCGGCTTGAAGAGCCTGATCAACGCTTCCGGTACCGGGTGCCTGGACTATATTCGCCTGTGGTCGGCGAAGGATACTGAGGTGTGGCTGGATCAGATCTACTTCGGCGAGGCTGAGGATCTGGCGGTCGCCCCGGATCAGGAAGAGGGCTATGATTTCTACCAGATCATTCCCGGCGAAGAGTCTACTCCTGAAGCGGCCTACGAGGTCGTGGAGGGATGGAGCAGCGCGGACCTGACGGATACTGCCAAGTATGTGACAGCCAACTGTACCGTGACCGCGGGAACGGATGATACCATTGGCGGGTACGTGGCTATGAAGGCTACCGAATACAACCCCGCATTCACCGTTGTCTGCAGCTTTGATGCCACCAAGTATACCGATCCCACGGTTGGCTTCTGGGTGAAGCAGACGAGGACCAATGCGGGCACGGTTTATCTCCAGTCCGGAAGCAATAACGTGGCGGAGGCCAGCTTCACCCCTGTGGCAGATACCTGGATTTTCGTGACGGTCTCTCTGCCCACCTCTGCCGATGCGATTCGGTTTGTTCCCTTTGTCTATGGGAACCCCTCCATTGGATCAATCTACCTCGGCAATAAAGCGGATGTGGAGAAGATCCCCGACGAATTCGACTTCAGCGAGCCGGATCCCACCGACCCCGATCCTACCGATCCCGATCCTACCGACCCCGATCCCACCGACCCGGAACCCGGCGTCCCCGGTGGTCAGGGCAGATGGGTGCTGGTGGACAACTTTGAAAGCGGACAGATATCTTCCAAGTATTCTGTTAACGACAATTATGAGGTTGTCAATTCGGATATCGGTAATTACTCCGCCTATAATCCCGGGAACTCCGGCTACTTGAAATACGATAAGGATCTTCCGGCTGCTGACTATGAGACTCCCGCCATTGCATTCTGGGCCAAAGGCACGGAAGGGAAAGCCTTGATGTTCTGGGGCAGCAGCCCCTTGGGCACTGTAACACTACACGAGGAATGGACCTACTATGTGTTCACCAGCGGCTTAAAGAGCCTGATCAACGCTTCCGGTAGTGGAGGAATAGACACCAGTTCCTTGGAGTATCTCACTAAAGAAGAGAAGGCAGCAGCCATTATTACGAAGCGCTTCACCGATATGCTAATTCGACATTTTGATTATCATGAATTAGCACTGATTGAAACACATCACTTTAGCGCTGGAAGTGTCGATAATGATCCAATTCTCAGAAAGTATAATGTCGATGTTATTGTTGCAACGCCGAAAAAACCGGATGATAGTGTGTTTACTGACTTTATAAATACTATCAATGAATCGACAGAACTAAGTATCGAGTATTGTTGGGATTTGTCAGACGATCAAATGAAGAGCATAAACTATTTTCAATGGTGCAAGTTAGATTGTTTATTAGAGGATGAAGTCACCTATGAAGGTCGAAAAGTAAGAGGCTTGCAGGAAATAACTGCTGCTGTTGGGCGAAAGGCTATTTCCAGCTATGCAAAAAGGAGCATTCGTCTGAGTAGTGATGATGTTCAGTCGAAAATCGTTGAACTTATTCAGACGGTGGATGAAAAAACAACGGCTAAAGCATAAAGGCGTATAGTTTATCGATTGAGAAATGCTATCAATCGTAGGTTACTAATTCCAGCAGAATGTAATCGAGACGGTGCGTAAGCGCTCAATAACCGTACACCTATCATTTGCACCATAGCTATGAGATAATATCCCAAAACTCGAAAAACTTACGGTGAGTTTTTCAGGGACTCTGAAAGGGATGGTGTGAAATGGCAAATGCATTGGAAGTACGGGATGCGTATCGTACGCAAAGCTGGGCTTTATTGATCCGGGAATGACAGTCCAGCGAACTGACAAACAAAGAGTTTTGTCGTCAACGGGGTATCTCGGAGAAAAGCTATTATTACTGGCAAAAAATTCCTTCGTCACGAAATGCAGATCATTCCAAAGCAGGTAAAGCTGTTGGCTTACCCTCATATACAACCTTCATGATTTCTGTTCGTCAGGTCAAGGTTTTGCCTCCAGCTTCCTTCAGATTCCACCTCACGACGGACACCCTTGCTCTTGGCTATAGTCTTCCCGCTACCGGGCGGCTTAGGGACTTTCACCCGTTAGAGTATGCGCCCGCCGGGCGCACTAGAAAAAGCCTCCAAAATCTTCGGATTTTGGAGGATTTTCTATGTTTTGTAAGATTTTCAAGTTTCTTTTTCACATTTTTTCGAGGTCGAACGACTAAGGGGCTTTCGGCTTGTCGGAATTTTTTCGGCAAGTTGAAAGTCTTTCATTCTTTTCCGATGTCTTTCAGACAGACTCTTGTTCTATTACATCATAGCCGATCAGCTTATCGAGCAGGGCATCCAAATCCTTTTCCGCCTGCTCTCTTCCCACTTCAAATTGGGAGAGGATGGCTTCCAGCAGCTCTTCGCGGCTGCAGCCGTCGCTGAGTTTTTCCCACGCAAAGGCGGCAACGTCATTCAGGACAATGGCGCCGTCAAACCGGCTGATATTCTTGCCGGTGGGCATGACGATATGTTCACCGCACATATTGCGCAGTGTAAATCCACTCTTAATTTTCATATCCTGTTCAATCTCCATAATCTCATTGGGATGGTGATAAAGCACATCCCGGACTTCTTTCGCGGCAGCTTCCTCCGGTCCACAGGTAACGCGGTAAATCGGCACGGCGCTGCACAGCCTGCGGATCAGCAGCATGGCCGCCGCAGCCGCATCCGTATCCCACATAGGAACGAAGCACTGTTGCATCAGCACCCGCTGTGCCTGCCGCAGGGAGAGCTTCCGAATGTAGGTGGTATCGCCTCTGCGGATGCTGCAGATTGCTTTCAGAGGTGCCTGCACATTGAGGTAGAGCCGTTCCTTTCCGTCCCACGGGACGCCGCAAGCGACAACACCGTTTTGACCGAGACGAAGGGAGGGGCGGTCCCCGCTGATGAATCGGGCACCAAGCCCGGATACCCAGCTCCGTGCCCGGGTGGATTTCCCGGTGCCGGAGGGCGCAGTAAAACAAACCGCCTGACCATCCAATTCCACACAGGCGCTATGCAGGGAAAGCACGCTCTCCGGGATGCTTGCACTTTCCAGCGCTATGCGGAGCAGCGGCAGCAGCCTTTCCTCCTGAAGCGCAGAATCTGTGATGTAAGCAGTAAGCTGCCTGTAATCCCGGGACACATACAGCGCATACTGCCTGCCGGTTGCAAAAGAATACAGCCAGCCGTCTTCAAGACCGCTCACTCGAATCTCTTTCTGCCCTGCGGAGAACAACACCTTGTCCGGAGAATACGGACCATATTTGACTGTCAGTGTACACAGCGGCAGTGCACTGTGCGCTTCCGCCCGGAAGGCGGAAAAGGCTTCAAGGGGGCAGTCACTTTCCAGTTGAACCCCCGGCAGTATGTAACGCATCGGCAATAGATACGAAGCAGAGCGCAGCGACCATAGGCGGAAGCACGGGTCGTTGCCGTTGTGCTGCCGCAGACTACAAAAGACGCCGCGCTCTGTTCAGCATAGATCAGTCAAATCGTTTTACTTTGGGAACCGTTAGCCGGCAAAATTCTTAACGGATTCGAAATCCTGACAGGTACTGTCCCCAATATTGGTCCAATAACTTCCGCAGGCTCCGGAGGACGTAGCGATTTGATCTTCAAACCGGAAGGAAATCTTTTCGGCGGTGGGAGCGGCGTAATTCTGTTTCATCCTGTATACCTCCAAAATTTTATGTTTTTATATTTTTATAAATGAATGATGCCCTCGGCAGCCATTTGCCGAATGCATTGACAAACAACCGGACTCGCATGACCAATGGGGGCATTGGCGGCATGCTCCGCAACGCAGTGCTTACACACCTGCGTGTATTTACAGCCCACACATTCTACGGGCAGCGGGAACTGTTTGACCTGTTCGTTGATACGTTTCCAACCCGCAAGGAAAGAGGAGGACAAGATGTCTTCCGAAACGCCCGGGAAGGTATTGCAGGGGCGGATGCGCCCATCCCACGAAATACAGAAGCTGCTTCTTCCGGCACCGCAGCGCACGCCGTATTCCGCGTTGCCGCTGCCGCCGACATCCGGTAGGGATTCCTCGTCGCAGTCTTCACCGGGTTCTTTCCCGTCCAGCGCCTGCTGCAGCTTGATTAAGCGGATATACTCCTGATTGGCGTCAGTAATGCTGCGGCCGGTTTCTTTTCGGGGCGCCATCAGACCGCTGTTGATGCGGCTGGGCAGTCCCAGAGAATGAAGCAAACGGAGCACAGCTTCGCCGTCTTCCATATAGGCATTGGGGGTTACGGCAATGGTCAGGGGAAGCTTTGCGTCCCGAAGCTTCAGGATATTGTCCATGACGCGGGAAAAGGCTCTGTGACCGGTGACGCGCTCATAGGCTTCCTCGCCGGCACCATAGAGCGTGATTTGGACAGCGGCAGGGGGATTTTCCTTCAAAAAATCCAACATATCGGCATCCATCAGAATACCGTTTGAAAAGATTCGTGTTTCGATGCCCAGCTCTTGCAGGAACAAGAACAGCTCCCGAAAGCCGGGATGGGTCAAACACTCACCACCGGTCAGAGTGGCATACATCATGCCGGCATCCACAGCCTGTTTTATCAGGTGTTTCCATGTGGCGATGTCCAGCAGCCGTGCGCCGCCCAACTGCTGCTTATTCAGGTGGACATAGCACATTTTGCAGTCTAAATTGCACAGCGGGGTAAGCTCAAAGCTGCCGCTGATGGGGGTGTCGGTTTCTCTGGCTTTGAATTGCAGAAACTTGCGAACCTCACGATAACGGCGGTGGTCTGTAATACCCCGGCGATCCAACTGCGCCAGCAGAGCTGCCAGGGAAGCCGGCATATCGCTCACGGTATCATCTCCTATTGACGAACAAAAGCGCAGTATCAGACCGGTAACCGTCAGACAAGGGCTGTAATATCCTTAACCGCAAATTGCACGGCTCCTCAGTCATTCCAAAATTTCGGCACTTAATTACTAATTACTCAGAAAAATATCATATTCAGCAAAAGATGTCAATAAATAAAGTTCGAAAAAATGAATATTGGAAAACATTTTTATTGATTTCATTTCACAATCCGTCTTCTCCGCTGTATCCTCAGATTGGAAAAGGCGGTGTTTTTCTATCCGAACCGGAGGTTCGCAGGCGGAAGCGGGAGCCGCTGCTTTCGAGCAGCCCCTCCTTTCTTAATTTCCCAATCTCCGCCGACATGGCGCTGCGCTCTACGCCGAGATAGTCCGCCAGCGCCTGTCGGTCATAGGGAATCACAAATTCCGAATTTCCCTGTTCCTTTGCCTGATCCAGCAGAAATTCCATCAGCTTTTCCCGGGTGGTCTTTCGGGACATATAGCGGATCTTTTGCGTCAGTGTCAGGTTCTTTTGGGCGATGCCCTGCAGGAGATTGCTTATCAGGCGGCTGTGAAAGGGGCACGCATGGGTACAGCCCGTCAACACCCGCCTGCAATCCAGCAACAGCACGGTGCTGTTTTGCAGGGCGATGGCGCTCACCGGCAGGGCTTCCAGTCCTGCACAGGCAAAGGTTTCCCCAAACAGCCCGCCGGGGGCAACCACTGTCAGTACACTTCGGTTGCCATAGTAATCATCCCGCACAACCTGAATGGCGCCGGACAGCACCACCCCCATATACCGTGCAGAATCCCCCTCTAAAAACACCGGGTCTCCTTTGGCAATTCCGGTGATTTTTCCGTTCAGACAGCCCAGCATCTCCCCCATTTCCTTCTGAGAGATCCCCGCAAACAGCGGACATTTTGAAAAAATCTCATAGTACGCTTCCATCGTTCCTCCTTTGTTGGATTTCCAACATACGTTTTCTTTTCAATATAGTAAACTATCGGCGAAAAGTCAAGCAAGGAGGTTTGTAACTATGGTGATGGAAGGCTGTCAAGGCAGGCCCCGGACACCCACGATCCGAGAAATCGTTTGCCCGCAATGCGGCAATCTGATTGAGCTTTTTTCCATTGATACAAAAGTTGCCTGCGAAACCTGCGGCTTTATCGCCTATAACGACACACTGAGCTGTGTGCAATGGTGCCAATATGCCCGAAAATGCGTCGGTGATGAAATGTACGAGCACATGATGGAAATCGCGGCAATGCAAAAAGAAATGACCAAGCCGGAAGTACGGCGAAACAAGGAGGAAATAAAATGATTCGAAGAATTATCAACATTGACGAAGAACGGTGCAACGGCTGCGGTGCCTGTGCGGCAGCCTGCCATGAGGGCGCGATTGCTATGGTTGCCGGAAAGGCAAAGCTGATGCGGGATGACTACTGTGACGGTCTGGGCGACTGTCTCCCCGCCTGTCCCACAGGTGCCATTTCCTTTGTAGAGCGGGAAGCTGCCGCCTATGACGAAGCCGCCGTGCTGGCGGCGAAAGCAAAGAAGGAAGAGAAGCTGCCCTGCGGCTGTCCCGGTGCTGCGGTCAAAACCATCCGGCGGCAGGAGTCAACGGCAGCGGTGATGCCCCGGCAATCCCAGCTTTTTCATTGGCCGGTGCAGATCAAGCTGGTTCCGGTGAACGCTCCCTGGCTTAACGGCGCGAAGCTGCTGATTGCCGCGGACTGCACCGCCTACGCCTACGGAAATTTCCATCAGGATTTTATCAAGGACCGCGTAACGCTGGTGGGCTGCCCCAAGCTGGATTCCGTGGACTATTCGGAGAAGCTCATCGATATTCTCCGGGACAACGACATTCGCAGCGTCACCGTAGTGCGGATGGAGGTGCCCTGCTGCGGCGGTCTGGAACACGCGGTGAAGAAAGCGCTGGCAAGCAGCGGCAAAATGATTCCATGGAATGTGGTCACCATTGCCACCGATGGTCGGATTCTGGACAGAGTCTAACAAATATGGAGAACCAAAGTGGCGGTCTATCTTGGGTCAGCGCTGCCTGCTTGCGGCATATTTGAGGATACCCCTTTCGCAGCGGAACAGCAAAGCTTTCGGGATACCGGCGTTGGATGCGATTTGACATAGAAACGCCCGCATCGCTGCCTTCGCAAAATGTCTGATCGGCAGCGCAATAAAAGCCACATTTCCCATTGACTACCGAACGATAGGCAGCTATAATAGAGATATGTGCGTGATTGTATAAGACGCGTTTTCGCGATTCCTTTCTCTGAATCGCGAAAAGAATTTACGGAGGTAGCGATGGACAGCTTTGCGGATGAAAGAGATCTGAAAATGCTGGAGCATGACAGATACACATTTTTTGTGCTTCGCCATATCATTGGCGGAACGTGTCAGTTGCTTTTGACTGACCACGAAAGGCTGATCATTTGCTTTACGGAGCATCCGTTCCCGGTGTGGATATGGACGCCGGACGATGCATCCGAAGCGGAAATGGAGAGGGCTTATCAGGTCTTATCAGAACACGCTTTGCTGAACGGTGCATATCACTTTAACCTCAAGCATGCTCCGGCGAAGTATTTTACGGAACGGGCTGCCGAGGACGGGAAAACACTTTCCGTCTCCATGAATATGTTCGCGTATGATTGCCGGAATCCGGTCAAACCGGATAAGATAGCGGATGGTTCCATTCACCGTTGCGGCAGCGAGGATCTGGATGAATTGGTAGATTTGATTGATTTGTTCCAAAAAGAAATCGGGATTGATCGAAGGGATCGTGACGGCTATCGCAGGGATGCGGAGGCATTTATCCATACGGGAAATACGTTCTTTTGGAAGAACGAGCAGGGCGAGGCTGTCGCAAGCTGCAAATATGCAACGGATGGGAATATGGCATCCATCAATCTTGTGTTTACCCGACCCGAGTTTCGCCGGAAGCATTATGCCCAAAATCTGGTTTATCAGGTTACAAAACTGGCAATTGACGCGGGATATGTTCCCATGCTTTATACAGATGCAGATTATACCGCGTCGAATGCCTGTTATGAGAAGCTCGGATATGTTCTCAGAGGCGAACTGTGTACAATCGGAGGTATATGACCATGAGAGACATGATTGCATATTGCGGTTTGGATTGTGAAAAATGTGACGCGTATCTTGCAACAATCCATGATGATCAAGCATTGCGGGAGAAAACCGCAAAATTATGGGCAGAACTAAATCATGCCCCCATTTTGCCCGAACATATCAACTGTCACGGTTGTCGTGTCAGCGGCATGAAAACGGTATACTGCGAGAGTCTTTGCGCCATTCGTCAGTGTGCCATGAAAAAGGGCGTGACGACCTGCGGTGATTGCCCGATTTTTGAAACATGTCAAACGGTCGGAATGATTATTGCAAACAATCCCGCTGCATTAGAGAATTTAAAGAGGCAGACTGCATCGTTTGATAAATTCAAATAGAGCAAGGAGGCTTCACAGATGAAAAAGCTCATATTGCCCGTTGTCCTGCTCTGCGTACTCTTGACGGGCTGCACATATCCGAGAAAGATTCAGGTGGGGCTTGACTATTATGCGGCAGACCGCGCAGCAATCGAGCATGCCGCTGCGTTCCTGCCGGAGTTGGAAAGCCTCGGCGCTTATACGGACATACGATATACCCATCAAGTGACAAGCTACTCCACACTGCTGCAGTTTTATTCCGACGGTCTGGCGCTGTTTGTCCAATACGGTTCGGAAACCTACGAAGCGCAGAAAGCACAGGCGCTTGCTTCGTACACATTTTTGGAAGAGCCCGTCATGCACGGCACAGAATTCTATACGCTTCCCCTCACCGAGTTTGCATATCGCGGCTACCTTATGAAGGTCGTTCCCGACGAATACTATCTCCGTTCCTGCGCCTGCAAGTCCTTTATGCTGCTGGGATTGAACGACGAGGCGTGCAGCATTGCTTATTTATACTATTATGACTTCGATATTGACGTGATCGCAGAAGCTGATGACGATCTAACCTACGAAATGCAAAGGGTTATAGACGATGCCTTTTATTGGATTGATTTCCGTTTGCGGTAAAAAAACGGAAGGTTACTCCCCGTCACGGGCATCAACACCATACAGGATACACAGCTGCAGGCGCCTGCAGAATCCTGCGGTGTCAACAACCGAAGGGATTTTTTGAATTTTGCGCAGCGCTTGCTTTACAGATACATTTTTATCGATTATAATAGAGGCAGACGATTCGTTCGAATCAAATTATTTGGGAGGTAATTATCATGGTCAATCGTTTTGTTTTGAACGGAATTTCCTATCATGGCAAGGGTGCCATTCGAGAGATTCCCGCTCTGGTGGCAGCCAAGGGTTACAAGAAGGCCTTTATCGCTTCCGACCCGGATCTTGTGAAGTTTGGCGTTACCAAGAAAGTCACCGATCTGCTGGACGAGGCGGGCATGGCTTACGAGGTTTACTCCGATATTAAGCCCAATCCCACCATTGAAAATGTTCAGTCCGGCGTGGCGGCTTACAAAGCCAGCGGCGCGGATTACATGATTACCATCGGAGGCGGCTCCTCCATGGACACCGGAAAGGCCATCGGCATCATCATCAACAACCCCGAATTTGCGGATGTCCGCAGTTTGGAGGGGGTTGCTCCCACCAAGAACCGCACCGTCTACACCATTGCCGTTCCCACCACCGCCGGTACCGCTGCCGAGGCGACCATCAACTATGTCATTACCGATGTGGAGCGGAAGCGCAAATTTGTCTGCGTAGACACCAACGACATTCCCGATATTGCCATCGTGGACCCCGACATGATGTCCACCATGCCCAAGGGTCTGACCGCCTCCACCGGCATGGACGCCCTGACCCACGCCATTGAGGGCTACACCACCAAGGCGGCATGGGAGCTGGCAGACTGCCTGAATCTGGAAGCCATTCGTCTGATTGCCAAGAACCTGCGCAGCGCCGTTGCCAATGAGGCAGAGGGCAGAGAGGGCATGGCGCTCGGTCAGTTCGTCACCGGCATGGCGTTCTCCAATGTTGGTCTGGGCATTGCCCACTCCATTGCCCACACCTTGGGCGCGGTCTATGATACACCCCACGGCGTTGCCTGCGCCATGATGCTGCCCATCGTCATGGAATACAACGCCGATGTCACCGGCGAGAAATACAAGGCGATTGCCGAAGCCATGGGCGTGGACACCACCGGCATGGATCAGCCCGCTTACCGCAAGGCAGCCATTGACGCCGTCCGTCAGCTCAGCGTTGATGTGGGTATTCCGACCAAGCTGCCCGCCATCAAGGAGGAGGATCTGGAGTTCCTTGCCCAGTCCGCCTACGCCGATGCCTGCGCACCCGGCAACCCCAAGGCTGCTTCCGTAGAGGATATCAAGGGTCTGATTCGCAAGCTGATGTAACATAGAAGGGTCTGCTGCAAAATGATCGTTTTGCAGCAGACCCTTTATAAATCCTCAAAAAAGCCGCAGAAGGTCGGAAAAGTGTTGTAAAATATGATCTCCGCAGTGCTTTGCGGCGGCGTCTCCGACGGTGGCTGCCTGCATACCGCCGGCATGCGCCGCCTCTACGCCGGAGACGGCATCCTCAACCACCAGACACTCCTCCGGCTGCAGCCGTAAAAACCGCGCCGCCGTCAGGAACACCTCCGGATCCGGCTTGGACTTTGTAATATTCGTTCCGTCGGACACCGCGTCAAAGTAGTTTCCCAATCCGATTCGTTCCAAAATGAATTTGGCGTTTTGGGAGGAGGAGCCGACGGCAAGCTTTAAGCCCTTCTCCCGCAGCGCGTCCAAGGTCGTTTTGACCTCAGGCTGTAAATCCGCCGGAGACAGGCGGTTTAAAAGCGTCCGATAATAGTCGTTCTTCCAATTCGCATAGGCAAGCTTCTCCGCCTCGGTGTAATGCTTTCCCCCAAGCTCCGCCAAAAGCTCCATGCACGCCATGCGGCTGACGCCTCTAAAACGGTCGTTCACCGCGCGGCTGAACGGAATCCCCAAGCGATCCGCCAACGCCTGCCAGCCCAAATAGTGCTGCTCGTCCGTGGAGATCAGCACGCCGTCCAAATCAAAAATCACACCCTTCATCCGTAGATCCGTTCCTTATTGTAAATGATGTTCCCGATGCCGCCGTCCGCGCGCACATCCCGCTCGATCTCCGCCTTGGCGAGGAAGCCCTTGGAGTCCTTAAAGCCGAAGGGCACATCATCCGTACGCCCCGCCATAATGTCCTCGCAGACTCCGATCACGCCGTCGATCAGCCCAGTGCTGCCGCTGCCGGGCCCGTGGGAGAGGTAAACGGTGTCATACTTTCCCTCCACTTGGGGCTTCAGGCGCTCCAAGCTCTGCCGATACTCGCAGACAGTTGTGGAATACGGCTCATGGAGGAAGGTCAGATTGTTGCAGGCGTCGCCCAACAGAAGCGCCCGCTCCTCACGCAGCAGCATGACGACACTGCCTCTGGTGTGCCCGGGCAGGTCGTAAATGTCGATGTGCAGACCGCCCAGATTAAAGCTGTCCCCGCCTGCCATTTGACGAATGTCCTCCAAAGGCTTTGCCGGAATGATCTCCGCGTCCTCCACCCTCTGCGGACAGAGGAACAAGCCGTCCCTGCGAAAGCCCATGTCGGCGTGCTGTAGATAGATGTAATCGTCGGCATGGTTCATATAGACCGTGTCGAATTCCCCTGCACCCATCGCATGATCCACATGCCCGTGGGTCAGCAGGACGGTGATCGGCAGATTGGTCAGTTTTTCCACATATGCGCGCAAAAAGCCCAAGCCGCTGCCCGTATCGAGAAGGGCGGCTTTTTCTTTGCCCTCCACCAGATACATCAGCTCCATGCCGGGCGCTTTGATGCGGGTGGTCGTGGGCGAAATTTTTTCATGCGTAAAAGTAATCATAGCTTCTCCTTTATCCTCCCAAGCAGCGCGTCACAGGCGGCAGTGATCGCCGCGAGCTGTTCCCCTGTCGCGTGGTCATAGTGGATGCCGCAGCGGACGCAAACGGGCGCTTGCAGGCAGCTCGACAGTTCTCTTGCCCAGCGCTCCGTGATAAAGCCGTCCTTATGGTGCGGGCGCTGCATCGTGCGGAGCGTGCCGTCCGCCTCCGCAAAGGTGACAGCGCCGATGTGGGTGCTGCCTCCGCCAAACACGCCGACATCCCAGCCGACATCCAGCCGCACCGCCTCCGCCCAAATGGGATAGTCCAACACCGTGACCTCGGCTCTCACGCCAAGCCCTCCCAACGACAAAATTCCGGCGCGTCAATGCTGAATTGGTCAAGCACTTTCCCCACAATGTGATTTGTCGCCTCCGCAAGGGTTTTCGGGTTTTGATAGTAGCTGAGCATCGGCGGCAGAATCACGGCACCCATACCGCTCAAGTCATAGAGATTCCGCAGATGGATCGTGGAAAGCGGTGTCTCTCTTGCCACCAGCACGAGCGTGCGGCGTTCCTTCAGCGTTACGTCCGCTGCCCGCAGCAGCAGATTGTCCGAATACCCGCTGCAAATGCCCGCGACCGTTTTCATGCTGCACGGGATCACGAGCATTCCCATCGTCCGAAAGCTGCCGGAGGCGGGTGCCGCGCCGATGTCCCGATTGTCATAGACCACATCCGCCAGCGCCGCAACACCGTCCATACCGCACTCCTGCCGCAGCGTCAGTGCGCCGCCCTGCGTTACGATTACATGGGTCTCAATTTCCGTTTCCTTCAGCGCTTTCAGCAGAGCGACCGCCAAGGGTGCGCCGCTTGCGCCGCTGATGCCGACGATCAACCGTTGTTCAGCCATTTTGCAGGATCGACCTCCATAAATTCCGCACGTCTGAATTTTTCCTTCAGATGAAACGGCACGGTACAGTCAAAGATGGTCTTGCAGGAAATGCCCCGATTCTCAATAGAAGGGGCGTACTCCGGCGCGGCACTGGGATCCAGCGGATGACAGCGGACGCCGGGAATGGTGATGATATCCCTGTCCCCCTGAAAGCGGGTGTTCATCGCCCAGAGCACATCGTCGGTGTCGAAGATGTCCACATCCTCGTCCACCAGAATGACATGCTTCAGCTCCGGAAAGGCGGAAAACGCCAAAAGCGCCGCCTGCCGCTGCTTGCCCTCGTCAGTGGGTACCGTCTTGTGGCATTGCAGGATCGCCAGATATTTACCGCCGCCGGAGGGATGCGCGTGGACATTTTGAATCTTCCCCGGCATGGCTCTCTCAATCATCCGATAGATGCTCGCCTCCGTGGGAATTCCCGCCATGGAGACATGCTCCGCAGAGGGCCCGATGCAGGTCTGCATAATAGGGTGCAGCCGATGGGTGACGGCCTTGACCTTAATCAGCCAGCATTCGTGACTGGCTGCGCCGTTGTAGCCGGGGAATTCCGGCATGGCGTAGCCCGTGTGGCTGTTCTGATCCTCCACGACCTTTACCCCGGGCTGTATCTCCCCTTCGATGACATATTCGGCGTTGGCGATGCAGTTTTCCCGAACGGAAACGCAGCGGTGCAGTGCGACGGGCTTGCCCCGCAGCGCGCCCGCAATGGATAGCTCGTTAAAGCCCAGCGGTGTCGTGGGCGGCTCAAAGCAGGAGGTCACCTCGATTGCCGGATCGACACCAATCGAAACGGAGATGGGCAGCGGCTGTCCTAACTCTGTGGCGCGCTCCGCCATCGCGCCGATGTGACGGGAACCGGGCTGGAGGAAGATGGAAAGCTCGTCTCTGCCCTGAATGCACATCCGGTGGATGGTCACATCGGACAGCCCCGTGTCGGGGTGGGTGGCATAACACATGCCCAGCGTAAGATAGGGTCCCGCGTCCACCGGCGTGTTCGTGGGCGCGGGGAGGAGACGGCGCAGGTCAAACTCCGCCTCCGCAGCAAGATGCACCACCTGCTGGCAGGGCGCATCCTCCTCCGTCACGACGGGGGCGATGGGATGCTCGGCGCAGCGGCAAAGGAGCTTGCCCAGCTCCTCCGGCGCGCAGTCAAACAGCGCCGCCACGCGCTTTCGGCTGCCCAGCACGCCGATGGCAACCTGCGCATCCTCAAAGCCCTTGATTTTTCGAAACAGCATGGCAGGGCCGTTCACCGTTGTGGGGCGCTTTACGGTGCCGCCCGCTCCCACATAGCGGTAGACCCCGGACAGCTCCGCCGCAGGATCCACCTCCACCTCGGTTTCCACCAACTGCCCCGGCATAGTGCGCAGCAGCTCCAGCGCGGAGCGCAGATCACAGACCTCGTGTTTATCGCCCATGGTTCGATTCTTCCCAACTGTTCAGCAGCTTTCGGAGCAGGCGGTTCAGCTCCTCCTGCTCCGACGGGGACAGCGCGTTCAGCATTCCGTCGTTCTCACGGTGATGCAGCACATGCCCGCAGGCGCACAGCAACCCCTCCGTTGTATTCGGCTCCGGCATTTTGTGCCTGCCGTGCCGATGCCCATGGGCACTGCTTTCCTCCGTCTCGCCTCTTGCATAGCGTTCTCCCTTTTCGCAGCCGGGAGCGGAGAGCAGACAGTGATTATGGCAGCAGGGACAGGTTTTTTCTTCGTTCATCGCGATTTCCTCCTAAAGTACAGTATCAGGCAGACCGCAGAACGCGTCCACGGGACTGACGCCGTGAAACGCCGATCTGCCCATCAGCTTGTCGATTGTCAACGCAATGGTCGTTTTGGTCGCGGTATAGGCATTGACATAGGTGCGGATCCTCGGCACATCCTGCAAATGATAGGGATTCGCGAGAGAGACAAACACGGAGACCTCCTCGTGCACAAAGCGCGGCATATCCAGCGCGTGCTTGGGGCACCACTGAATACGCACGACGGTCTGATTGCTCGCCTGCTCATAATTTGCCATATACAGCGTCAGGCGATCCGAGGCAAGCCCCGCCGTGCCGTGCAGATCGTCGGCAAAGGGATCATAGACCTCCACCTGAAAGCCCTGCTTTTCCAAATATTCCTTCGCGATCTCCCGCACGGAGCCGTCCGCAATCGCGTCCTTGCCCAAGGTGATGAGGCGGAGCTTCGGATAGCGTTCCGGCGTCATGGGCAGCTTCTCCGGCTGGGTGTTTTTGACCAGCGTGATCGCCCTGTCGGCAGCCTCACGGTGCCACCGGGCGGCAGGCACCGGCACGGTCTCCGTCGTTTTCCGACAGACCCTTGCCTTGAGCGCCAGAATCCGCAAAACCGCCTCGTCCAGCCGCTCCATTGTCAGGCGTCCATCCGCCAAAGCGTCCAAGAGGTAGCCGTAATCCTCCCCAAAGTCCGTATTGAATACCAGCATATCGCAGCCTGCCATAATGGCGGCAGGAAGTGCGTCGCGCCGCGCCATTGCCATGCAGTAACCGCCCATGATTGTGGCATCGGAGGTAATGACCCCTTGAAAGCCGAGGGTCTCCCGCAGCACCTTCGTCAGCAGCGTCCTGCTCAGGGACGCCGGCAGCATTGCCTCTTCCAAGGAAAGGGACGGGTCGGCGTCTTTCGCGACATTGGGCTGGGCAATATGCCCCACCATGACGCTCAGCAGACCGTTTTGGATCAAATTCCGATAGACCGCGCCGTAGCTTTCATACCATTCCTCGGCAGGCAGGGAATTGACGGTGGGGTGCAGATGCTGATCGCGGTAATCCACGCCGTCACCGGGGAAATGCTTGGCACAGGCGGCAAGCCCGCAAGCCTGCACCGCTCTGACATAGCGCTCCGTCATTTCTTTGACCCGCGCCGGGTCGGAGCCGAAGGTGCGGACATTGGTGATGGGATTGCGGAAATTCAAATCCAAATCGCAGACGGGCGAGAAGGTCCAGTTGATCCCGACGGAAGCGCCCTCCGCGCCGCAGACGCTGCCGAATTTCTCCGCCATGTCCGGCTCGTCCGTTGCGGCAGTCAGCATCGGCCAGCCGAAGAGCGTGCCGTCCGCCATGCCGCCTGCGCCGCCCTCCTCTAAATTGGCGGCTTTCAGCAGCGGCACCCTTGCGGCGGCATCCAGCGGCGCAAAGTCCGCTTTGATCTCCCCGCCGGACTTCACCGGGCGGAACAGCACGCCGCCGACCTTGCCGCTTTTTACCATCTTTTGTAAAACCTCAGGGGCATAGTCTCCGCCCATCACGCAGAAGAGCTGCCCCAACTTTTCCTCCTTGCTGAGGCTTGCATGGGTGGAAACCACCCATGCAGCCTGCGCATCGGAAAGGAGGAAGGGTGTATGTTTCAAATCAACCATTGTCATTCCTTCATAAAGCCGTCCAGCCATGCAAACACGGCGTTCAGATTCTCCTCGGTGTAAAACAGGTCGTCCTCGTGGTCTGCGCCGGCAAGGATGCTGTGCTGCACGTTCTCCTCGCCGAGATAGCCTGCCAAACGCGCCGCAAGGTTGACGGACTGGGAATAGGGCACTCTTTGATCCGCATCCCCCGCTTGGATCCATGCTTTCAAATCGGTCGGAAGCTGATCGGCGTAGGTCTCCCAATAGGTAGCGTCGGTGGCTGCCTTGTCCGCCATGATGTCCTGCCCGAGGAACTTGCTTTCAAAGGACTCCGGGGCGCTTTCGGGCTTGCCCGTCTCCTCATACATGGTGTAAAACTCCACAGGCGCGTAGAAGCTGACCAGCGCCTGCACATCGGAGGGGATCTCACCGTAGTCCGTCACATCGCCGTTCAGCGCGGCAACCTCGGGTGTCAGCGCAGTCATTAGGGACAGATAAGCGCCTGCGGATTCGCCCCAGAGGGCGATATGTGCGGGATCAAACCCATATTCCACCGCGTGGGCCTTGACAAAACGGACGGCAGCCTTAACATCCGCAAGCGCAGCGGGGAACACCGCCTCGCTTGACTTACGGTAATCCACGCTGACGACCGCGTAGCCGTGCGCCAGCGCGCTTTCAATGACGGGCTGAAAAATCGTCATGCCCTGATTGCCGAACAGGAAGCCGCCGCCGTGCACCAGCAGGATTACGGGCGCTTTTTCCACGCCCTCGGGAAGGTAGATGTCGCAAACCTCCGCGCCGGAGGCAGAGGCGTAGGCAACATTTTTCAGCCCATCGCTTTCCACAGGCGCATTCCCTGCGACGGCAGCGTCTGCGGCAGGCGTAAAGGTCAGCGCCGCGTCATCCACGGTCAAGGTGGCGTTGCCGTCCGTGATCCAGTCCCAGAGTCCCGGCGTGGCATAGGGCGAAGCGGGATCGACATTGGAAAGTCCCGTCACAACGACCGTATCACCCTCACGGGTGTAGGTACCGGCATAGACATCAGTAATCATCGGATTGCCCGGCAGGAAAAATTCACAGGTGCCGTCTGCGGCAAGGTCAAACTGTGCCGTCTCCTCCCCCATCATGCCCTCAAAGGTATAGGTGTAGGAGCGGGTTTCCGGTTCGGGCGCTTCGGTAGCTGCGGCAGTTGTCGTCTCCGTCTCGGGCGCTTCCGTCGCAGGCAGCTCCGTTTCGGCAGTCTCACCCGTGCAGGCGGCGAGTGTCAGCAGGATGCATACCGCAAGCAGCAGAGAAAGCAGTTTTTTCATTTTCGTTCCTCCTAAATCTCATGCAACAGAGTTGCAATTTCCATGACTGCCGCTTCAGACTGCGGCAGAATCCCCAGCGCGTCAAAGAAGCCGTGGCATACGCCGCAGTAACGCAGCACCCGCACAGGGACGCCCGCCGCTTGCAGCTTCTTGGCATAAAATTCGCCCTCCAAGCGCAGCCCGTCGTACTCCGCCAGCAGGAACAGCGTCCTCGGCAGCCCCTCGCACGCGCCGAATGCGGGGCTGATATAGGGCGTTTTCAGATCATATCTACCCTGCACATACACCGCCGCGTCGCCTTGGTTGGAGGCATCGGAGCCGATGCGCAGCATCCCGGGCAGCAAATACCGCTGCGTCTCCACGATTGGGAAGGCGTTCTCGTCCCTCTCGTAGCCGGGCAAAGCATGGTTCGTAAAGGTCAGCTTGGCATACAGTAAAACCTGCGCCTTGATATAGTGCGTCGCCTTGTCCCGATCCATCAGGGCAGCCGCCGCGCACAGATTGCCGCCTGCGGAATCACCGGCAACGGCGAGCCTGTCCCCGTCCATGCCGAACTCCGCTGCGTGCGCGTGCAGATAGCAAATGACCTCGTATACCTGCGTGCAGGGGATGGGGTAAGGGTGTTCCGGTGCCAGACCGTAGTCCACATTCCAAACCACGGCATCCGCCCTTTCCGCAATCAGGCGGCAGGGATTTTCCACGGTAAAGGGCGTTCCGCCGAAAAACGCGCCGCCGTGGACATAGACCAGTGCAGGCCGTACCCTTCTCCCGTGTCGGGGATAGTAACCCCATACCGGCACGGTACCTACCGAGGTCGGCACCTCGAGATAGCGGGTATAGATCTCTCTGCGGTTTAAGTTATAGTTGAAGCCGCCCATCTGCTCCCGCAGCACCTCCAAGGGAGGCGGCGGGTCCTTCCGGTCGGCGTTTTCCCCATGCATGGCAAGCTCCATGCGCAGCTGCCGGGGATCGAGTGCATGCGGTGCCCCCTCCGGAACGGGCTTGCACTCCACGGGGAGCCCGTTTACGTCGATGATCTCCCCGGTTTCCAAAAGAGCATTTACCAAGTTTGATTCGTATTCCATCATTTCCTCCCATCGGCAAGCTCCGGCAGAGGAGGTAGTCGCACCACCTGCCGGAGCAATACTTAACGGATGTGCTTACCGATGAAGTCAAACACAAGGTCCAGATTTTCCTTCGCGGTGAAGCGCTTGTCCTCATGGTCGGCGCCCTCCAAAGGCACATATTCCACCTTGTCCGCAAAGCCGCGCGCACGTAGGTCTTGAACAAATTCCTCGGACTGCGCCCACGGCACCAAATGGTCGGCAGTGCCGTGCTGCACCAAGAGCGGTGCCATCGCTTCGCTTGCGTAAGCGGCGGGATACGCCTTTTCCAGCAGCTCGGCAGGCGCTTTGTCCACCGGAACGCCGAGATATTGACTCTCCGGCATCATGGCGGGATTGGGATGCGTCTCGGAAACGCCGTTGGCTCTCGCCTGTGCCTCCATCGTCTCAAAGCGGACGGGACCGAACTGATCGACGCAGGCCTGCACCGTCGGTTCGCAGGAGAAGGTCATGCCCTCCTCCCCGGGGAAGCTGCCGTTGGGCACATTCATGCCGAGCATGGCGGCAAGATTCCCGCCTGCGGAGCCGCCGAGCACCGCGACGCGGTCGGGATCGACACAATACTCCGCCGCATGGCGCTTGAGATAACGGATCGCCGCGCGGCAGTCCAGCACCGCCGCAGGGAATTTTGCCTCACCGGAGACGCGGTATTCAATGGATGCCACGGCATAACCGCGTTTGATGCCCTCCAAATATGCGTCCATATGGTCGTCCCGCTTGTCGCCGAAGGCAAAGCCGCCGCCGTGGATATGCACAAACAGCGGGAAGGGACCGTCGCCCGTCTCGGGCAGATACAGGTCAAAGCACTGGCGGGGACTTTCGCTCCCGTAAGGCACATCCAAGAACTTCCGCTTTACCCAACTGATATCCGCCATCGGCGGCTGCCACCCCGCAGGCGGGCCGCCGGCATTGCCCATCGGCGGCTGATCCCCGAAGGGAGGTTTGTCTCCAAAGGGAGGTTTTTTTATTTCCATCGTTTTTCTCCTTACTTTGTCGCAGCAGCTTCCTTGCGCACGCGAACCATCACCTTGGGGCGGTTCTTCAGCGCGTCAAAGGCAATGGCAAGCAGCAGGATCACGCCCTTGACGGTATACTGGGCATAGGTGCCCCAGTGTGCCAGCTGCATGCCGTTGGCGATGATCTGCATCACAAGAATGCCTGCCACCATGCCGACCACATTGCCCTTGCCGCCCTTCATGCTGATGCCGCCGATGATCGCAGCGGTCAGGCAGGTGATCTCGGTGCCGGGGCCGGTGGTGGCGGAGGTCTGATTCTGCTGCGCCAGCATGTCAATGGTGGCAACGGCGAAGATGGCGCCCGTGATGGCGAAGCACAGCGTCTGCACCAGATCCGCCTTGATGCCGGAGAGGCGGGCGCACTCCTTGTTGCCGCCGATTGCCAGCACATCTCTGCCGAAATGCGTCTTGTTCAGAACAATCCATGTGGCTGCCACAATCAAAATCGTCAAATACACATCCAGCGGCAGTCCCAGCAGCTTCGTGCGGTACAATGCGCGGAACGCATCGGGCATACCGGAATAGGATTTGGAGCTTGTCATTGTGTAGGCAATGCCCTTGAATACCTCGCTCGTCGCAATGGTGACCACCAACGGGAACAGCCGCAGCTTGGATGCCAAGATGCCGTTCAGCGCGCCCATCGCGAAGCCGATGACAATGCACACGGGCCACACGATCCACCACGGGAGGCCGCTTTCCAGCATGAGAATGGCAGCGACGCAGCCGCAGACCGCCATCTGATTGCCCACGGACAGGTCAATGCCGCCGGAAATCATGACAAAGCAGATGCCCATACCGGCAATGATAATATAGGTGGATTGGGTGATCAGGTTATAAATATTTCTGGAAGAGAAGAACAGCGGGTTCATGATCCCGAAAAAAATCACCAGCACTGCCAAGATGATATACACCGTACCCTCTTGGTACAGATAGCTTCCGGCAGCGCCGAGTCTTCTGCCAACGGATTTGTCATTCATTGTCTATGTATCCTCCTTACTGTAATCCTGATGCCAGCCGCAGGACATTTTCCTGACTGAATTGGCTGCGCTGCAGCTCCCCGGATACCAGCCCCTCATGCAGCACGATAATCCGGTCGGACATGCCCAAGATCTCCTCCATATCGGAGGAAACCATCAAAATTGCCTTTCCCTTGGCAGCCAGCTCGTTCATCAGGTGGTAGATTTCCTGCTTGGCACCCACGTCAATGCCCTTGGTCGGCTCGTCGAAGATAATCACATCCGGATCGGCTGCCAGTGTCTTGGCAAGGACGACCTTTTGCTGATTGCCGCCGGAGAGATTCACCACCATCTGCCGAATGCCGGGCACCTTGATTCGCAGCTCCTGACGGTACTGCTCCGCCATAGCGGTGTTCTTTCTCCCGTTGATGAAGCCGAAGCGGGTGATACGCTTCATGGCGGAAAGGGAGGTGTTGAACTTGACCGTGTTAAACAGGATGCAGCCCTGCTCCTTCCGATCCTCGGGGATCAGCCCGATGCCATGGGCGATGGCGGCGGCGGGAGAGGTGATATGCACTTTTTTCCCGTTTAGCAGCAGCTCGCCGGCATCTAACCTTTTCGCGCCCGCAATCAGCTCCATCGTCTCGCTGCGTCCGGAGCCGACCAGACCCGCAAAGCCCAAGATCTCCCCCTTATGCAGTTGGAAGCTGATATTCTCCACGGAGTTACCGGTCAGGTTTTTTGCCTCCAGCACGACTTCTCCCATCTCCGCCTTGCGGACGGGAAAGCTCTCGTTCAGCTCCCGTCCCACCATGAGCTTGACCAGCTCCGCGCGGTTGGTGTCCCGGGTGTTGAGGGTCTTGACGAAGCAGCCGTCCCGCAGGACGCTGATCCGCTCCGTGATCTGAAACACCTCATCCATACGGTGGGAGATGTAGATCACGGTCACGCCCTTGGCTTTCAGCTTGGCAATCACGGAGAACAGCAGCTCCACCTCATTTGCCGCAAGCGGCGCGGTCGGCTCGTCCATAATCATGATGCTTGCGTTGTTGGAGATCGCGCGGGCAATCTCTACCATCTGTTGGTTTGCGGGACTCAGGCGCTCCACCCGCATAGCTGGATCGAGCTGAAAGCCGTATTCGTCAAACAGCGCCTGCGCCAGCTTGTTTAGCTGCCGTTTGCTGTAGACCTTTCCCATTTTCCGCCCCATGAAGATATTCTCCGCCACGGTCATGGGAGTGACCAAATTGATGTCCTGATAGATCACCGCCACGCCGTTCTCCGCCGACAGCGCAGGCGTCATGCGGGAAAAGGTCTTTTCGTCAAAGGAGATTGTGCCGCCCGGATCCGGAGAGATGGCACCCGCAATGATCTTGATGAGGGTGGATTTGCCCGCACCGTTCTCCCCCAGCAGCGCGTGGATCTCCCCTTGTTCAAACGCCAAGGACACATCGTTCAGCGCCACGACGCCCGGATAGGTTTTTGTAATATGCTCGAGCCTCAGCATCGGTTGCTTCGCTCCTTTCGTCTTATTGCACCGGCGTAAAGGTTCCTGCCGCGTCGTCTACCGTGATGGTAGCGTTGCCGTCCACGATCCAATCCCACAGACCGGGCGTGGCATATGCAGAAGAAGAATCCGCATTGGTCAAGCCTGTGACGGTGACGGTGTCGCCCTCGCGGGTATAGGCGCCCTCATATACATCGGTGAGCACGGGGTTGCCGGGCAGGGAGAAGCGGCAGGTGCCGTCCTCCGCCAGCTCGAATTGGGCGGTCTCCTTGCCCATCATGCCGTCAAATTCATAGATATATGCGCCTCCGACGGCCTCCGGGGCAGTCGGTACCTCCTCCGTGGGTTTGGGTGCTTCACCTCCGACGCTGTAGGTCCGGGTGGCGGGGTCGATTGTAATGACCGCATCGCCGGTGGCGGCGTCAATGTAACTCCACAGCCCGGGAGTGGTATACTGAGAGGTAGTGTCCACATTGCTCAGCCCTTGGATCGTGACCGTCACGCCGTCGTCGGCGATGGTATAGGTGCCCGCGTAGACATCGGTAATCATGGTGTTGCCGGGCAGGAAGAACTTGCAGGTACCGTCGTCCATCAGGTCAATCTCATGCGTCTCGTCCCCCGCGATGCCGCTTTGGACGGAGGTATACGCCGTGCCGCCCGCAAGCTCGCCGCCTGTCTCGATTGCCTCGCCGCCGGTCTCCGCACCCGTCTCCTGCAGGTTCGGGTTATAGCCGTTCACGCTGTCCCAATAGGTCATCAGACCGTCCTTCGCCAAAATATCCCCGTAGGTGTAGCTCTCCACATAGGAGGGCGTGTCGAAGCAGACCAGCGCAGCTGTGCCGCCGTTCAGCTCTGCATCCACCGGGAAATAAAGACCGATGGAGTTGGGGTTGGCTTTGCCGTAATCCGTACCCGCCTCGCCGAACATCACATTGTAGCACAGATTCGCCAGCGTTCCGGCAGCATCTCCGCCGCCGAACTGGCAGGCACCGCGGAATACACTCTTAGTGCCTGCGGTGTCCGAGACGGCGCCGATCAGATAGTCATACTCGTTGCCCATAACGCCGCCGGAGAAGAACGCGAATTCCTCCTGCTCCGCCGGGGGATAGGTGTCCATGACATACTGCGAACCTGCAACCGAGGCAAGGGAGTTGTAGCTGATGAGCACGCGCACCTTGGGATTCTCGGTCAGCACGCCCGCGACCACGGTGCGGTTGTCGCCGGAGATGTCCATCTCGGTGCAGCTTGTGTCATAGCTCTGCACCCGGGAGGCGATCATCTCGCAGTAGACGGGATTTTCAATGCGCTCCGCCTCGCTGACAACCTCGCCCATGCGCGTCACATACTCGCCCTTGGCATTTTTCAGCCACGGCTCGAGAATCTGCGCTTCGCCGAGGCAGCGGAGCTTGGCATCCTCGGAAATGGTGGAGGACAGGAACGCGACCTCCCAGTCGCCCTTCGGATCCATATGCTCCTCCACCCATGTCTTGCACACGGAAGCCACATACATGCCGATCATGTACTCGTCGTCGCTGGAAACGGCATCATAGGCATCCTCGCTGATGGTGCCCGTGCCGCCGGAAATCACGACCTTGATGCCCGCCTCACGGGCGGAAAGCAGGCTGTCCTCCAGCGCCTCGATCTCACAGGGCAGCACAACGATCATTTCCGCGCCCATGAGGATGAAGTTTTCCAGCTGCGCCTTTTGGTTGGAGGCGCTGTCGTCTGCGGAAGCTACCTGCACATCATAGCCCAGCGGCGCAAAGGTCTCTATCAGCGCTTCTTCCTGCAATACGGAGATCGAGCTGGATTTGTTCTGCATACAAACGCCGATGAGCTTGCTGCCCTCTTTTTCCTCCTGCTTGCAGCCGGCAAAGCAGCCGATAACCAGCAAAAGGACAAGCAAAAGACTTACGAACTTTTTCATTTGTTGTTTCCTCCTCGGTAATCCATACAAAATTTTTTTCAATACTTGCTGACCGCTCGTCTATCTTGCACAATCATTCTATCATCTCCTTTCGGCAAAAAACACTGTCCTTCCCGCATTTGTTATTCAATTATTTTGAAATAGTTCTGTGATCGAGCCGATATTCTTTTCGATATTTTCCATATTGACAGAAATCATTCCAAAATTTATAATTATCCTAATGGACGCGGTATATATTCCCGTTTTTTATTATTCTAAATTTTTGATATAGGAGGCTTGCCGTGGATTTTGACCGTCTTGCCGAATTCGCCGCCGTCGCTCGTTGCGGCAGCATAAAAAAAGCGGCGCAGGAGCTTGGGATCTCCTGCGCTACCTTAAGCGCGCGTCTGATTCAATTTGAAAAGCACTTGGGCGAACCCCTGTTTGAGCGCACCGGCAGCGCGATGCGCCTGACCGCGGCGGGAGAGCAGCTGCTTCCCAGCGCGTCGGAGATTCTGCTCCGCTACCGCAAAATGCATCGGGAGCTGCACGCGGCGCAGGAACATTCCTATCATCAGCTCCGCATTGCGGTCTCCGGCTCCAATTTGCCGCTGTATTTGGGGCCTTTTCTGGATCGGCTGAATCTGAACAACCCCAACATCCGTATCGAGCTGTTGGATGACAGCAAATACGGAATCGCGGACGGTCTGCAATCCGGTGCGGTAGACATTTACTTTGCCCCCGTCATGGAGGACTTCTGCCCGAAGGGGCTGTCCAAACACAAGGTCTCCGCTCCCACACAGTTTCTCGTCCTGCCGCGCAGTCACCGTTTGGCGGATCACACGATGGTCTCCGTCCGTGAGCTGGATCGGGAGCAGTTTATCCTGTACCCTCCCACGGCAGAGCCTGCCATTCGGGAGTTCCAGCTCCGCAACCTACGCGACGCAGGCATTCACTATACGCTTTACGACGGAGAGACCTCCACCCTGTTTTACAAGCTGCTCGTCCCGGTCGGCAAGGGCTTGCTGCTGCGTCCAACACCCATGATTGATCTCCCGCCCAACGCCGTCTGTCTGCCCGTGCTCCATCTTCCCCACCCCGCGACCATGTGTTTTTTCTATGACAAGGCAAATCCCAGAGCGGATGTGCAGGCATTCGTCCGCGATTTTCCCAAGTTTGCAAAGGAGGTCGGCAAGCATGAACACCGGCAGACTTTATGAATTTCTGGTGCTTTCCAAGCTTTTGAACTACAGCAAGGCGGCGCAGGCGCTGTATATTTCGCAAAGCGTTTTGACGAAGCACATGCAGGCAATGGAAAAGGAATTGGGCGTCCCCCTGCTGAACCGCACCACCCATGGCGTAGCATTGACGGAGGCAGGGAAAATGCTGGCAAAGGAAGCCCCCGAGCTGATTGCCAAATGTGACAGCGCGCTGCGGCGTCTGCGCAGCCGAAATGTCCCCGCGCAGGGCAGCGTCTATCTCGGCATCAGTCTGGAGTTTTCCTATTCCAACCATATCCGCAAATTCTTTCAGGCATTTTTGGAGCGCTATCCTGACATTGAATTGAAATACGATGTGCTGCAAGGCAGTGTCCCCGCCTCCATGACCACGCAGTATGATCTGCTCTTCACGCCCTGCATCTATCACGATCTGCCGGATTCCGTCAGCCATCTGCTTGCAGGCAGTCATGGCACCTACGCAATTCTGCCGCCGGGACACGCACTGATGTCACAGCCTGCGGTATCGCTGCACCAGTTGGCAGGTCAGACGATTATCGTCCCCCATGCCGAAGAGCTGTTCGGCCCCTACGCCAAAAACTGGATTCTCGCGGAAAAAGCGACACGAGGGCAGGTCTCCATCATCAAGGTGGACAACCTCTCCACCGCGCTGTTTTTGGTAACGATGGGCAAGGGCATCTGCATTGCGCCCCGCTACGCCAAAAATATGCTTCCTGCCGAGACCTTCACCGTCAGCATTTCCGACCGCAATTGCCGGTTTGACGAGCGTCTTTACTATCACGAGACGGGCAACGGTGCGGCAAAGCTCTTTTACGAGGAATATCCGTCGGCTCGCAACGGCTATGCAGCCCTGACGAACGCCAAATAGCAAGCACGCGTTTTTGTTTTGCCCCGCTATGCTGTCGTTTTCTGAAGCTCCGACGCATATATTGGATTGACGGAAAATTTTTGCGTCAATGAAAGGAGGGCAATATGCAAACCGATCAATATATTGAAAAGTCATTGGAGCTTCACCTGTTTTTCGGGCGGATTATGAAGGAGCACTCCCTGTTTCTGCGGGCGGGATTTACGCCGGTCAACGTCTCGTTTTCGCGCAGGGCAGAGTTCTTTCGAAGGGAATTTGAACAGCTGCTGCGCCGCGCACTCGCTCTGAGCAACGGTGTCGTCAGTCCGGCGGTGCTTTGCTCGGGAGAGCTGGCAACGGAATTTACGCTGCTGGCAGAGAGGCAGACCGAGGCGTTCACCGGCATTCCGATTGACCGGGCGCTGACCGCCGAGGTATTGCGCAGAAGCGAGCAGTGCCGAAGGGTTATCCCCCGCTCGACCCTGCGCTGCGCGGTGCGGCAGCTCAACCGGAGAGCGCTCGAGCTGCTGAACGGCTTGATCTCTTTAAAGGAGCAGATTTTGGAGAACGTCCTGTGCTGTAGAATGTTCACGGCAAACTATCCCCTGCTGATCGAGCACATTCTGCGGGAGGCAAAGCTGTATCGCGACTTTGTGGATACGCTGGAACGGGACGGCTGTCTGCGGGATCAGAATATGCGCGAAACCGAGCGTTTTTGGAATCAGATCATGATGGAGCACGCGCTGTTCCTCAGAGGGCTTTTAGACCCCTGCGAGACGGAGCTGATTCGCGCGGCGGACGGCTTCGCAAAAAAATACGCCGAACTGCCGGAAAGCGGACGCGGCAGGCAGCCGCAGACCTCGTCTACTTTGGAGGAGACGAAAAAATTCCGCGATTTCAAAGCGGCAGGCACCCAAGGCATCGAGCAATGCAAAATCCGCTCCGTGATCCTCCCGCTCCTTGCCGACCATGTCCTGCGCGAAGCCAACCACTATATCCGCCTTTTGGAAACCTGACGCACGGGCATCCCCTTATCATAGGCTCTGAAAAAAGTGTCACACTATTTATCTTATCAGATTCTGCACAAGACGGCACGCCCAGTGGTCGTGCCCTACGAACCGTAGAACCCACTCTCGCCGTAGGGCGCGTCGACTCGGCGCGCCGTATGTACAAATCTGCTTGTTTTCCCTGTCTGTCGCTTGCACAGTGCCGCAACTGACTTGTCCTCTCCCACGACCATAAAACGCCCGCCGAATCATTCGGCGGGCGTTTTGGTGTTCAGGTGAAGCAGTTTACTCCGGCATGGGCTTGCCGAGGCGGCGGTACATGGTCTTTTTGACGGCACGGATGATATTCTCATAGCCCGTGCAGCGGCACAGGTGGCCGGACAGAAGCTTGCGCAGCTCGGCGTCGGTATACTCCTTGCCGCTCTCCAAAATCTCAAGAGAGCTGAGAATAAAACCGGGCGTGCAGAAACCGCACTGAATGGCAGCCTCGTCGATAAATGCCTGCTGAATATCCGACAGTTCGCCGTTCGGGCCCATCAGGCTTTCAAGGGTACGGATCTTCTTCCCGTTCGCCCAGACCGCGAGGTAAATGCAGGAGTTGAATGCCTCGCCGTCGATCAGCACCGTACACGCGCCGCACTCGCCGACCTCGCAGCCCTTCTTGACGGAGGTCATGCGGAAATCGTTGCGGAGCATATCGGTCAGGCTGGCGCGGACATCGACCATTTGCTCAACATCCTTGCCGTTGAGGTTATACTTGACCAGCATATATTGCTTTCCCATTACAGCGCACCTCCTGCTCGTTTGACGGATTCGATGATGCAGCGCTTTGCGGATTCCACGGCGACATGCTGACGCAAAGCCTTCGACGCTCTCCAGGAATCACGCGGATTGATATCCTCCAGCACCTTCTGGGAGAACGCCTCGATATTCTCCATGGTAACTTCCTTCCCGTTGATGAACGCCTCGGCATTGGGTGCGCGCATCGGGATGGGGCCTGCCACGCCGTAAGCGACACGGACGCGCTCGAAGGTCTTTTTGTCCGGGGACAGGCGAACATTGACCGAGCAGCCATTCGTCGCGATATCCAATGCGTTGCGCATGGCGTACTTGATATAATAGCCGTAGGTGTTCTCGTAGCTCTCCTTCGGAATGAGGATTGCGGTCTGAATTTCATCCGGATGGATGTCGACGACCTTGGCTTTCAGATAAAAGTCCTTGATGGGGACAAGACGTTTGCCGTCCTTGCCGGTCAGCTCGACGACCGCCTCCCACGCGTGGAGGGTCGAGGCGGAGTCTGCGGAGGTTACGCCGTTGCAGGTGTTGCCGCCGATGGTGCCGATGTTTCGAATTTGGGGTCCGCCGACCTGATCGACCGCTTCGCCGAGGACATTGATGTATTTTTGAATGAGGGGATCTCTTGTAATATGGGAGAAGCTCGTCAGGCTGCCGATACGCAGCGTCTCGTCCTCGTCCATGGAGACACCGCGCAGCTCGTCGAGCATGTAGATGGAGATCAGCTCCACGCCCGCGCGCTTGCCCTCACGCATCTGCACCAGAACGTCCGAACCGCCGGCAATGATGTGCGCTTCGGGATGCTCGATCCGCAGGCGGACGGCGTCCTCCACACTCGCGGACTCATAATAGGCTTTCATATCATACATGGCTCAATTCTCCTTTCTCCACGGGTCGTTGATCAAGCCCTCTTCGGAGAAGCGCTTGAAGAGGATGTGCGGTGTCATCGGCGCGTCGTCGATCGCCACGCCCGTTGCGTTCAAAATGGCGTTGCGGATTGCAGGCGCGACGGGGCACGCCGGCGGCTCGCCGAGTGCCTTCGTGCCGAAGGGGCTGGTCGGCTCGGGATTTTCGACGAACTGCGCCTCCAAATGCGGGTGATCCATCGTGGAAGAGAGCTTGTAGTCCAGCAGGTTGTTATTGAGCGGCTTGCCCGTCTTCTCGTCAAACAAAAGCTGTTCGGAAAGGGCGTAGCCGATGCCCATCGACATGCCGCCGTGTACCTGCGCGGCAGCAAGCTGCGGGTTGATGAGCTTGCCGCAGTCATGGACATTGATAATCTTGTCGATCTTCACACGGCACATCGGGATATCCACCGTAACCTCGACGCAGCAGCAGCCGAAGGAATAGGCGTTGTTCTTGATTTGATAGGTCGATTCCGCCGTGATATGCTCGGAATGCGAAAGACTGTAGAACGCCTCGGTCGCCAGATCCTTCAGACTCATCAGGATGCGTCCGTCCGTCGTGCGGACGATGTTGCTGTCGATGATGTCGAGATTCGCGATTGCCACGCGGGTCAGCTCGTTGGCGTATTTGAGGATCTTTTCCTTCAGGAGGTTGCCGGTCTGCGTGATGGAGAAGCCGACAACATAGGTCTGACGGGAGGCATATGCGCCGAGACCGAAGGGGGTTACATCGGTATCCTGCGTGGAGATCACATGGACGTCGCGGTAGTCCTTGATGCCGACCACGTCCGCCGCCATCTGGGCGTATGCGGTGTCAGCGCCCTGACCGATCTCCGTCTCGCCGACCTGCACTTGAATGGAGCCGTCCTGATTGAGCACCATGCGGCAGGAGGAATGCTCCAGCGCGATGGGCCAGACGGCGGTGTTGTACCAGAAGGGCGCAATGCCCACGCCCTTGCGGATGTCGCCGGTCTGATGCTCGTATTCCTTGTGCTTGCGGTCATAGTCGATATAGGCGATCGCTTTGTCGAAGCACTGATTGAAGCTGTCATAATAGTTCTCGTTCTTCGAGAAGCCGTCCACATAGCCGACGGGCATGATATGGTCGCGGCGGAATTGCAGCGAATCGACGCCTAAGACCTTGCAGATATCCTCAATATGGCACTCATGCGCCCAGGACGCCTGGGGCATACCGTAGCCGCGCATCGCGCCTGCGGTGGAGCGGTTGGTAAAGACGGTATAGGCATCGCAGTCGAAGTTATCGCAGGGATAGAGCTGCGGGAAGGAGCCCATCGCCTTGGCGACGATGGAGTGACCATGGGAGGCGTAAGCGCCCTGATTGGAGAAGCACTCGACCTTGCGCGCAACAAAGGTGCCATCCGGACGCAGCCACGAGACCATATGGAAACGGATGGCGTGGCGCACGCGGTTGGAGACAAAGGTATCCTCACGGGGAATGTCAATCTTGACGAGCCGACCGCCGAGCTGCATGGACAGCCACGCGACCAGCGGCTCATACAAGGTATCCTGCTTGTTGCCAAAGCCGCCGCCGATATAGGGCTTAATCACGCGGACGCGGCCCCAGTCGATGCCGAGCGCCTGACCAACCGTGCGGCGGACAATGTGGGGAATCTGCGTGGAGGAGACAATGACGATCTTGCCCGACTCCTCGTAGGCATAGGCAACATGGTTCTCGATGTGGCAGTGCTGCACCATCGGCGTGTTGTACCACTTATCGACGCAGATCAGCCCCTCCTCCTTGATTGCCTCTTCGTAGTTGCCCTTACGGCTCGAGGTATGCTTTAAGATGTTGTTGGGGTAATTCTTGTGAAGCTGCGGTGCGCCCTCCTTCATCGCCTCCTGCACATCGAGGACGAAGGGCAGTGTTTCATACTCGATCTTGACCAAGGCGGCAGCCTGCGCTGCGGCAACCTCGTCCTCCGCCACAACGGCAGCCACATCGTCGCCGTAATAACGGACATGGCGGTTGAGCAGACGGCGGTCGGCGACATCCTGATGTGCCTCCTCCACCGACCACGGGTGACCGGCGGTCGGGAATTTGATATCCGGAACGTCAAAGCAGGTGAAGATTCTTACTACGCCGGGAACTTTTTCGGCTTCCGAGATGTCAACGGATTTCACATAGCCGTGCGCAATCGTGGAGCGAACCACACGGGTGACGAGCGCACGACGGTCGCACAGGTCATCCGTGTATTTGGCTCTGCCGGTAGCCTTGTCAAACGCGTCAACGCGGGCTACGCTTTTGCCAACATTCATATTATGTAAACCTCCTGACGATGATTTCGAACGAAATAAACAAAAAACAGCTCGTTCTGATTATACATTTTGAGTATATCATAAAATGTACGGAAAGGAAAGAAAAATCGTTATCCTATTTGCAAAATAACGCAAAAAAAAGAAAGGGCTGGAAAATCTCCGATAAAGCGGATATACTATATGAGACGAAGGGCGAAGGACTCCAACGTACTCCCCCGTTCGTTGCTGCCCCTGTAGGGCGGGGACATGTCCCCTAAGACCGCGAAGCGGCAGACGGTGTGGGCGAACAAGTCTGTACGCACTTAGTAGTTCCTGCACAAGATTGCCACGTCGCTGCGCTCCTCGCAATGACACGGAAAGGCTGCCCTAATTTGTCATTGCGAGACCGCTGCGCACACTGTTCGCAAGGGGTGCGCCGCATCCGTAACGCTTGTTCCTCGCGAACGGCTGCGCAGTGGTCGTGACAATCTCATGCTTCCAAGTCTGTACGCACTTGGCAGTTCCTGCACAAGATTGCCACGTCGCTGCGCTCCTCGCAATGACACGGAAAGGCTGCCCTAATTTGTCATTGCGAGACCGCTGCGCACACTGTTCGCAAGGGGTGCGCCGCATCCGTAACGCTTGTTCCTCGCGAACGGCTGCGCAGTGGTCGTGGCAATCTCATGCTTCCAAGTCTGTACGCACTTGGCAGTTCCTACACCCGGCGGGGACATGTCCCCGCCCTACAGGGGCTGTTTCGTTTATCGTGGTGCGTTTTCCGCATGTAGATTGCGAGGAGCGCCGGCGACGCGGTAGCGCAGCCGTTTGCGAGGAACGAGCGTTACGCAGACTCGCATATTCCTACCCTGAACGGGAGAAGTTAAACAATAGGAATCGGAGGGTAAAACATGCAAACTGCAAAAATCGGCTGCGTCATCATGGCTGCCGGAAACGCGGCACGCTTCGGCAAAAACAAGCTTGCGGCGGAGGTAAACGGCAAATCTCTGATCCGTCACGCGCTGGAGGCCGTGCCGAAGGATGTGTTTTCCCGTGTCGCCGTCGTCACGCAGTATCCGGAGATTGCGGAAATGGCAAGAGAATTCGGCTTCGAGCCGATGGAAAACAGGCACCCCGACTACGGCATCAGCCACACGATTGCCCTCGGAACGCAGGCGCTCTCGGAATGTGACGCAATATTATATATGGTATCCGACCAACCGCTTTTGGGCAGCACTTCCGTTGCGCGCGTCGTCACCTGCTGGCGGGAGCATCCGCAGTATATCGTCGGCGCGGCGCACAACGGCAAACGCGGCAATCCCTGTATTTTCCCCCGCGAGTTTTACGGCGAGCTGCTGGCGCTGACTGAGGATCACGGCGGCAACAGCGTCATTCGCTGCCATCCCGATCGTCTCATAACGGTGGAGGTCGCGCAAAAAGAGCTGACCGATGTTGACACCCCCGAGGCCCTCAAAGACCTGCAAACACAGCTCGAAAAATAAGGCGTTTTACCGACAGTCTTTCCGAGCGACGCAAAGGAAAGGATGCATCCCCCCAAAAAACGCAAGGCAGCGGGTGCTGCCTTGCGTTTCAGCATGTCGAAAAAGTCGCCGACATATCATTGCGAGCCCGTGGCAATCTGTTCTCTGATTCAGTGGGTCGTAGTGTGCTTCGCACGATTCTAATTCAAATGTAGCTGTACAAACCTGTCCGTCTGCACCGTCCGCCGCTTCGCGGTCGGCACGCCGAGGTCGACTGCGTACAAACCTACGGCCGGAGATTGCCACGACCGATGCGCAGTCTTTCACGATGCTGGAGTGTTACAGATGCAACGCACCCTTTGCTGGTAGTGTGCGCACCGGTCTCGCAATGACAAGGAGGGTAGCCTCCCCCACGTCATTGCGAGGAGCGAAGCGACGCGGCAATCCCGTGCAGGAACCACCGACCGCGTACAAATCTGTTCCCCTGTACCGTCTGCCGCTTCGCGGTCGGCACGCCGAGGTCGACTGCGTACAAATCTGTTCCCCTGTACCGTCTGCCGCTTCGCGGTCGGCACACCGAGTCGTCGTGGCCTACGATCCACAGACGAAGCTTCTTTATTAAGTTTTAGATTTCACAGTATCGTAAGTGCGTCAAATTCTGCACAAGACGGCGCATCGTGCTAATGAATTGATGATTGGTATGAAAAAGCCGGCACATTGGAGTTGGATCAACGCCTTTTATCAAGGTTCCTTCTCCTGTTTATCCGGAATTACGCCAAACCCCCTGTTTCCCTTTCCGGAAGCAAGGATTCTTTGACAGACTAAAACGCAAGGCAGCGGATGCTGCCTTGCGTCTGATTTTTTGGTTTAGTTTGCCTTATAGAGATAGAGCTTATAAGACGAGGTCGAAGTATAGCAACGGAACATCTTCGACGAAGCGTTGAAACCTAAATAATAGGTGCTGGCACTGCGGTTTTTCAGCAGCGCTGCGCCGGACGACAAGGAAATCGACCACTGCGCCGCAGTTCCGCTATAGCTTGTGGAGGTCGTCAAGCCCTTGGACTTATAGGTCAGGTAGTTCGACGAACCCTTCATTTTGAAGTAATAATACGAGCCGGTCTTGCCGCAGGTGTAGACATATTTGCTCGAAACACCCGACAGCGTGCTGCCGCTCATGGTAATGCCGGCGGCGGAGAGTGTCTTCGCAGCGGAGGTGGAGCCGGCGTTCGTACCCGTGTAAGAGCCGGAAGCATCGAGGACATAGTAGGTAGAGCCGGACTTGCCGACGAGGACATAGTCGCCTGCCCAACTGCTCGGCGCGGAGGTCACGAGCGTATAGGTCGTACCGGAAGTGGTCGTGCTGCCGGAAGAACTGCCGGAGGAGCTGCCGGAGGAACTGCTCGAGGAGGAGCCGCCTGCCATGCCGGAGGGAGTGGTCATGCCGGAGGGCACGCTCTTGCCGAAGATCAGCCAGCAATACTCGGGATAGTCAATGAAGACATTGCGGTTGCCCTGAATGCCCTGGACGACATCGTTTCTGCCCATTTCCCAAGTATCGACGGGATCGGACTTGCACCAGCTCAGGAGAACATCGGTGCTCTGAATGACATCGGTCAGATTGCTTTCGCCCCAGCGGACGTAGCAATACAGCAGGATACGAGCGACGTCGCCCTTGACATTATCGAGGGGTTCAAAATAAGAAGAGGTGTAGTAGCCGCCGACGGTGCCGGAAGAGGTCGTTGCGGTCTTATAGCTGCCGCTGCTGCGGACATTGCCGTAGGGGAGGTTATTGCGCGTCGAGTTAATCTTGGGATCAGCCGGTCTGAGATGGTGCATATCCGCGCCGCAGTTGGAGGTGGTAAAGGTGCCGAGGCTCTGGGGCCAAACATGCTCGCGGTTCCATACGGTGCTGTCCCATGCGCTGCTGACGGAGTTGGAGGTATACAGGAGCGTCATCTTGGAGGAGCTGCCGGACGTCGCGTCGGAGTACTTGGTGTAGGTTTTCAGATTGGTATAGGTCGTAATCGTCGAGTGCGTATTGGTCATCAGGGTTTTGAGACTCGACTTGATGGTCGAGGCGGTTTTCGTGGAAAGCGTGCTATAAACATAAGAGCCGGTGTAATATGCCTGCGCTTTGCTGCTGAGAGAGGTGCAAACCACGCCGCGTGTTCCCGTGTTATACGAGAAGGTCGCAGCACTTGCGCTGGGGAGCGTGGCAATCAGGGAGAAGATCATTACGAGAGCGAGGAAAAGCGAGAGAAGCTTTCTTGTATACTTTTTCATAATGTTGCTCCTTTTTTTGTGGGATGTATTCAGTATAGCACGGCAGCAAAAAAAGCGCAATACTATGCACCGCAAATAATATTCACAAATTTTTTCGACAAAAATTATGCAAACTGCACAATTTCAGACTCCCATCGTCTTTTTTCAATGCACGCTATATTCGTATAATATTTCTAAAATTGTATATTTTATATGTAATACATCAATTCTGTGGCTTGCAATGCATACTCCCCAAACCTGCTCGCGTGCTGTTGTCGTCGGCAGCGGGTCTTTTTCCTGCCGTTTTCTCAGCGCATTTTCCGTGATGCCGCCGCCGTCAGCCTTTTGCCGGAAGCGGTGCTTTACACATCGAAAAATAAAGCTCCATGATAAAAAACGCAAGCCGGCATTCGTCGGCTTGCGTCGTTTTTGTTATGTGCCCGCTGCGGAGATATATGAGGCAAAGGTGTAGATATCCGTATAGCGCGAGATATAGAAGCGGCTGACCAGGAAGGGATCGTCAGAGGTATTATACTGCCCGCCGACCATCTTGATGCCGAACAGGTAGTGGCGTTCGGCAACCTCCAACGTCAGATCGCTGAACTTTCCCGTCGGATAGCACAGAACATAGGGAATTCTGCCCGTGATGCGGGTAATGACCTTTTTCGTCTCGCTCAGCTCGTATTCCAGCGTCTCCTCCCCCATGGCATCCATATCGTCATGGGTGTAGCCGTGGCTCTGGATGGACACCAGACCCGAGTCCGCCATTTCGCGGATCTGCTCCTCAGTCATTTTGTGTATCATTCCGGCAGCGTTGCCAATCACGAATACCGTTGCCTTCACCTGATACTTTTGCAGCAGCGGCAGAAGCTCGTTATAGTTGTCGTCATAGCCGTCGTCAAAGGTCAGAATGACGGGCTTGTCATAGTCCTCGATGTGCGCCAGATCCTCAAACCAGATGGCATCATAGCCGTTTTCCACGAGATAGGCAAGCTGTTCTTCCATGCTCGACGGGCTGACGAACAGCTCGTCAATGCCCCACATGTTGTCACTGACCGCGTGGTACATCAGCACGGGGACGTTGACATTCTCCGGAATCTCAAAGGCTCTTGCGGCGGGCGTGATATAAGTGATGCCGCTCTCCTCATCCGTCCATATCGGATAGCCGAGCGCCTCCGCCGTTTCCGGCAGCGGCAGCAGCCCGCCTTCCTCCGGCAAATAAAGATAGGTTGCTGCTTGCCCGAAGGGTTTTCCGTTGGCGAGGATGCCGTCATCCGTGGTTTCCACGGTATCCGCTCCCGTAAGGCGCAGGGGCTGCTCGCTTTCCAGGGTCAGACCGGTCGCTTCGGCAAAATCCGACACGCGGATATAAGTATAAAGCGTGTCGTAGTAGCTCTGCACGGTATAGCACTCCACCGCCTTACCGCTTAAAATGTACACGCTCTCCGCAGGGATCAGGACGGCGGGGGGTTCGGTGGTGGTGGTCGGCGGTTCCGTGGTGGGCGTCTGCGTTGACGGCTGCTCCGTGGTCGTCGGCACCGTCGTCTCAGGGGGCGCGGGCTGTGCGGGTGTCCGATCCGTGGTAAAATACAACACGCCGGCAACCACCAGAAGGAGCGCTAAGATCACCGATAATACAATGATCGCCCGTCTCATCTTACTTCTCCTCCAGGATCTTTGTCAGCTCATGCATAAAGCTGTTGATGTCCTTGAACTGGCGGTAGACCGAGGCAAAGCGCACATAGGCGACCTCGTCCAAGGGCTTCAGCCGCTCCATCACCAGCTCGCCGATCTTTTGCGACGGAATCTCGCGCTCCAGAGAATTCTGCACGATCTGTTCAATCTCCGACACCGCCGCCTCTAAATCCGCCATGCTCACGGGACGCTTTTCACAGGCGCGCACCATGCCGCGCAGAATCTTATTGCGGTCAAAGGGCTCACGGCTGTTGTCCTTCTTTACAACGGCAATCGGCAGGCTCTCCACCGTCTCATAGGTCGTAAAACGCTTCTGGCAGGAAAGGCATTCTCTGCGGCGGCGGATACTGGTGTCATCGTCAGAGTGCCGGGAATCGACGACCTTGCTCTCTTGGTAGCCACAATACGGACATTTCATTATGGTGTCTCCTTTTCGTTTTTGCGTTTGTCGCACTTTTCCTTTATTACAGTTAGCTTTATTTTACCAAAGGAAGTTCCAAATGTCTATCCCCTTTTTCAGCTTTTCCTGCCTGTTCTTTCAGAAAAGATTGCACTTTCCGCCGAATTATGCTATACTGGGTATATCACTTTTTAGGAGGATATTATGAATCGGAAACTGAATCAAATCCTATGGGGCGGTGATAAGCCGGGTCGTGCCGCCGTACTGGGCATCCAGCATGTGTTTGCTATGTTCGGCTCAACCGTCCTCGTCCCCGCGCTGACCGGTCTCGACCCCGCCGTCACTCTGCTTTGCATGGGCATCGGCACCCTTATCTTCCATTTGATTACCCGCGGCATCGTCCCTGCCTTTATGGGCTCCAGCTTCTCCTTCATCGCTTCCATCTGCGCCGTCGCCGCGCATTGCAAGGACAATTCCATTGACGGCTTTGCCTCCTATGTCGGATGGGGCATCATCGCCTCCGGCGTGCTGTACCTCCTGCTTGCCGGCTTGGTGAAGCTCTTTGGTGCAAAACGCATTACAAGCTTCTTCCCGCCCATCGTCACCGGCTGCATGATTATCATCATCGCCATGATGCTTGCCCCCACCGCGATGAGCAACATCACCACCGTCGTTGAAGGCATCCCGCTTTGGAAGAACTGGCTTGTCGCCGTCGTGACGATCCTCACCATCATTCTCGTGATGTTCTTCACGCGCGGCTTCATCAAGCTCGTCCCCATTCTGATCGGCATCGTGGTCGGCTATCTGCTCTCCCTCGCCCTCGGCATGGTCGATACCGCGAAGGTCGCGCAGGCAAGCTGGTTCACTCTGCCGAAGGTCTCCCTGCCCGCTTTCAAAAATTGGGACGCGGTCAGCTTCGCCATTACCATGATTGCCCCAATCTCCATCGTCACCTTCGTCGAGCATGTCGGTGACATCACCGCTAACGGTGCGGTCACGGGACACAACTACATCGAAGACCCGGGTCTGCATCGGACGCTGCTGGGCTGCGGTCTTGCCTCGATCTTCTCCGGCGCAATGGGCGGTCCCGCCGCAACGACCTATTCCGAGAACACCGGCGTGCTTGCCGCAACGCAGAACTACAACCCCGCAACCCTCCGCATCGCAGCCGTCTTTGCCATCGTCCTTTCGCTTTTCGGCAAGGTCTCCGGCGTTCTTACCAGCATCCCCGCTGCGGTCATGGGCGGTGTTTCCGTCATCCTGTTCGGCATGATTGCCTCCGTCGGTCTGCGGATGCTCGTGGAAAACCATGTGGATTTCACCAAGAGCTATAATTTGGTCATTGCCGCCGTCATGCTGGTCATCGGTTTAGGTCTTTCCTCCGGCATCAGCATCGGAAATGTCACCGTCAGCGGCACCGCCATTGCCGCTGTTCTCGGCGTAATCCTCGCAAAGGTTCTTCCGCAGGAGGATCGCGAGAGCACGAAAGCCGCCAAACAATAAGCAAAAGAAAACTCCCCCGCTGCGCTCTCGTGCAGCGGGGGAAATTTTTATTCATCGGGATAGCCGGAGACATACAGGTCTTCGTAAACGGTTCGGTAGATCCAATCGCTTGCGCGGTGGAGATCGTAAACACAGTAGAAATACTGCTCCTCTCCAAAGATGCCGCCCCAATACTCCACATTTTCCAAAAGCGCGTAGGATTCAATCGTATAGCCGCCCTGCACCGCCTTCAGCGCGATATCCATCAGCTCCTCTGCGGAGAAGGAGGTCGTGCACATACCGAGGCAGGAACGGATAAATCCCGGATAATCCCCGATCGGCATCCGCTGGACGGATTGCATCAGGGAGGTCAGCACCTGACGCTGGCGCCCCGTGCGCTTGATCTCATTGTCGGAAGCACTGCTGCTGCGAATACGGGCGTAGGACAGCGCCGCATCACCCATGAGGAGGCACTTTCCTACGTTCAGGTTATCCTGCTTGCCCCGTAGGTAATATACCTCGTTCCAGTCAAGCTCCACCTCGACGCCGCCGACCAAATCGACAATATCGGCAAGCTGCTCAAAATCTACGGCAATATAATCCTTGACATTGAGGGAGAGGTTTTGGTTGATTGTACCGATTGCCATCTGCGCGCCGCCCCAGTGATAGGTGTAGGTCAGTTTTGCATAGGTGCCCCACTCCGGGATCCGCACATAGGAGTCGCGGGGAATGGAAATCATTTTAATCTTCTTATGTGCGTCGTCCACGGACAGCAGAATAATGCTGTCGGAAGAGTTGACCTTATCCAGACCAAACAGAAGGAAATTCGTAACCTGTTCGGAGCCGTCAAGCAAATAGCTGGGGCCTGTGGGCTTCACGCCGTCTAAAAGCGCCCGCGCGCCCTCCGGCAAATCCGCGTAGTCGATGGCTTCCCATTCGATTTCCTGATTATAGGTTTTTTTCTCGATTTCCTCCGGAGAAACGGTGCTTCCCTGTGCTTCGTTGTCGCGGATAATCGCACCGTTCTCTTCGAACTGCACAACATTCAACTGCTCCTGATCCAGCCGTTCCCCCTGTTTCAGTGTGCCGAACATATAACGGTAGGCATAAAGTCCCAAGCAGCAAGTAACAAGCACCAGCATCGACAGAAGCAAGCCGACAACAGACATTCCCTTTTTCTGCCTGCGCAGGAAGAAGCTGACAGACGCCGGTACCACGGCAAGGACGGACAGAATCGTCGCAGCAATGACCACGCTCCGCCCGAGCTGCACATCGCTGCCTGCGAGTGAGCCGGAACGATAGGACAAAAGTGCATAAACGCAAAAGGCGAGAATTGCCAACAGCGCCGACAGCGCCAGCAGCAAGGAGGTTACGCCGAGCGTGCGTTTCTTTCTGCGGTTACGCTCGGGACGCCGATAACCCACGGTTCGCTGCGCCTCGGACTGTTCCTCATATTTGTTTTGTTCCATAGTACATCTCCCTTCGGGATGGTAAATATATGTTAGCGTAACGGGCGGTTATGCGTTATTTTATCATATCCAATCGAAAAAAGCTACCCCCTTTGTGTTATGCCGTTTAAGAAAGCCGAAAATCGTGAAAACGGAGGGGCAAGCGCCCCTCCGTCGAAATGAAATGTGGTGACTTCCGTCAGCAGCCGCAGTTGTTGTCGCAGCCACAGCCGCAGCCGCAGCCGTTGTTCAGCCAGTTGCCGTTATTGCCGCAGCAGCAGAACAAGAGGATGAGGATGATGATCCACCAGCAGCCGCCAAAACCGTTCGAGTTGCAATTCATAATCAGGAACCTCCCGTTTCAGTTATGAGCTCTGCGCTCATTCCATGTTATGACGGGCGGCGAAAAAGGTGACGGTGCCGCAAAAGAAACGCCGCCTTTTTCGGCAAAATTTTTCAGCCCACGCCCTGTAGACCGGGGACAGTCATAAGCCGCGTGTAGAAACTACCAATTGTGTACAAGCTTCCCTCCCATGTCATTGCGAGGAGCGCAGCGACGTGGCAATCTCGTGCAGGAACTACCAACCGCGTACAAACCCACAACCTGAGATTGCCACGACCACTGCGCAGCCGTTCGCGACGAAGGAGCGTTACGGATGCGGCGTACCCCTTGCGGGTAGTGTGCGCACTGGTCTCGCAATGACAAGGAGGGTAACCTCCCCTGTCATTGCGAGGAGCGCAGCGACGTGGCAATCTCGTGCAGGAACCATCTTAATTTGTCATCGCAAGGCACATACAGCCCCGCAAGGGGCACGCCGCAGCCGCTCAGTCCTCCTCCGGCAATTTGTTATGCTTCTGCTGCTTCATCCAGATATTCATCACAAGGCTGTGCGGCAGGAGCTTTACCATGCGCACCTGCATTCTGACCGGGAAGCCGTGGATTGAAACATCCTTCTTCGACCTGTACAGATCCTTAAGCGCCGTCGCCATCACGTCCTTTGCCTCATAGAACTTGTTGTAATAGGTCACGGCATTGTCGCTTGTCTGCAAGGCATGGTCAAAGAATTCCGTCTTGACCCACCCCGGGTTGACCGCCATCACGCGGATGCCCCGCGGCTTCAGTTCACGATTCAGCGCGCGGGAATAGCTCAAAACGAACGCCTTGGTCGAGCCGTAGACATTGATATACGGCACGGGCTGGAACGCAGAGAGGGAATCGAGGTTCAAAATCCTCGCGCCGCGCTTCATGTAGGGCAGCGTCAGCTCCGTCATGGCGACAAGCGCCTTGCAGTTGAGGTCGATCATGCGCATCGAGTCCTCCAGGGGGATCTGATCGTAGCGCCCGAATTTTCCAAAGCCGGAGACATTCGCCAGCAGTCCGACGTTCGGCTTTGCCGTCTCCAAAAGGTCGGCATAATGGCGCAGCGCATCAGGGTCAGTCAGGTCAAGGCTGACGGGACGGACGGGAATGCTGACCTCCTCCTTCAGTGCCTCCAGCCGCTCGGCGCGGCGGGCAATGACCCACAGCTCGTCAAATTGCTCCCACTGCGGAAGCTGCAATACAAGCTCACGCCCCATGCCTGAGCTTGCGCCGGTAATGATTGCAATGCGTTTCATTGAGAGTTCCACCTTTCATTCTGTCATTTGAGCAATTGCCGCAAGCGCCGCGTCAATCTCCGCCTCCGTTGTGCGATACCCGACGGAGAATCGTACCACGCCCTGCGGAAAGGTTCCGAGTGTCTTATGCGCCGACGGTGCGCAGTGCATCCCGCAGCGCGTCAGGATGCCGAAGTCCCGTTCCAGACGGTCGGATGCCTCGGCGTTGTCAAGGGTTTCAAAATCGACCGCAAGCACGCCCACACGATCCGCAAGCGCCCAAGTGCCTGCCAAACGCACCCCTTTGATCCCGCGCAGTCCGTTCAAAAAGCGTTCCGTAAGCGCCGTCTCATGGGCGCGCAGGGCGCTGATACCGATTTGGTCAATATATTCCAGCGCAGCCGCCCAGCCGTAAATACCCGGCAGATTGGGCGTTCCCGACTCAAAACGGTCGGGCATAAAGGGCGGCAGCGCCTCGGAATCGGACAGGCTTCCCGTGCCGCCGACAATCAAAGGGTCAAGCTGCGCGGCAAACTCCCGCGTAACCAGCAGCGCACCAATCCCCTGGGGACCGAGCAGCCCCTTGTGCGCCGGGATTGCCATCGCACTCAAGCCCAAGGCTTCAAAATCCACCGGATAATGCCCCGCCGTCTGCGCCGCGTCAAGCAGGAGCGGTACACCGTGGAGTTTACATAACTTTCCGACCGTCGCCGCGTCCTGTACCGTGCCGCAGACATTCGAGGCGTGACAGAGGATGAACAGGCGTGTCTCCTCTTGCAGCATTTTTTCCGCCGCTTCAAGATTGAGCCGCCCCTCTCGGTCGCACGGGACACGCTCAAAATGCACGCCGAGCTGTACCAACGGGCGCATCACGGCGTTGTGCTCCATGCTGCTGACCAAAACGCGGTCGCCCGGTCGGAGGAAGCCCTTGACGGCAAGGTTCAGCGCTGCGGTCGCACCGGAGGTCAAGAGCACATGGGTCGGATCGGGATGACGGAATAAACCGCACAGCCGTTCCCGCAGAAGGAGCGTTTCCAGCCCCGCCTCCTGTGCGGAGGCATAAACACCGCGATTGATGCTCGCACCGACGCTGTCGAGATAGTATTTCATTCGGTCGCTGACCCCGGGTGCCTTCGGAAACGAGGTCGCGGCATTGTCAAGATAAATCATAGCATCCTCCGCCGCCGTTTTTTCTCATTATAGCATATCCGCCAAAAATCGCAATCCCCGAAACAGAATCACGCATTTCCCACCGTCCCCATCCCCCGCACCCTTTGTCATTGCGAGGCGCCCAGCAACGCGGCGTTCTCCCACACGCACCCCAAAAAACGCCGCACCCCTGTAGGGCGGGGACATGTCCCCGACGCGTGTAGGAACTAACGGCTGCGTACATGCTTGCTTGTTTGTACCGTCTGCCGCTTCGCGGACGGCTGGGACATGTCCCAGCCCTACAGGGGCTGTTTCGTTTATCGTGGTGCGTTTTTTCGCGTGTGGATTGCGAGGAGCGCAGCGACGCGGCGATCTTACTTTTGTATGCGGTCTCGCCTCTATTCTTTTGTATTGACAAACCGCCGCATTTTCGTTATACTTAGAAAAGATGAACGCATGATAGAATGCGTCCAAAAAAAGTAAGGAGAGAATGGAATGAAAAAAGAGAACTTCTTCAAGCGTCACTGGCTCGTCATGCTCTGCGGGCTTGTCGTCGGTGCCGCCGCAGTGGTGCTGTCCGCCCTCGGCAATCCCAAGAACATGGGCTTCTGTATTGCCTGCTTCCTGCGCGATATCGCAGGCGCGACCAAGCTGCATCAGGCGAGCATCGTGCAGTATTTCCGTCCCGAGATCGTGGGCATTGTCGTGGGCGCAATGGTCATGGCGCTGGTCGGCAAGGAATTTAAGCCCAAGGGCGGCAGCTCCCCCGTGCTCCGCTTCACCCTCGGCGCTGCGGTCATGGTCGGCGCGCTGGTCTTCCTCGGCTGCCCGCTGCGCATGGTCATCCGTATCGGCGGCGGCGATCTGAACGCCATCGTCGGTCTGGTCGGCTTCATCCTCGGCATCCTGCTGGGCATCGTCTTCCTGAAAAAGGGTTTCTCCCTCGGCAGAGCCTATAAGCAGAGCAAGGTCGAAGGCTTCACCTTCCCTGTGATGCTCACCTTCGGCTTTATCCTCACCTTCATCGGCGTGACCTTCTTCGCCGCCTCCGAAAGCGGTCCGGGCTCCATGCACGCCCCGTGGTTCATCGCTCTCGGCATCGGTCTGATCGTCGGCGCGATCGCCCAGAGAAGCCGCCTTTGTATGGTCGGCGGCATCCGTGACGCCGTCATGTTCAAGGAATTCGGTCTGCTGGCTGCCTTCGGCTGCATCATTCTCGCCGTCCTCGGCGGCAACCTGCTGCGCGCCCTGATCGAAGGCGTCCCCGTCTCCACCTACATCAAATTTGGCTTTGCAGATCAGCCCATTGCCCACACGGAGTGGCTGTGGAACCTGCTCGGCATGACCGTCGTCGGCTGGGGCTGCGCGCTGCTGGGCGGCTGCCCGCTGCGTCAGCTCATCCTCGCCGGTGAGGGCAACAGCGACAGCGCAATCACCGTTCTCGGTATGCTCGCCGGCGCTGCTGCCGCACATACGCTGAAGACCGCCTCCTCCGCAGACGGCACCGGCGTAAACGGTCCCGTCGCAACGATTGTCTGCCTCGTGTTCCTGCTGATTGTCTCCGTGACCCATCTGAGAAAGGAGCAGTCCTGACCATGATCGACGCAAGAGGTCTTGCCTGCCCGCTGCCCGTCATTCAGGTGCAGCGCGCCATCGAAAAAAATCACCCCGCAACGCTGGAGGTACTGGTGGATAACAACCCCGCCGTGCAGAACGTCACCCGCTTTGCCAACCACTCCGGCTATACCGTCACGGTCAAGCCGCTGGAGGACGACGAGTTCTCCCTGACGCTGACAAAGGCATGACGGAATATCTCGCCACCTTTCACACCCACCTTGCCGCGCTGAAATCCCACCGCGCGCTTACAGGTGCCGGCTTGACCGCGCGCATGGCACCTGTCCCAAGAAAGATCTCCTCCTCCTGCGGCACCTGCGTGTTTTACGCCGCAGAGGACCCCAAGGAATCCCTCCTCGACGCAGACACCGAGGCGATCTACCGTTTGGACGCAGAAAGCGCAGTCAAGCTGAAAGAATTTGAGTAACAAACGCACCCCGCCGAAAAGAATTCGGCGGGGTGCTGTTTTCTCGCTGTAGGGCGGGGACATGTCATAAGTCGGTGCAGAAACTGCCAACCACCTGCAAGCTTCCCTTCTATGTCATTGCGAGAGCGCTCCGCGGTCGTGGCAATCTCGTGCAGGAACTACCGACTTCGTACACCCCTGATTTGCGAGGTTGCTACTTTGCCTCCCGCACCATGACAAAGGTCGTATGGTTGCAGGAAATACAGGGCGGACAGCGATTGCCCTTGACGCAGGTGATCTCATTGCGGCACTTCGTACATCTATAGATGCCCGATACCGTGACGGTATTGCCGGTGGTAACTGTTACAGACATGACGTATTTTTCCCTTTCGTTTTCGCTCTGTTTGCTTATCGTTCCCCGAAGCGCGTCTGTGCGTCGCGGGCCTTCTGCTGCATTTCAAGGGCTTTCGCTTTTTCTTCGTAGAAGTGGTCGTTGAGCGTCTTGCCTTCGCTCTTGGCGCGGCGCTCAATTTCACGAAGCTGAGACACTCTGTGTGTCGCGCTGTATTCCACGGTTGCCCGTGTTGCCTTGCCGAGTTTATCCAAAAAAGCCATTTTCTTTTCCTCCTATGCTTATTACTCCGCTTCGTCAGCGGATTTTTTCTGCATCATAAACCAGCACGCAAGGACGCCGAGCTGCGCAAAGAGCATCAAATAAAAGCCCGTGCCCGCCGAGGTTGTCGTTTCGATGCTGACCGAGCCGGAGACGTCGCCCGCAGAGGCAAACAGATCTGTCGCAAACCGCAGCAGGAACAGCTCAAGAATCGTTGCAATCGGCAGGACGAAGGACAGCTTCCGATAGGGTGCAAGCGCGTCGATATATTGCACCGCCAGCATTGCCACGGGGGCCGCAACGATGATCCAGCCGATCAAGGACAAGAACGCCGCCTCCCAGCCGGATACGCTTTCATAGGCGCTGCTTTCCGCTTCACCGACGGAGGCCGTCACCGTGGAGGTCGCAAAGGTAAAGAACAGCGCAATCAGGGAAAGGGCACAGAGTCCCGTTAAGATAAGGCGAAATAAGTTGTTAGAATGTTTCATTGTTTTTCTCCTCACAGTCCAAGTAGTTGTTTTTTCTTCGCGTCAAATTCTTCCTGCGTCAGAATGCCCATGTCCAGCAGCTCTTTCATTTTTTTCAGCTCATCGGTCACGGATACCGCGGCAGATGCCGTCGCCTGCTGTGCGCTCTTTTGCAGCTTGTCCAAAATATCGTGCTGGCGGAGAACGTCCATCATCTCTCTGCACTTTCCCGCCTGCCCGTACAGGGTAATGCCGGTTAGCATTTCCAGCCGCAAAACGATCTTCTTTCCGTCTTCGCGGTAAGTGATCTCAATATTATTTTCCTGCTCCATGGATCTCAGGTCGCCGCTGTTGGAAAGCATCATCTCCGTATTGGTAATCTGATGCCTCTTGAGCTCAAAGTTCTCAACGGCAGAGTATGGAATCTCAAAATCCTCTTCCATTTTTGTCGTGGGCAACGGGCGAAAATAGAAACGATCGGGCATAATATTCATTCCGATCTCGCCGGTCAGCTTCTTCGGGTATTTGGCTAAACCGCCCAAGTAGACAACAGCGTATCGAATGATCGCTCCGTCTATGGGTGCAGCGGCAGCTTTTTTATCCGCGCGGGATTGGGAAAGCTTGTCTTTCGCGTCTACGGCGCTGTTTTTCACCGTGGCTGCACCCTTCATTGCCATTTCCTTGCTTTTGTTCAACAGATCCTTCCATGCCATTGTTATCTCTCCTCCAAGCTTTTTTTGATGATCCTTCGAACGGTTTTTTCGGAGTAATCGTATTTTTTCGCCAGCATGCCGATGTTTTTGCCGTCGTACTCCTCTATGATTTTTTGGCGGATACACTCGGGGTTAAAAAAGCGGACGGGAAAAGAAATCTGCTGTCCCCGGAACATACGGTACATCTCCATCGCCGTGTCGGTGCCCATCGTCTCGCTGATCTCGCGATAAACACTGTTCAGCAGTTCCTTGTCCTCTTTCGCCATCTCCGCCACCTCTGAACTATAATGTAGCAGATGAGGCGTCGCAAGTATAATCTCAATGTCCTTATTTTTGTCCATGTCTCCCCTGTGCGCAGCGAGAACCCGCCCGCGCTGCCCCTCAAAGTATCCTCGCGGCGTGCATTGGAACCTCCGCCGCTCCTTACGTCCATCATTATATCTTCCGCACCGGACACACGTCTGTCCGAGTCAAAACTTTTTTCAAAAAAATTTTTAAAAAAAGCAGGACATTCCTTTTTCAACAATGCGTTGGAAAAGGAATGTCCTTTTGTTATTTTTGAAGCGCAGCTAAGGCCGGAATTTACCAGGTTCGGGATTGCAGCTCTCTGAACTGGGCGACGGTGGTCACATGGGAGTTCAGACCGCCGTCCACATTGATAATCTGTCCCGTCACATACTTGCTCTCGTCCGAGGCAAAAAACACGCACATATGCCCGATATCCTCCGGGCAGCCGTAACGGGTTACCATGATGTTGCTGGTAAAGATATCCTTCAGAACCTGCGGCACGCGGGCTTCGTTTTCCGGCGTGACAATCAGTCCGGGTCTGACGCAGTTGCAGCGGATATTCTGCTTGCCGTACTGCAGCGCGGTGTACTTGGTCAGTATATCGACGCCCGCCTTGGCGCAGGCATAGGCCGTGGAACCCAGATCTCCGCCGCAGGAGGCCATAGAGCCGATATTGATGATGGAGCCGCCGTTTTCATTCTTCTGCAGATAGGGCAGAACACACTTGGTGGCGTAGAAGGTGCCGCGCAGGTCGCTCTGAAGGATCGCATCCCACATCTCCAGCGTCAGCTCGTCCACCCGACCGTCCTTCTGACCCACATTGGCTGCATTGTTCACCAGGATGTCGATCTTTCCGTACTTCTCGGCGGTATCGGCAAATAAGCGTTCGACGCTCTCCGTGTCAGTGATATCCATAAAATGATAAGAAGCCTTACCGCCCTCGCTCATAATACGCTCCACAACGGCCTGTCCCTTTGCTTCCCGGCGTCCGCAAATCACAACATGTGCGCCCTCTGCCGCAAACAGCCGGGCAATCCCAATCCCGATTCCACTGGTCGAACCGGTGACAACGGCCACTTTATCCTTTAACCTGTCCATAATGAACCTCCTTCTATGTCCTTTCTTGCAGTATTCAGATCATCACACAAAGTGATATACCTATGTACATTATACACGGTCTGCGGCAAAAAGCAAAGGTCTTTTTTGTCTTTTTTGCCAAAGCAAAGAACGGCGGACTGCAAGTGGATATCGTTAAAAAAAGCACCTGCCGAAGCAGGTGCTTTTTTCATGCTTATAAAGAATCAAAACATCTTATTCACCGGAAACGTCATTCTGGATGTAGCTTGCCATATGCGCCGTGATTTGCCGAACCACGGATACATTGGTGCGGTAATAGTTGCGGCCGGAGCCATTGACGGATTCCGCCAGCAACAGCCGCGCGTTGTACAGGCTGTTCAGATCGCGGAACACGGAGCCGGGGTTCAGATTCAGCCTTTGTGCCAATTCCGGTCCGCTCATAGGCCGCTCCGTCATCAGACGCAGCATCTCCACCCGGGCAGAATTGGCCATGAGCCGCATGGCAGTCAGTTCCCATTCCTCCGGCGCATAGGCGGCGCTGGGCGCTTCGATGCCGGGCTGCATACTGACACCCATGTGAAAACGCAGGCATTTGCAATCCTCCGAGTATTTTCCCGGCGAAGCGGCAGGAGAGAAAAAGCGGAAGGCCATCTCCAGCTTTTGATAGCCGGTGTCCTTGACACGGGCACGATGCAGAAAGAATTCCTGGGCGGGATGCTCCCGAAAAAAGTCCTCCCACTGCTGCGCAAGGGCGGGAATCCGGCAGGTCCACGGCTCCATAAGTCCGGGGAGGCGCGCAACCACAGGGCGCAGCAGCTCTGCCACCCGGCTCAAATGCTCCTCAAAGGCGGAAAACACCTCTAAAAGCTGCATCCGATACAGCGCCGGGACATGGAGCTCCAGCAATTCTTTGGACAGAGAAATGGTCTTGCCTCCCTCCGCTGACTCAAAGCTCAGAGAAAAACCGTCGATTCCGTTCACCCGGAGACCTGCTGCGCGGGATTCGTTCCACTCGAGCAAGACCGCCTGACAGTAGTCCTCGAGCCGGGGATGCTCAATGGCCAGGTGGGTATAGAGCAGGCTGCAGCCCAAACAGGACAGGCGGCCCGAAAAACCCTCCAGTGCAACACCCCGGAAATAATACTGCACCGGCTCGTCTTCCGGGTCGATCCCTGCGCAGGCGCTGCGCTGGATCCGTGCCACATCTTCAGCGGGGATGCAGTAGAGACCGGAGCGCGTCAGCTTTTCGGCAGGGATATTGTTTACCAGACCGTATACCAGCTCCGCAGCCTCCAAAAGCCAGCAGGGTTCACGATAAATAATCACTTCCACAGGCACGCCTCCTTGCGATTTGCGTGCCTCTATTATAGCAGATTTGCGCTTCAGGCGCAACACCTCCAAATTGATTTACCGGGCAGCAGCCTTTCCTTGCTGCCGCCGACAGGTGGGTCGACCCTCCCGTGGGCGGGAGGGTCGGAGAAATGCGGAATCAGTTCGCGAAGCGGGTGAAGATGGCAGCGAGTTGGACGCGGTTGGCAGTATCTCCGGGCAGGAGATTTCCCTTCGCGTCGCCCACCAGCAGACCGGAGCCGACGGCCCATGCCATGGCATCGGCGGCATAACCGGAGACGGCAGCAGCATCGGGATACGTGCGCAGATCAGCTTTCGCGGAGGTGTCCAGCTCGGCGTACTCTGCATAGCGGTACAGGAAGGTTACAAGCTGCTCACGGGTCGCGGAATCGTCGGGGGCAAACAGCTCTTCGGAAACGCCCTTAACGATGCCGGCATTCTCTGCCCATGCAACGGCGTCGGCGTACCATGCGCCCTCCTTCACGTCGGCAAAGGCGGCATGTGCCGTGACCTCAGGAGAACCCGCCATGCGGTACAGCAGCGTCACGACCATGGCGCGGGTCACGGTGCCGTCGGGTTCAAACTTGTGATCGCCCACACCGTTCATCAGACCCTCCCGCAGGACATAGTCGGTGTACGCGTGATACCATGCATTTGTGTCCAGGTCGGTAAAGCTCCGGCTGGGGCAATTTTCGGAGGAAGCAGGAATCTCACGGGTCTCGATCTTGCCGCAGGCGGCACAGACGCGGCTCTCTTCACCGGGTTCGGTGCAGGTGGCTTCTTTGGTAACGCTCCAGCCGCCCCAATTGTGAGCAAGCTCCACAGCGTTGGTATCTTCTATGGTTTTCCCGCCCCGCTCAATCTCGGTGACGGTGACCTTGGCAGTAACGCTGTCGTGCTTCACCCGCAGGACGGCGATAACATCGCCCTCAGCCAGCGCCTCCACACCGGCGTAAGCAAAGCGAATGGTGCCGTCGGTGTTTTTGTAGCTGGAAAGCATTGCGGGGCTCTCCAAAGAGACCAGCTCCACACCCTCGTCCAGAGTGATCTCCAGCATGCCGGAGGCGGCAGCTTCCTTCGCGGTGATGGTGACGGTGGTGTTGGTGTCCTCCTCTTCGGTCTCCTTGGCGGGGTTAGAAACGGCGTTGGTCGTGCCCATGGGGCCGGCTTCCTCAGCGGTGGTCAGAACGACCTGCTGCGCCTGCTCGTCCACGATGGGAGCGGCAGTTTTCTGCGCGATTCCGGTATAGACGATCTCATAGGCTGCCACGGTAGCGAAGCCCTCGAGCTTGCCCAGCAGGATGGGAGAGACGGACTCGGTAGCCTTGTCCAGACTCAGGGCGTAGACCTCGGTGCAGTCCTCGGTGTAGTGGAACAGGATGGGGGTGTCAGTCTCGGCGTTGTAGACCAAGGTATCCTGATACACGCCGTTTTCGTCGGTGATAAAGGACATTTCCCTGTCGAATTCGTAGTAGGACATTGTGATGGTCCAGCCGCCGAGCCAAGCGGAGTAGCTCAGATCGCAGGTAATGATCTGACCAGCGGCATCCAGGGCGTAGAAGCGGGTGTAGTTGGATCCATAATAACTCCAGGTCTCGCCGGCGGCCATGCCTACAAAGCCCTCGCTGCTGATATTCTTGAACCAAGAAGTGCCAATGTCATTTTCTTCCGGATCCTCGCTGAAGAAGATGGGCTGTTCACCATTGACAGCCATAATCACGTTCTGGATGCCATCCACGGCCATGTCGCTGAAGAGCATGGAGCCGACGGCGTAGTTGTTGGTGTTCACATTGGAGGTGAAGGTGGTCTTGCCGGTAGCGGGGTCGATGTTGTACAGGCGGTAGCCGTTGCCCTCCGCATCGGCCACGTTGTCCTGCACCCACAGCTTGCCGGTGGAATCCATGGCAGCGCTCTCCACAGGCAGAGCTTTGCCGTTTTCGTCGGTGACGGCGGTCTGACCGGTGGCCTTGCCGGTTTTCAAATCGTAGGTGAACAGGGTGCTTTCGCCCTTGTCATTGTTGCCCACGGCACGGATGGTAAAGCCGGAGCCGATGACGGTGATGTCGCAGGCGGCGCTGACGGTATTGTCCAGTTTGGAGGCGGCGGTGATGGTGACAGTACCCTCCTTCAGACCGGTGACGGTGCCGTTTTCATCCACGGTCGCTACGGTGGGATTGGAGGAGGTCCAGACCACGCTCTTGTCCTTCAGACACCAGGGGCTGATCTCGGCCGTGAGCTTCTTCTGCCCGCCCACAAACAGGTTTATGGCATCGGCGCTGAGGGTCAGGGAGGTGGGCTCATCCCGGGTGATGCTGTTGACCTCGTCGGGATCCGGCTCCAGGAACATGCTGCCGTGGTTTCCCAGCTTGCCGGTTTGGGTCAGGGTGTTGGTCTCAAACTCGTAGGTGAACAGGTCGTCTTCCAGGTTGCCGCCCCGGAGAATGTATGCGGCGTTCTGCTCCTCGTCCAGAGCCAGCTTGCTGCCGATGGCGGGCCAGATTCCAAAATCTGCCACCTGCGTCAGGGTGATGTCCTGCTCCGCCTCCGGCAGAGTGAAGGTGTACAGGCCGGTGGGGCAGGCAAACTGCTGGGCTTCAAAGTCATAAGCATACTCCGCGCCCATCACATAGAAGCAGTGCTCGGTCTCGCTGTAGTCCAAACCGCTGAGATCCAGTTCAGTGTCAATGGTCGCCAGCTCGGTTTCCTCGCCGGTGGCGACATCCACGTTCACCAGCGTATTCATACGGATGAAGTAGAGGCTCCGGTCGTCGGTGTTGTAGCACAGGTTTTCCACCGTGGCGTCATACCAGGGAGAGCCGGAGACCTTGCCGATCTTCACGGGGTTCTCGAAGCTGGGATAGTCCACCACATAAATGTAGGGCACCTGCTGATAGCCGACCAGCTCCGAGGAGGAGTAGAATAGGTATCCGTCGCCGTAGGCGGCACCCGCAAGGGTGACATTGGCATCATAGACGTTCTCATAGTCGTAGTTGGTATTGCTGGAGAAGCGCTGCCACTGACCGCCCGCAAACACCTGAGTGGAGCCCATCAGGGTGGCGGTGGGGCCGGAGAAAGGCTCAGAGACGTTTACTTTGTAGTAGGTGGCGTTGCCGGCGTAGTCCAAAACGGCCAGCTTGAAGGTGGAACCGAAGGCGTCGGTGTAGTCCAGACGAATCCGGGACTCGGCGCCCTTCACGGTCTGGTTGGCGCTCTGGCGGGCAATGACCTTGGTGCCGCCGGGGGTCAACAGCAGGAGGGCTGCCACATACTGGTTGTCCTGCACCACGGCCTCCACGAAGTCACCCTGATACTTGCCGGTGTCGGGGTCGGTCACGGAGATCACGGACAGCTCCTTCAGCTCCGGAGCGGTGTTGTCCACGGTGACCTGAAGGGAGAGGGTGGTGTTCTCGGGATCAATCTCGTCCCAGTCGATGGTGTTGTCAGCGTTCAGGTAATACTCAGGCGCTGCCTGAACCGTCAGCTCCACGGTGGTGCCTTCGGGCAAGGGATTGCCCTCCTTGTCCGTGACCATCCAGTTCTCGTCTTCCGCGACGCCGGGCACCACGGACTGGCTGTAGTTCTGCCATGCGCCATAATTGGAGAAGTAGAAGGCGGGATAGACATGATCGAATTCCTCATAGGCGTAGACCTCGCCGGTGTCCACATTGGTGATGGCGGAGCGGAGGCCGCCGGCGGCGCGGATCAGGCAGAAGTTCAACGCGGTGATGGCATCCCCTGCGTTGGAACGGATGGCATTGCGCTCCGGCAGGTATTTGTCATCCTCGGCATAGGGGTTTCCGCCCAGATAATACTGGTATTCCGGGTCGTCGTCAACGTGGGAGACTGCCACATAGTTATAATCGGAGGAACCCAGGAAGCCTGCGGGAACGTAGGAGTACTTCTCGTTGGTGTCAGTGGAAAGCTGGGTGTGGGTCACACGGTCAAACATATTGGGCTCGTCCCAGCCGCCGTAGAACGCCAGCACGGGGATGGAGTGCGCAGAGGTCAGAACGCCTTCCTCGGTGGCGAAGGGGATGGCGTAGGTGTAGGCCTCAATGTACGCGCCGTTGGTGAAGACCTTGTCCAGCTCCTCCTTCACGGCATCGGGCAGGGTGATGGTGACGGTAATGGTGACCTCACCGTTTGCGGGCAGGGTCACGGTGTGCTTGCCAAGTCTGCTCAGGAACAGCTCCGCATCATAGGCGGTGATCTTGCCGTCCCCGTTCAGGTCGGCGTTGTCCGCGTTGGTAAGTGTGACCGCCTTGCCCACGGCGTAATCGAGCAGCGCCTGACCGTCAGCCTCGTTGATCTTGCCGTCGCCGTTGAAATCCATGCCGGTCAGCTCACCGCTCTCAGGCAGAATCTCCTTGCCGTTGACGCAATAGGTGGTAACGGCGGCGAGCCGCGTCAGGGTGTAGTCGGTGTACCAGTCTTCCTCGCCGTACTCCTCCAGATAGAACTGGGCGGCAGCCTGGGTGAAGACGTCGGTGTCCTTTGCAGTCATAATTGCTGATTTGCAAATTCAAAATCCTCCGCACCTGCCGCAGCATCGCTTCCAACCCCGCCTGCCGGAGAATGAATGCTCATGCTGTTTCTCGAAGCATTTTTAATCAAGAATCAGTATAAGCGCTGCGGAGAAAAACATCCATTTGCCAAGCAGCGTCTTGCTTTCTGCACAGTATTTATCCGGATACAAATTACAATGTGGGTTATAGAGTTTGCCGCCCCTCTCCTTATATCTCATTGTTTTTTCCTTTCGGATGACACGATTATACTAAATGTTATATCCAATCAATCCTCTACAATATTTTTTAATTCTGAATGTATATTTCGCCGAACGAATTGAAAATGCCTGTAGAAAAGAATCCGTCCGCCCTCAGGAAGCTCCCTTGGGCTGACGCGCTTTTGACCCTTAGAAGTGCGACATTCCCTTGCTTGGCAGTCACGATCAGGATCAGTGATAAAAAACGTAGTGCAAAAGTGCCTCAATGAAAAAGTTTGTGTGATACGGGGTTCCTGACATAACCGCGTCTGCT
>JBJFGB010000078.1:0-3564 GCA_051892295.1 Faecousia sp. | reverse complement strand
CCGCTAATTTCGCTTCGACCTCTGCCTTTGCCTGCTCGTACTGCTCGTCGTTGGGTGCCTTGCCGTGCCAAGCGTAGTTGCCCTCCATGAAGGAGACGCCCTTGCCCTTGACGGTCTTCGCCAAAAGCACGGTGGGCTTGCCCTTGCACGCCTTTGCGTCCTCAAACGCCTTGACGAGGGCGTCAAAGTCGTGACCGTCCACATGGATGACATTCCAGTTGAACGCCTCGAATTTCTTGTCCAGCGGCTCCGACGGCATGACGTCCTTCGTCGCGCCGTCAATCTGCAAGCCGTTGACATCGACCACGGCGCAGAGGTTATCCAGATGGTACTTCGCGGCGGACATTGCCGCCTCCCAAACCTGACCCTCAGCGATCTCACCGTCGCCCAAGACGGCGTAAACGCGGTAGTCCTTCTTCGCCACCTTGCCTGCCAGCGCCATACCGACGGCGGCGGAGATGCCCTGTCCCAAAGAACCGGTGGACATATCGACGCCCTTGACGTGACGCATTTCTGCATGGCCGGAATAATGTCCCTTGATGGAGCGGAAGAGCTTCAAGTCCTCCTTGGGGAAGAAGCCGCGCAGGGACAAAACGGGATAGAGCGCGGGCGTGCAGTGTCCCTTCGAGAGGACAAAGCGGTCGCGGTCGGGATCCTGCGGGTTTGCGGGATCGACCTGCATCACATTAAAATAGAGGGTTGTGAGGGTGTCGATGATGGAGAGGCTGCCGCCGATATGCCCGGAGGCTGCGGTATGCACCGCGTCGAGCGCCAGCAGCCTTGCTTGGTATGCGGTGCGTTCGAGCTGTTTGCCGTACAGTTTTTCCATAGTAACCATTCCTTTTTCAAAATTTGAGGGGGTGCTGTAAGTCTATTTCATGCTGTCATAGGTGTGCAGCTTATCGCGCATATTGTATTCGACAATGAGGAAATTCCGATATACCGCCTTCTTGTCCTCCGGCAGCTCCGAGGTCAGCTCACCGTCCGTCATAAACATGGACTGGCAGTGGAGCACGGGGATCTCGTCGCGGACGGTACGCTGGTACTGCATCCACTGAGGTCCCTCCCAGCCGCAGCAGTCGAACAGCTCCGCCATCAAAAACGCCGGGGAGATTGTCCTGCCCTCGCCGGTAAAGCTGAAGCCCAAGACCTCTTTCGCCGCGTCGTTCGCCCAAATCAGATAGGGCGTGGTATAGAGGTTCCAACACCCCTCCGGGCTGTTTTCCGCAGCGGAGATGCCCATATCCTCATAGTAGCAGTTGCCCGTGCCGAAGGTCGGCTTGTGGTCGCCGAAGAAAACCAAGACGACCGGCTCCGAATCGTCGCGGAAGGTATCCACATAGGCAGCCATCTGCCTGCCGGTATCGGCGACGCCGGAGAGATAGTTGTTGATTTGATAATACGCGGAATCGTTCAAACCCTCGTGGGAGACAAATTCCTGCCCCAAGAGCTGCGAATCGTCATAGGGGCTGTGATTCTGATAGCTGACGGAGAAGGAGAAATAGGGCGTATCGTCGGCTGCCGCTTCTTCATAGAGCTGCGCCATCGCAGGGAAAAATACGTCATCCATCGCGTGCTCATCGTCCGTCAGGTCGCTGAAATAGTTCTCCATAAACAGATACCGGTCGAAGCCGAGGCGCTCGTTGATGGTGTTTCGGCTGTAGAACCAGTCGAAGCCCGGGTGTGCGCCGTCGGTGCGGTAGCCGTTTGCCTTGAAGTAGCGGACGAAGGAGTTCGATGGGGTACGGTAGCGCGGCTGCGGGTAGATGTTGCCCGTCAGGAAGGAGCGCTCGGAATTGACCGTGCCGCCGCCGACAACGTCCACCACAAGGGTGCCGTGGTAGCTCTCGCTTTGCAGGGCGTGGAACTCCGCATAGGGATCGTCGGTGAAGGAAATCGTGTCAAACACGGACAGATCGGAGTAGCTTTCCAGCATTGTCACAACCACATTGACGCGCTTTTCCTCCGGAATCGCCTCGTCGGTATACGCGCCGAGCAGCGCCTGCGCCGCCTCCTCGGAGTAGCCCTCCGGCGCGGAGGGGAACGCCTCGTCCACGGAACGGAGGAAGGACCAGAAGAAGCCGTGGGAGGCGCGGTATTCCGACTCGCGCCATTCGTTGAAGAGGGAGTAATTCTGCTGCGCCTCGTAGAGGGCGCGGTCGCTGTACCAGCAGCTCCACGAGATCGCACCGAAGCCGACGCACAGCAAAAGGGCTGCCACGCGCACCCACCAAAGGCGCTTCGGCACTCTGCCCCGGGCGTAGCGCAGCAGCACGACCGTTCCGCCGATCAGCAGGAGAATCGAAACATAAAACCAAAGGGGAAAATGCAGCTCATACTGCCCGAGGATGCCCGCGCCCTCGCCGATGAGGAAGAAGTCCTCGGCGACGAAGGGGTCGCCCCGCAGGACAATCTTGAAATAGTTGACAAACTCCATGATGAGCAGCAACGTTGAGGGGATCAAAAATGCCAGCCATGCGCGGTTTGTGGCAAAGTAGGTGAATACGATCAGCAGCGCCACGGGCAGGAGGTTGAGCAGGAAGATCGTCGGCTCATGGAAGAAGGACGAGAACCTGCCCCGGGAGAAGTCCAGCGTGCCGATCATTTGGCACAGCAGATGCGTGCCGAGAATCGCACAAATGAGCAAGCCTGCCGTCAGCGACCATGTAACCTTAGGGGAATGTTCGCGGGGCTTGAGCCGTTCCCGCAGGGAGGGCTTTTCGCATTGCTTCATGCGGGGTCACTTCCTTAAAACGCGAGCTTTTCCGTCAGATAGGACTTCAGCTCGCTGATGGGAATGCGGACCTGTTCCATCGTGTCGCGGTCTCGGACGGTGACGGCGTGGTCTGCGGGAGTGTTCTCGTCGCCCACGGTTGCAAAGTCGACCGTGATGCAGAAGGGCGTACCAATCTCGTCCTCGCGGCGGTAACGCTTGCCGATGGAGCCTGCGTCGTCGAAATCGACCATGAAGTCCTTTTGCAGCTCGCGGTAAATCTCCTCGGCAGCGGGCGAGAGCTTCTTGGACAGGGGCAGCACCGCCGCCTTGAAGGGCGCAAGCGCCGGATGCAGATGCAGCACGGTGCGGATATCGTCGTTGCCCTTCTTGTCCTGCCCGACGACCTCCTCGTCGTAGGCATCGACCAGGAACGCGAGGAAGCTGCGCTCGACACCGAGGGACGGCTCAATGACATAGGGGATATAGCGTTGGTTCTTCTCCTGATCGTAGTAGGTCAGATCCTTGTTGGAGGTGTTCTGATGCTGCGTCAGGTCGTAATCGGTGCGGTCGGCGACACCCCAAAGCTCGCCCCAGCCGAAGGGGAACAGGAACTCAAAGTCCGTCGTCGCCTTGGAGTAGAAGCAAAGCTCCTCGGGGTCATGGTCGCGCAGACGGAGGTTTTCCTCGCGCATGCCCAGCGACAGCAGCCACTGCTTGCAGAAGCCGCGCCAGTAGGCAAACCACTCAAGGTCGGTGTCCGGCTCGCAGAAGAACTCCAGCTCCATCTGCTCAAACTCGCGCACGCGGAAGATAAAGTTGCCCGGGGTGATCTCGTTGCGGAAGGACTT
>JBJFGB010000077.1:0-58410 GCA_051892295.1 Faecousia sp. | reverse complement strand
CTGTTTACAAGGGTCCCCTAAATTTGGAGGTGTCCATTTTCTAGGGTCCATTTTAGAGGTCGTCGCGCCCTACGGCGTACTGCTTCCGATTTCAAGGGTGCGCATTTCAGAAAGTAAAGTTTTAGTCTTAACAGCCTACTACAGCCGCTATCTGCCCCGCAGTGTAAGAAATCTCCCGAATGGAATGTGATCCGTTCGGGAGATTCGTTTATTCGGCAAACAGTATTACAGCACCTTTGAAAGGAATTCCTTCAGCCGCGCGTTCTTCGGATGCTCAAACAGCTCCTCGGGCGGCGCGTCTTCGACAATCTTGCCGCCGTCTACAAACAAGACGCGGGTCGCGACTTCGCGGGCAAAGCGCATCTCATGAGTGACAATCATCATCGTCATACCGGTGTCCGCCAGCCGCTTGATGAGGTCGAGTACCTCCCCAACCATTTCGGGGTCAAGCGCGCTCGTCGGTTCGTCAAAGAGCATGAGCTTCGGATGCATCGCCAGCGCGCGGACAATCGCGATTCTCTGCTTCTGCCCACCGGAGAGCGTCGAGGGGTAGGCATCCGCTTTATCCTCCAAGCCGATCTTCCGCAGGAGGTCAAAGGCGGTCTTCTCCGCATCTTCCTTAATCTCCTTCTTCGTTTGCGTTAAGGGCAGCAACGCCTTTTTCTGCTTGCGGAAGGGGTTGCTGAGTCGGTACCAAAGGTTCTTTCGCTTCGCCGCGCGCAGATCGGAAAGGTTGAGACGAATCGGCGCAAGGGTGATATTTTGCAGGACGGTCTTGTGATTAAACAGGTTAAATTGCTGAAACACCATACCGATCTTGCGGCGCGCGTGGTTGATATCCACATTCCAGTCCGCCAGATCCTCGCCCTCAAAGTAGATTGAGCCGGCAGTCGGATCCTCCATGCAGGTCAAGCAGCGCAGGAGCGTGCTTTTGCCGCTGCCGGAGCCGCCGATGATCGCGACGCGCTCCCCCTCATCGACCTTCAGACTGATATCGTCCAAAACGGTCAGGTCGCCGAATTTTTTAGTGAGATGAGACACTTCGATCACTTCTTGCCAGCCTCCTTTCCATCAGCCTCACAAGCGCGGTCGCCGCAGCAACCAGCAGGATATAAATGATCGCCATTGCCAAATAGGGCACCATAAATTCATAGCTGTTCGTCCCGATGGCATTAAACGCAACATAGATATCCAGCGTGCCGACAAAGCTCACAACCGAAGTCTCCTTGATGAGCGAGATAAACTCGTTGCCGAGTGTCGGCAAGATATTTTTGACCGCCTGCGGGATTACAATCTTCAGCATCGCGGTTGAATACGGCAGACCGAGCGCTCTGCCCGCTTCCATCTGTCCCCCGTCCACGGAGGAAATGCCGCTGCGCATGATCTCCGAAACATAGGCGCTGGAATTCAGACCGAAGATCACAATGCAGACATAGAGCGCCGGATAATTCAGCCCCAGCGCAGGCAGCAGCACATAGTAGCCCAGCAGAAGCTGCACCACAATCGGCGTCCCGCGGAAGAAGCCCACATAAACGCTGCAAATACGGTTCAGAATCCGCGGCAAGAGCTTATACTGCGGCATCACACGCACCGCAGCGACCAATGTGCCGAGAAGGATGCCGATGGCAAGCCCGAAAACGGCGATCAGCATGGTATTTTTTAAGCCGCGCAGCACCTGACGGTAGCCGCCCTCGTCGATGAAAATACGGACGAACCTTGCGATCTTCCCGTTTCCTTCCGCAAAGCTTAAGGCAGCCTCCGCGATTGTGCCCTTCGCCGAAACAAAACCCGTCAGCACGGTACACACGAGCAGAAGCACGCATAGAAATACTGCGAATTTTTTCATGGTGTCTATCCTTTCTATACAGACCATGCGCCCCTCTCCGAATCGGAAAGGGGCGGGAGATATGGAAATACTATTTGCCGCCGTTGATGGCGTTGGCAATATAGTTTGCGGGATCCTGATCAATAATCACATAGCTGATATTCCCGTTGAGCATATCCTGCGCAGCGAGCGCGCCGGACTTATAGCCGACACAGGTCACGGGGAAGCCCGCAAAGCCCCAGTCTTCGTCACCCTCGGTATAATATTGTCCCGTCGTGCCGAGCTGAACGCCGATTTTGGTCGTCTGGTCGCACCCGTTCAAAATGGCTTCCACATCCTGCGCAGTCTTGCAGTCCGTAAAGGTTGTGTCCGTCTCCGGCACAATCAGCATCTGCGACGCCTGATAGTACGGCGTTGTGAAATTGACAAATTCCTTCCGGTCCTCATTCACGGTCAGTCCTGCCATCGCGATATCGCACTTTCCTTGACTGACGGAGAGGCAGACGGCATCAAAATCCATATTCATGATGACAAGCTCTTTGCCTAAGTACGCCGCAAGCCCTTTTGCAATCTCTAAGTCAATGCCATAATAATTCTCACCCAGCAGATATTCAAACGGTTCAAACGCGGCATTCGTCGCAACCACGAGCTGATCCTTGCTGCTGTCCTGCTTTGCAGAGGAAATCGGTTCTACGTCGCCGCCGCCGAAATACTTTTCGCAGATTGCATCCAGCGTGCCGTCAGACAGAATCTGTGCAATATAGGCATTCGTCTGCTCCAAAAGCTCCGGCTGGTTTTTATCCACACCGAACGCATATTCCTCTTCCGTCAGCGCAATCGGAACGACCTTAACGCCCTTCGCCTGACTTGCTTCTCCGCCGCAGCCCGCGAGCGCAGTGATGATTAGTACAAGCGCGCAAATAAGCGCAATCAACTTTTTCATTTTGTTTTCCTCCTATTCGTTTTTAGAACACGGTCATTGTACTACCTTCTTCCCCTTTTGTCAAGCACAAAACGAAAAAATATTCATTATTTTATGAAATAAATTTCTATAATTGTCTGTTTACATGAAAGTTTTGTGAAATTTCCCTTTCTCACAAAAAAAGAATTGCTTCATAATATTGTGGAACACGATTACCGTCCGTATTGACACACACTGTTGTATGCGTTATAATTCAAATAGGAGCAATGCTTCAAATCCCTTCAGAAAAGAGTGTGCAGCGTATGATTTGTCCGAAATGCGGAAAGAACTGTTCTGACAGCAGCAAGTTCTGCGATGATTGCGGAACGCCTCTTACTGCGAATCAATCTAACCAACAGCAAAACAGCGGCTATCAGAATAACGGCTACCAGAATAACGGCTACCAAAACAACGGTTACCAAAACAACGGCTATCAGCAATATGGTTATCCCCAAGGCGGCAACTACCGTGTCCCCATCAAAGCCCGTGAGATTGCCGTCTGCATCATCCTGTCTATCGTTACCTGCGGCATCTACGGAATCTACTGGCTGGTCTGCCTTGTTGATGATCTGAATGTTGCAAGCGGTCGCGTCGGTGACACCAGCGGCGGTATGGTCGCTCTGTTAACGATTGTCACCTGCGGCATCTATGGCATGTACTGGGCGTATAAGGCGGGCGAGAAGATTGCCTATGTGAAGCAAAGAAACACCGGTATCATGGATGGAAACGATTCGGTTCTCTATCTAATCCTCTCGATCGTCGGTTTCTCCATTGTGGTTTACGCGCTCCTGCAGAGCGAGCTGAACAAGGTTGCCACACTCCAGTAAGCAGCGTCTGTTTCGGCTGCTCCGAAATATCGGCATTGCCTGTCTTCTCGGCAGCGCCTATGCGTTGATCTGCACGCATTTTGGTGTCAACATTCCCTGTCCGTTCCGCAAGCTCACAGGGTTTCTGTGCCCCGGGTGCGGCGTGTCCCGTCTGTGTCTGTGTCTTCTGCACTTGGATTTTGCAGGCGCGTGGGCCGCGAACCCGGTGATTTTCTCTCTTCTTCCCCTCGCTGCGGTTCTCGCCCTGCGGTTTTCCATTCGATATGTGAAAAGCGGCTGCCGAAGGCTCACCAAAACAGAGACCGTCCTAACCTACGCCGCCTGCGCCGTCCTCTTGGTTTACGGCGTGGTGCGAAATCTATAACGCTTCAACCCCCTATGCCGGATCCATCCCGCTCCGGCATAGGGATTTTTTATAGACCGGGGACATATCCCCGCCGGTGCAGGAACTACTATTTGAGGGTGCCTACACGAGATTGCCACAACCAGTGTGCGCACTGGTTTCGCAATGACAAAAGGGGGTAGCTTTTCTTGTCATTGCGAGGAGCGTAGCGACGCGGCAATCTCGTGCAGGAACTACTGAGTGCATACAAACCTGTTCGTTTGTGCCGTCTGCCGCTTATGCGGTCTAAGGGGGACATGTCCCCGCCCTACAAAGGCGCTTGCGAATCATTGTCTCCCTGCCATAAAATCGGCGAGCTGACAAATGCGTCAGCCCGCCGAGGTTTTACTTCTTCACAATGTTTTCAATAAAGCGCATCAGAATCGTTGCGACCTGCGCTCTGGTCGCGTCACCCTGCGGAAGGAGCTTTCCGTCAGAGCCGTTGATAATCTTCTCAGCAACCGCCCATTGCACAGCGTCCTTTGCCCAGCTTTCGACCTTGCCGCCGTCAGGGAATCCGCTCAGATCGCCGCGCTTACTCGTGTCGATTCCCTTCTTCCCCGCATAGCGGTACAGGATTGTCGCCATCTGTTCGCGCGTGATCTTACCATCGGGATCGAATTTGCCGTTGCCGACGCCGTTGACCACATCGTTTGCCGCCGCCCACGCGACCGCGTCAATATACCAACTACCGTCCTTCGCGTTCACATCCGAGAAAGTGTTTTGATACCCCTTCGGCTGACCCTCATATCTCCAAAGCACCGTGACCAGCATTGCACGGGTCATTGCCGTTTCCGGCTCAAAGGTATTCGCGCTCGTGCCGCCAAAGAGACCATGTACCACGGCATAATCTATATACAGGTGATACCACTCTTTCGTATTGACATCCACAAACTTTTTACTCGGGCAGCCTACACCGCCGTCACAGGGTTTGTCCGTCTGCTCACCCGTTGCGGGAATGAGCTCCGTCCGTGTTGCCTTGCAGTGTGCACAGGTAAAGGTCTTTTCGCCTGCTTCCTTCTCCGTCGGCTCTTTTGTTACAACGCCGTTATCCCACGCGTGACCGAGCGCATCACCATAAGCTTCCACATAGCTTTCTCCGCAAGCAGTGCAGCTATAGGTCATATAGCCTTTATCCGTGCAAGTCGGCTCTTTCGTTACACTTCCTGCATCCCATGTGTGACCGAGCGCATCGACATAGGAATCCACATAGCTGTCGCCGCATTCACAGATATGCGTGGTATAGCCCTTCTCCGTGCAGGTCGGCGCGGTGACAGTCTCAACATACGAATGCTCATGCCCGATTTTCCATGTCGCCGTCGGATAGCCGTTCCAAAGCGGCGTAGTCCAGCCCGCCTTGCCGTCGATATAATAGAGCGTCAAGCCGGGAATGTTTTCTTCGTTTTTATGTGTGCCGTCGCAGGTTTGGAAAACGCCCCAGCCAATCTCCGGCGCGTCGCCCATGAAATAGACCGAGGTCAGCGCCATGCAGTCATGGAATGCCTTTTCATCCAGCTTCGTCACAGAGGCCGGAATCGTGATGCTCGTCAGACTGCCGCACCCTTGGAAGGCTGAGAGGTCAATGCTTGTCAGTCCCTCCGATAAAGTTATACTCCTCAAAGCACGGCAATAGGCAAAAGCTAATGTATCAATTTTCGAAATACTGCCCGGGATTTCAATGCCTGTTAAGCCGTTGTGCGTCCGAAACGCGCCGGTGGCAATGCTCGTCACACTTTCGGGGATGGAATAATCGCCCGTAAATGCGGCAGAAAACCACAGAAGCTCCGTTTTCTCTTTATCAAAAAGGATACCATAAGCATCCGTGCTGAAGCTTTGATTGGCTTCATCGACATAAATTTCCTTCAGAGCCTTGCACCCATAAAGAAATGTGTCATAGGGGCTCTGCTTTTCAATCGTTGTCATACTGGCAGGAAACGCTATGCTTGTCAAATTTGTGCACTCCTCAAATGCCGTGCACACCAGCGTGGTCACGCCCTCGGGGATTGCATAATCGCCGCTAATCTTCGCGGGTGCTGCGACCAGCTTTGTTTTTTCTTTATCAAATAGGACGCCGTATTCATCATTGCTAAAGCTTTTGCTGTTCTCGTCAACAAGAATCTCCGTCAAGTTAACGCAGCGAAAAAATGCTAGCCTGTCGACTCTCAGTACACTTGCGGGAAGCGTCACACTCGTCATACTACTGCAGCATTGGAAAGCCAGAGTCCCAATATTTCTTAAGCTGTTCGGAAGCGTCACATTCCCCAGCTTTTCACAATTGGAGAACGCAAAGGGATAAATATTCCATACACTGTCGGGAATGACCACATTTATAAGATTTTTGCATCCGCTGAACGCACTCGAACCAATGATTTCTACAGCAACGCCGTCGATTGCAGCAGGAATCTCCGCCTTCGTTACGCCTTCGTCGCAGTCCGTGATTTTTCCGCTCGCCTTATCAAAGTAGATGTTGCCGCCCTCGACGGGATAGGCGATATCTGTGGCAGAATAAGCATTTACGGACACAATGCTACATGTGCCGCAGAGAAGCACACAGGCCAATAACAGGGACAGTATTCGTTTTTTCATGTATCCTTCACCCTTTCCGTGACAGAATAATACTCGTCACGGGTTTATTCTATAACAACTTTTAGTTGTTGTCAATAACTAAGTATGGGATTTATCTTTCAATCCGAAAAGTTGTTAACATAGGAACGAGGTGAAGAGGATGGTAGAGAACTTGAAGCTGCTCCGTTGGGAGCATGGCGTCAGCCAGCGTGAGGTCGCGGAAGCGGTGGGGGTCAGTCAGCAGTCTGTCAATAAATATGAGAATCACGCCGTAGAGCCGGATATCGCGACGCTGATTGCATTGGCGGATTATTTTCATACCTCTGTTGACTATTTGATTGGGCACACGGAGATTGACCGTATCATAGAGCCGATAGCACCGGGCGACCTGAACGAGGAAGAAGCAGTGCTGATCTCACAATGGCGCAGGCTGAGTGAAAAAGAACGCGAGAGCCTGCGCATGGTGATTGCGAACTATATAGAAGGAAAGTAAACAACTAACCGGAGCGTTCCTTTGATGCGCCTGTAAAGCGGGGACATGTCCACGCCTACCGGTTGAGAGTGCCTACACAAGATTGCCACAACCAGTGTGCGCACTGGTTTCGCAATGACAAAAGAGGGTAGCTTTTCATGTCATTGCGAGGAGCGCAGCGACGCGGTTGCGCAGCCGTTCGCGAGGAACGAGCGTTACGGATACGACATACCCCTTGCGGTTGCAATCTTGTGCAGGAACTACCGAGTGCGTACAAATCTGTTCGTTTGTACTGTCTGCCGCTTCGCGGTCGGCGGGGACATGTCCCCGCCCTACAGGCGTTGATGCAAAGCCGTCCATGCAGCAAAAAAATCGCAGTCTCTTTCGCTCGAAAGAGGCTGCGATCGTTTTCTTTTAATCCTTCGTCACGATGGCGATATGCACATCGTCGAGTTGCTTCTGCTCTACGACGGAGGGGGCGCCCATCATCAGGTCTTGCGCGTTCTTGTTCATCGGGAACGGAATGACCTCGCGGATGGAGTCCTCACCGGCGAGCAGCATGACCATGCGGTCAACACCGGGAGCGATACCGGCATGGGGAGGCGCGCCGTAGCAGAACGCGTTGTACATCGCCGGGAACTTCGCCTTGACATCCTCCTCGCCCAAGCCGACCAGCTCAAAGGCGCGAATCATAATCTCGGGATCGTGGTTACGGACGGCACCGGAGGACAGCTCCACGCCGTTGCAGACCAGATCGTACTGATAAGCGTAAATATCCAGCGGGTCCTTCTCATTGAGCGCCTGCATACCGCCCTGCGGCATGGAGAAGGGGTTGTGGCAGAATTCCAGCTCGCCGGACTCCTCGCCGATCTCATACATCGGGAAATCAACAATCCAGCAGAACTCATAGCGCTCCGCGTCCATGTGACCCTCCACCTGCGTGCCGAGGAGCTTGCGCAGAACGCCTGCGGTCTTGACGGCGGCGTTATACTTGCCCGCTGCCAGCGCCACAAAGCAGCCCTTGGTCAGTCCAAGCTTTTCAACAACCGCGTCCTTATGCTCCACGACGAACTTTGAAATGCCGCCGACCAACTCGCCGTTCTCGTCTAAACGGAACCAATACGCCTTGCCGCCCGAGAGCATCTCCGCGTCGGCGCAGAGCTTGTCGATGAATTTGCGGGTCTTGGTGAAATTCGGCACAATAACAGCCTTAACGGTCTGCCCCTCGAAGGGCGCAAAGCCGCAGTCCGCAAGCGCCTCGGTCGCGTCGGTCAGTTCGAGGTCGATGCGCAGATCGGGCTTGTCGGAGCCGTAGCGATCCATCGCGTCGCGGTAGGAAATGCGGCGGAAGGGCGCAGTAGAAGCAGCCTTGTACTTGCCGTACTTCGTAAAGATGGGCGGCAGAACATCCTCCAAAACGGCGAACACATCGTCCTGCGTGGCAAACGCCATCTCCATATCGAGCTGATAGAACTCGCCGGGGCTGCGGTCAGCGCGGGCGTCCTCATCGCGGAAGCAGGGCGCAATCTGGAAATAACGGTCAAAGCCGGAGGTCATCAGGAGCTGCTTGAACTGCTGCGGTGCCTGCGGCAGAGCGTAGAACTTGCCGGGGTGATTTCTCGCGGGCACGAGATAGTCCCGCGCGCCCTCGGGAGAGGAGCTGGTCAAAATCGGCGTGGTAATCTCCAAGAAGCCGTGCTCCGTCATGCTGCGGCGCAGGTCGGCAACGACATTGCAGCGCAGAATGATGTTCTTCTTGACCTCGGGATTGCGCAAGTCGAGGTAGCGGTACTTTAAGCGCTGGTTCTCGTCCGCCTCCTTCGAGCGGTTGATCTCAAAGGGCAGGGAGTTATAGCGGCAGCGACCGAGAATCTCAATCTTCTCCGGCACGACCTCGATTTCGCCGGTGGCAATTTTCGGGTTCTTGCTCGTCCGCTCGCGCACCACGCCGGTCACGGAGATCGTCGATTCGCGGTTGATGGGCTTGATAACCTGCATCATTTCCTCGCTCTCAATGACGACCTGCGTCGTGCCGTAGAAGTCGCGCAAAACGACGAACGCCAAATTCGCGCCGACCTCGCGGACGTTTTCCATCCAGCCCGCCAGCGTTACGGTCTTGCCCGCGTCGGACAGCCGCAGCTCGCCGCAGGTATGTGTTCTTCCTTGTGTCATGGTGATTCCCCCAAATTTATTTTTCTATGATCACGGTGTCGTCAGACATCGCGGAGATTCCGTCATGAATCAGCTTTGCCGCCGCTTCGGCAGGCAGGCTGACCTGTTCGCCCGTGCGCAGGTTCTTGACCGAGCAGACACCCTGCGCGATCTCGTCCTCCCCTAAGAATACGACATAGGGTATGCCCAGCTTGTCCGCGTAGGACATTTTCGCCTTGAATTTCTTCTGCTCAGAGTAAATCTGCGTGCGGATTCCCGCCTTGCGCAGCTCCGTCGCGAGGCGCACGGCGGCGGAGACATCCTCCGTCATCGGCAGCAGCAGGCAGTCGGCAGGCGCGGTCGGCAGGTTGGGATTGAGCATTCCCTGCTCCCCGAGGACATAAAACAGGCGGGTCAGACCGATGGAGATGCCCACGCCCGGGAGCTGACGGTCGGTATAATACTCCGCGAGGCTGTCATAGCGCCCGCCGGAGCAGACCGAGCCAATCTCGGGATGGTCGAGCAGGGTCGTCTCATAGACCGTTCCGGTGTAATAGTCCAAGCCGCGCGCGATGGTCAAGTCAACGGCAAAATTCTCCTCCGGCACGCCGAACGAACCCAAATACTTTACGACGGCAGTCAATTCAGAGAGTCCGAGATCAAACACCTCGTTCTTTCCCTGCCAGTCTGCAAGCTTTGCCAGCACCTCGGCGTTTGTGCCTTTGATTGCAATGAAGCGAAGAATTTCATCCGCCTGCTCCTGCGTCAATCCGCAGTCCTCCAGTAAAATGTTGCGCACCTTGTCGGCGCCGATCTTGTCCAGCTTATCCACCGTGCGCATAATGTCGCCCGACTTTTCCGTCAGACCCAACAGGGCGTAAAAGCCGTTTAAGAGCTTGCGGTTATTCACGCGGATGACAAAGCGCGTCAAACCCAAACGGCGGAAGATCGTATAGATAATGGAGGGAATCTCCGCCTCGTTGAGGATGTCGAGCTTGCCGTCGCCGATGATGTCGATATCCGCCTGATAGAATTCGCGGAAGCGTCCCCGCTGCGCCCGTTCGCCGCGATAGACCTTGCCGATCTGATAGCGGCGGAAGGGGAAGCTCAGTTCTCCGGCGTGCAGGGCGACATATTTTGCCAGCGGGACGGTCAGGTCAAAGCGCAGGGCAAGGTCGCTGTCGCCCTTTTGGAAGCGGTAAATCTGCTTTTCCGTCTCGCCGCCGCCCTTTGCCAGAAGAATCTCCGCCGACTCCAAAAGCGGCGTGTCCAATGGGGTAAACCCGTAAAGCTCGTAGGTTTCGCGCAGGATTGCCATCATCCGCTCCATCTGGGTCTGCGGCGCGGGCAGCAGCTCCATAAAGCCCGACAGCGTGCGCGGTTTCAATTTTTCCATAATGTTCCTCTCATTTTTTCTTTTACATATATTCTCATAAAACGCGGCAATCTCGGCGTGCTGAGGAAAGCAATCCCATTAGATTGCCACAACCAGTGTGCGCACTGGTTTCGCAATGACAAGGAGGGTATCTTTTCCTGTCATTGCGAGGAGCGCAGCGACGTGGCAATCTCGTGCAGGCAGTCCCAGTTAAAACAACAATTCTTCGAGGGAATACCAGCCGGCGGACTTCTTCGCAAGCGCTTCTGCGGCGCGCAGGGCGCCGGCGGCAAAAATTTTGCGGCTCGATGCCTTATGCGTGATCTCCAAAATTTCGTCCTCACCGAAGAAGCTGACCGTATGCTCCCCCGCGACCGTGCCGCCGCGCAGGGAGAAAACGCCGATTTCTTCCTTTTTCCGTTTGCCGCAGAGTCCCTCTCTGCCGTGTACGACAAGCGCCTCGCCGTCGGGATCCAGCGCCTGCAAGAGCAGCTTTGCCGTGCCGCTCGGCGCATCGACCTTCTGATTGTGGTGCAATTCCACAATCTCCTTATCCCAGTCGGCAAGCACCTGCGCATACTCACGGAGCATCTTGCGCATCACCGCCACACCCGTGGAGTAGTTCGCCGTCCAAATGACCGGAACCGTCTCGGAAGTCTCGCGCAGCGCGGCAAAATCCGGCTCGGTCAGACCCGTCGTGCCGCTGACAAGGGGCGTGCCCGTCCGCTTCACATAGGCAAGCAGATGCGGCAGTGCGCCGACGCCCGAAAAGTCCACACAGACATCTGCCTGCTGTGCGGTTTCATAATTCTCCACGCAGTCAATGTCCGCATGGCCGACAATCTGCCAGCCCTTTTCCAGTGCCAGCGCCTCGACCATGTGACCCATCTTGCCGTAGCCGCTCAAAAACAGCTTCATTCTCCAACCTCCTGCACGGGAAGTCCCGCTTCACGCATGATCCTTGCCAGCTTTGCGCGGTTCTCCGGTGCCATCGGGTACATCGGCATACGGAAGGAACCTGCCTTGAGTCCCATCAAATTCATCGCTTCCTTCACGGGGATCGGATTGACCTCCATAAAGAGGGCGTTGATGAGGTCGAGATAGCGAAGCTGCGTTTGGAGCGCCTTATCGCGCCGTCCCTCCAAATAGTCCGTGACCATATCATGCACCTCCCGGGGCATGATATTCGCCCAGACGGAGATTACGCCCGACGCGCCCACGGACAGCAGCGGCACGGTGATATCGTCGTTGCCGCAGTACATTACGAAATCGTCGCTTAAGTAACGCGCAACCTTCATCGCGTAGGACATGTCGCCGCTGGCTTCCTTGATGCCCATCACATTCGGATGGGTCGAGAGACGGCGCACGACCTCAGGCGAAATTTTGCAGCCGGTGCGCCCGGGGACATTATAAAGAATGATTGGAGCGGAAGCCGCATCCGCCGACATCATAAAGTGGCGGTACATGCCCTCTTCGTTCGTTTTGACATAATAAGGGCTGATACAAAGCAGCGCGTCCGCACCCATCTGCGAATAAATCACGCTCTTATGCTTCTGCATCTCGCTGGAGTTCGAGCCACTGCCCGCAATGACGGGAATTCTCCCGTTTACATGACCAATCACACATTCGACCGTCTTGATATCCTCTTCCAACGAGGTAGACGCAGTCTCTCCCGTCGTGCCGAGAACTAAGATTGCGTCGGTCTTGTTTGCAATATGCCAATCAACAAGCTCCCGCAATCTGCCGTAATCGGCGGAGCCGTCCTTGTTGAAAGGTGTCACCAAAGCAACAATGGAGCCGGTGATTTTCTTCATAATATAAAATTTCCTCCTAATCTCGGGTTATATCATAGTAACGAAACCGCAGTGATAGAAGCTTTTTCCGCAGTTTCGAAAGTCTCCCAATCTTCCGCATACAGAATAGCATTTTTTCTCCGAAAATGCAAGGCTTTTCTATTCTTTCCCCTTTCGCTCTTTTTCACGCCAACGCTTGAAGCAGCAGCCGCGCTGTGGTATAATAATTTTAATTTGTGTAGGGCGGGGACATGTCCCCAAAGACCGCGAAGCGGCAGACAGTACAAATAGACAAGCTTGTGCGCAGTCGGTAGTTCCTACACCGGCGGGGACATGTCCCCGCCCTACAGTAGCTTTTCAACATTACGGAGGAAGCAAAATGCCGACAGAGAGATTATATTATGTAGATCAATATCAGACGGAAGCGGAGGCAGCCGTGCTTTCGTGCGAGGCGGCAAAGGGCGGCTGGCGCGTCATACTGGACCGCACGGTCTTCTACCCGACGGGCGGCGGACAGCCCTGTGACCTCGGCACGCTCGGCGCAGCACAAGTGCTCGATGTCAGCGAAGCGGGCGGCGAGGTGGTGCATCTGTGCAATCAGCCGCTCCCCGTGGGCGAGACAGTCCTCTGCAAAATCGATTGGGCGCGCCGCTTCTCCCTCATGCAGCAGCATTCGGGAGAGCACATCGTCTCAGGCATCATTCACAGCCGTTTCGGGTATGATAATGTCGGCTTCCACATGGGCAGCGAGACAATCACCATCGACTATACCGGCGAGATCACGCCGCAGGAGCTGAAGGAGCTTGAGCTTGCCGCAAACGAGGCAATTTGGAAAAATGTTACAACGGAAATCTTCTACCCCGATGCGGATGCCCTTGCCACGCTTCCCTACCGCAGCAAAAAGGCACTGACCGGCGCGGTGCGCATTGTCCGTTTCCCCGGTCTTGACACCTGCGCCTGCTGCGGGCTGCATGTGGCGCGGACGGGAGAGATTGGGCTGGTCAAGCTGCTCTCCGTCACGCGCTTCCACGCAGGCTCGCGAATCGAGCTGCTCTGCGGCAGGCAGGCGCTTGCCTATTTCGGCGCAATCTATGAGCAAACCCGCGAAATTTCCGCCCTGCTTTCCGCAAAGCCGCTGCAAATTGCCACCGCTGCCGCAAGGCAGAAGGAGGAGCTTGGCGCGGCGCAGTACCGCGTCACGCAGTTGGAAAACGAGCTGTTTTCGCAAAAGGCGCAGGCACTCGCGGGCAAGGGCGATGTGCTGCTGTTTGAAAGCGCCATGCAGCCGAACGCCCTGCGCCGTCTTGCGGACGCAGTGCTCTCCGTCTGCGGCGGGCGCTGCGCGGTATTTGCGGGAACAGACGGCGCGTATCAATACGCCATCGGCACGCAGCAGGGCGACCTCAGGGACTTCTGCCGCTTGATGAACGCAGCTTTGCAGGGTCGCGGCGGCGGAAAGGCGGGCTTTGTGCAAGGCTCCGTCTCTGCCTCGCGGTTGGAGATCGAGTCGTTCTTCGCAAAGGAAAAGCGATAATACGCCTCTCCCCCCTGCATGGGTGACTCGGCAAGCTCAGAAAGCTCCGAAACCGTGACAAAGCGGAAGCCCTGCGCGCTTAGCTCGTCAATCACCCGGAGCGCCGCGTCCACGCTCGAGTCGGACATATCGTGCATCAGAATGATATCGCCGTTTTCCGCCTTGCGGATGATATGCGCCGCGACCGCATCACTGTCCGTCCTCCGCCAGTCCTCGGGGTCGACTGACCACAGCACGACGGGCAGGTCGGCACAAATACTTTGCTGTAAGACCTTTGTGTCATAAATTCCGCCGGGCGGGCGCAGGAGCGTCGGCTGAACGCCGGCTGTCTCCTCAATGCAGCGCTGCGCCTTTGACAGGTCGCGGCAGACACCCTCCGCCGAGAGGGAGTTAAAAAACTTGTGCGCATAGCCGTGCGTTCCAATCTCGTGCCCCTCCCGGGCAATCCGCGCGGTCAGCTCGGGATACTGCTCGATCCGATAGCCGCAGAGGAAAAAAGTCGCGTGTACCTCCCGCTCTGCAAGTCCGTCCAGCAGTCGCGATGTAAAACGCCCCGAGGGGCCGTCGTCAAAGGTCAGCGCCAAATACTTCGGCGTGTCTTCCGCGTAGCTCGGCAGCGTCAAAAGGCAGCACAGCACTGCCGCGCAGATTATTCGTCTCATGGTTTTCCCACCCTTCGCGCAATAGTATACCCGCCTGTCCGCCCGACGGCACAGGAAAAGAAAGGAATCGCCTATGATTGCTCCCCTTTGTCCCGTATGCGCCCGCGCGCTCCAATGCGGCAAGACCGTCTGGCAGTGTGAAGCCGGACACAGCTTCGATGTCGCGCGTCAGGGTTATGTCAACCTCTTGACCGTAGACCGCAAGCACTCTCTCCACCCCGGCGACACGCGCGAAATGGTCGCGGCGCGGCGGAAATTTTTAGACGCGGGCTATTATACCCCCATCGCGGACGCGCTGCGCCGCTTACTGCAAGCCTTCGCTCCCAACGCAGAGAGCGTTTTAGACGCAGGCTGCGGCGAGGGCTACTACCTCGGCAAGCTTACACACATTCCCGATCGCTGGGGCATTGATATTTCCAAGGAAGCCGTGCGCTATGCCGCCGCGCGGGACAAGGATGCCCATTATCTGACCGCCACCGCCGCCCATCTTCCCTTTTCGGACGGCAGCTTTGACTGCGTGCTCTCGATGTTTGCTCTGACGGCAGCGGAGGAATTTGCCCGCGTTTTGCAGGGTGGCGGCATTTTTGTACAGGTGCTCGCGGGAGAAAAGCATTTACTCGGTCTGAAGCAGATCATTTATCCCGAATTGTTGGAAAAAGAGAAGCAATTGCATCAGGCGCTGCCACATTTTTCCCTGCTGCACTCGGAAACGCTCCGTTTTTCCTTTACCCTCACCGACGCGGAAACGGTGCATGACCTGCTCTATATGACGCCCCATGTCTGGCGCATCTCAAAAGAAGGTGCGGCGCGTTTGGCGCAGACCGACGCATTGACCGACACCGCTGAGGTGATTTTTAATGTATATAGTAGACAAGCCCGGGAAAATCTGATAAAATAACTTGAATTTAAAGAAGCGGAGAATACCATGCTGGATAAGCTGAAACTTGTGGAAGAAAAATATATCGAGCTGTGCGCCCGTGCGGAGCAGCCCGATTTTTACGCCGACCCGAAACGCGCTGCCGCCTATCTCAAGGAACAAAAGGAGCTGGAGCCGGTCGTCACGGCGTACCGTGCCTATCTCCGGGCGAAGCAGGATATGCAGGATGCCTTGGAGCTGATGAGCGGTCAGGCGGACGCGGAATTAAAGGAGCTTTGTCAGGAGGAATACGCAAACGCGAAAAAACGCGCAGAGGAGCTGGAAAAGGAGTTAAAGCTCCTGCTCCTGCCCCACGACCCGAACGATGACAAGAGCGTCATCATGGAAATTCGCGGGGGTGTCGGCGGCGAGGAGAGCGCCCTGTTTGCCCACAGTCTCTTTCGGATGTATAACCTCTACGCCGCCTCGAAGGGCTGGTCAGTGGAGCTGCTCAACTACAACGAGACGGAGCTTGGCGGCGTGAAGGAGGCGGATTTTGAAATTCGCGGCGCGGGCGCTTACTCGCGGCTGAAATTTGAATCCGGCGTGCATCGCGTGCAGCGCGTGCCGGAAACGGAATCCGGCGGGCGCGTCCATACCTCCACAGCGACGGTCGCCGTCCTGCCCGAGATGGAGGAGGCGGATGTGGATATCCGTCCCGAGGATATTGAGATGCAGGTCTACCGCTCCTCCGGCGCGGGCGGGCAGCACATCAACAAGACCTCCTCCGCCGTGCGCCTGATTCACAAGCCGACGGGCATTGTCGTTGCCTGTCAGGAGGAGCGCAGCCAGTTCCAAAATCGCGAAAAGTGCATGATGATGCTCTCCTCCAAGCTCTATCAGATGGAGCAGGAGCGCATCGAGTCGGAATACTCGGGGCAGCGCCGCAGCCAGGTCGGCAGCGGTATGCGCAACGAGAAGATCCGCACCTATAATTTCCCGCAGAGCCGCGTCACCGATCACCGCATCGGTTTGACGCTTTATAAAATCGACTCCATTATGAACGGCGACCTCGACGAGATCATCGGCGCGCTGATTGCCGCGGATCAGGCGGAAAAACTCCGTGAAAGCGGTGAGACACTATGAAGACTTTGCAATTAAGCGCCGAAAAAGAGGAAGATATTCTTCTTGCGGCAAAGCTGCTCCGCGAAGGAAAGCTCGTCGCTATCCCCACCGAAACGGTCTACGGGCTCGGTGCAAACGGTTTAGACGAAGAAGCCGTTGCCCGCATTTTTGAGGCAAAGGGCAGACCGCAGGACAATCCTTTGATCCTGCACATTTCCGAGCCGAAGGAGCTTTCAAGTATCTGCCATGACATTCCGCAGACCGCGTGGCTGCTGGCGGAGCATTTTTGGCCCGGACCCTTGACGATGGTGCTGCCCGTGCGCGATCTCGTGCCGAAGCGCACCACCGCAGGCTTGGACACCGTCGCCGTGCGCTGCCCGAAAACCGAAGCAACACGGCACCTGATCGCCCTTGCCGGTGTGCCGATCGCGGCGCCGTCGGCGAACCGTTCCGGCAAGCCCTCGACCACCACCGCAGCCCATGTTATGCACGATATGGAGGGGCGCATTGAGGCAATCTTGGACGGCGGTGCCTGCGAGGTCGGCGTGGAATCGACGATCATTGACCTTACGGGAGAGCGCCCCAGACTTCTGCGTCCCGGCGGCATCACACCGGAGCAGCTGACCGCGCTTTTGGGCGAAATCGACATTGACCGCGCCGTTTTGGGGCAGATTACCAATGATACGGTTGTCCGCGCCCCGGGCATGAAATACAAGCATTACGCACCCTCCGCCGAGGTTTATATCATACAGGGCAGCAGCGAGGCGGCAGCGCGCTACATCCGCAAGCGTTTTCAGTTCGGCGATGCAGTGCTTTGTTTCAAGGAGGAATTGCCGCTCTACGAGGGCTGCAATCCGACCGCCTATGGCAGCCGCGACGACGCTCTGAGCCTCTCGGCAGGACTTTTTGCCGCGCTGCGGGATTTAGACACGCCGGAGATCAAGACAATCTACGCCCGCTGCCCTGAGGGAGGCGGCGTCGCCTATGCGGTGGGCAACCGTCTGAAAAAGGCTGCGGCGTTCCGCACCGTGAACGCGGAGGACGAGCCATGAAGATTCTCGGCATCACAGGCGGCACTGGCTGCGGAAAGACGACGCTTTTGCATGAAGCCGAGGCAATGGGTGCCCTGTGCATCGACTGCGACGCGCTGTATCACCATCTGCTGGAAACCGACAAAGGGCTGCTTGCGGACATTGCAGCGCGTTTTCCGGGCGTGGTGCAGGATGGTATTTTACAGCGAAAGGTCTTGGGAAAGCAGGTCTTCTCCGATGAAGCCGCCCTGCGCGCCCTCAATGAGATCACCCACAAGGTCGTCTGCCGCGAGGTTTTACGTCTGCTTGATGCGTCCAATGCGCCCTACGCGGTGATCGACGCCATTGCCCTCTTTGAAAGCGGGCTGGCGGCGCTTTGCGATACCACCGTCGCCGTAACCGCGCTGAGAGAAACGCGCATCGAGCGCCTGATGCAGCGCGACGGCATCTCCCGCGATTATGCCGAACACCGCCTCGATGCGCAAAAATCGGACGCGGAATTCGCCGCCCTTGCGGAGGAAACGCTGCATAACGACGGCACTGCCGAGGCATTTTCCCAAAAATGTAAGCAATTTCTGAAAGGAGTTTTTGATATCATGGAAGAAAAGAAATATGAAGCCCTGCGCAACGAGCTGCTCTCCGCGCCGAAAAACGGCTACGACCGCATTTCGGACGCCGATTTTGCCGCGATGGAGCCGTACTGCAAGGAGTATATTGACTTTATCAGCACCTGCAAGATCGAGCGCGAGGCGGTGGATTGGACGATTGCGGAAGCGGAGAAGCACGGTTTCAAGCCCCTCGTCCCCGGGATGCCGTTGAAGGCGGGCGACCGCGTCTACGGCAACGGGCACGGCAAGTGCGTGATCTTCGCCGTCGTCGGCACGGAGCCGCTGGAGCATGGCACGCACATCTGCGCCGCGCACATCGACTCGCCGCGTCTCGACCTCAAGCCGAATCCCCTGTACGAGGACAGCGAGATGGCGTTCTTCAAGACGCATTATTACGGCGGCATCAAGAAGTACCAGTGGACGACCACGCCCCTTGCCCTCCACGGCGTTGTGGCGAAAAAGGACGGCACCGTCGTCAAGGTCACGGTCGGCGAGGACGCGGATGACCCCATCTTCTGCGTGACCGATCTGCTCGTTCACCTTGCGGGCGACCAGATGAAAAAGACACTGGCAGAGGGCGTGACGGGCGAAAACCTGCGCGTCTTACTCGGCAGCCGTCCCCTGAAGGACGACGAGGGCGGCGACCGCGTGAAGTTCGCCGTTCTGTGCCTGCTGCATGAGAAGTACGGCATCACCGAGGAGGACTTCCTCTCCGCCGAATTGACGATGGTACCCGCGGGCAGAGCCAGAGAGGTCGGCTTTGACCGCAGCCTGATTGCCGCCTACGGCCATGACGACCGCGTCTGCGCCTTTGCCGCCTTTAAGCCGCTGCTCACCCTCGGCACGCCGAAGAAGACCGCTGTCTGCGTTCTTGCGGACAAGGAGGAGATCGGCTCCGTCGGCATCAGCGGTATGCAGAGCGAGTATTTTGAGATGTTTATGGGCGACCTCTGCGACGCAATGGGCGCAAGCCTGCGGCGCTGCTTTGAAAACTCCTTCTGCCTCTCGGCGGATGTCAGCAACGCGTTTGACCCGCTCTACGCCGAGACCTGCGACAAGAGCAACAACACCCGCCTGAACTACGGCACGGGCATCTTCAAGTACACCGGCGCGCGGGGCAAATCCGGCTCGTCCGACGCGGCAGCCGAGGTCATGGCTTATGTCCGCCGCCTGTTTGCCGAGAACGATGTCATTTGGCAGACCGGCGAATTGGGCAAGGTGGATCAGGGCGGCGGCGGCACGGTCGCCTGCTATATGGCAAACCGCAACATCGAGACGGTGGACGCAGGCGTTCCCGTTTTGTCCATGCACGCCCCGATGGAGCTTGTCTCTAAGCTCGACACCTACATGACCTATAAGGGCATGAAGGTCTTCTACGAAGATTGATAAAACGACCCACTCTGCCGAACGGCAGGGTGGGTCATTTTACTCTATGCACCTCAGTAGGGCGGGGACATGTCCCCGCCGGTGCAGGAACTACCGACTGCGTACAGATTTGTTCGTCTGTACCGTCTGCCGCTTCGCGGTCTAAGGGGACATGTCTCCCGCCCTACAGAGGTTGTTTTGATCGCTTGTTATTCCTCGGGAGGTAAAAATTCAGGAGAAAAGGCAATTTCATAGGTTCGCGCAAAGGGAGCGGAGAAGTCTGTCAGCGTCGCGCGGGGCATTGTATCGGTTTCGCCCTTGTTTGAGACGGTTAACTCCTGCCCTGTGAGGGTGTCTAAGATCAACGTAGTCAGCGGTTCTTGCAGCAGGCATTGTTCAACTCCCTCCGGCGTGAGATCGGTAAGCTGTTCGCGGCAGAGGCGGCAATACGCAAGATCCTTGACAAAGGCAAAGACCAGCTCCTTGGCAAACGCCTCCGTGTCCGTCTCCTGCTTCTCATCCTCCCAGGTGAGCCACGCAAGGCGCGATACGCCGACGGACAAACCGATACCGATGGCGTTGGCAGCCGTCCCCCACGCGCTGTAACCAAGCAGATGCTTCAACGAAATCGCAGCGACGGTCGAGGCAGGATCCCTTTGACCTCCGCTCGCGTCAATGACAATGGTTGCGCGCCCGGCAGCGTCGTTCTCCATCCACGCCTGTAAGAATTCCGCTTCCTCCGCCTCGCTGCTGCCCCGCGTCAGAACCAGCACCTCCGCATCGCCGTCCGCCTCTACCTCCTGACAGCCGAGCGCCGCAATATGCTGCCCCAGCGATTCGCGCAGCGTCGTAACGTCGAAGGCGTCGGCAAAGCCGTCCTCCTTGCCGCCGAAATAACGCACGGAAAGCGTCGGTGTCCATTGGCACAGGTCAAGATAAGCCCGCGTCAGAAGCATCATGCCAAGCTCGTCCGTTCCGGTGAAAAGCATCGCGTTTTCTCCAAGCCGTCCGCGCAGGTACGTGATTTCATTCGTCTGAATGGAATCCTGCGGCACGGAATCGTCGATGCCGATAAAGCAGAAGGCAAACTGCGCCGAGTTTTTCAGCATTCGGTATGCCATGCGGAGCTTTCGTTCCCGCGCAAGCAGATAGTTTTCCAGCAGCTCCTCTTCCAGCGGTGTCGGGATTAATTCACCGTTTTCGTCATAGCGGTAGCCCTTCACAATGTTTTCGATGGTCAGTTCGTCCTCTGTCAGCGATGCGCGCGCCACCGTGCCGTAGCTGCGGAAAAGATCGTATTCCGCCTCGCCAAGCCCCTGATAGTTCACGGTGGTTGCAAGGCGCATCACGGTGTCGAATACGTACACGGGTTTTCGCGTCGAAAGCTCTGCCAGGTAATCCATCGCCGCATATTCAAAAGACAAATCCTCATCGCGCAGCGAGCGGCTGCTGACCAGACCGCCGGAAAGAAGCTGGTCGAGACTGATGACGAAAGCGTCGCAGTTTTCCTCATTTTCCTTGATCCATTGTAAAAGGGCAGCACGGTCGCCATGGGTCAAGCCGTTCGGATTCGGCGTCTGCCCGTCCAGACGCGTTGCATAAAGCGTTTCGTCAGGCATCAGCAGGCGGATGCCGCAGCTCTCCGCCAGCCACTTTGGGCGAAGGTTGTTGACCGGGCGGTTGTCCAACGGAAGATAGCCCACCGTAATGCCATGTGCGCAAAAGCGCTCGACACGGAACAAATGGCAAAAGCGGCAGGCGATCGCCGCAATCTGCGCCCGGGTTGTACCCTCCGACGGCTCCAGCAGCCCGCCGGAGCCGAGGAAAATGCCGCAGCCGACCGCCCAAGTCAGCGCCTCCTCTGCCCAAGGCGAGATCTGTGCAGTATCTCCAAAGGCAGTCAAATCTGCACTTGCCGAGACGTCAAACTCCCGGTAGTTCGCGTAGCGCAAAAGAATCAGCGCCGCCTGTTCGCGGGTGATAATCTCCTCCGGGCGGAAGCACCCGTCCTCAAAGCCGAGGACAATCCCATGGTACAGACCCCACGCGGCAGCCTCGGCATACCACGCATCCTCTGCGACATCGGGGAAGGACATATCGGTTTCCACAGACTTTTTGCCGTCCATGCGGTACAGGATCGTCAGCAGCATTGCACGGGTGGTTGTCTCCTCGGGGGAAAACGTCGTTTGGCTCGTGCCGTTCATCAAGCCGCGCTCTACCGCCTCCGAAACGCTTTCGTAATACCACGCGCTCTCGGGTACATCCTTAAACGGAAGCGGCTCCGCTGCACTGCCGACGGGTATCATTTGCAGCAGCAACAAGCAGCACAGCGCTGCCGCCAATATGCGCATTTTTTGTCTCACTTTGCATTACTCCTGTTCTCTTATACTGATACGAAATCAAACAGCTTCATCCGTACTTCCTGCACGAGATTGCCACAACCAGTGTGCGCACTGGTTTCGCAATGACAAGTAGGGCAGCCCCTTCGTGTCATTGCGAGGAGCGCAGCGACGTGGCAATCTATGCAGCTTGCTTTCGGTTGCACCGGATCGCTGCATCATTCTCATTTATGGAATTCATATCGTGATACTGATTCTACCACAAAACAGCCGCTTCCTCAACCCGATATCGTCGATTCATCACATAATTTTCAGCCGGTGCCTTTGGGCACCGGCTGGTTCATTTGATAGGCTCAGAGGCGCAGTTTGCTTATTCTTGGAAGTAATTATAATTGGGAGAAAGCTCGTAGTCCGTCAACGGGAGCAGATACTCATTGCTCTCTGCGCCCGCAAACTGATAAACGGTGCCCCGGATCCACAGCTTTCCCTCGCTGTCCAAATACGGCGTTGCGCTTCTGAGATTTCCTTCGTTTGCCGTTCGCGCGATATAATCGTCCATCTGCTCCATCATACTATCCGGCAACGGGTTGCTCTCAAAGGGTGTTACGAATTGGTTGATCAACGCCTTTTTCACCAGTTCCAAATAGTCCATATAGGAAAGCCCGAGGCTGCCGTAAACGGTGTCGTAGGAGACTTCATCGCCGGTTTTGATGTTGATGTTCGTCGCGTAGCAGCGATTTACTGCGTCAGTATCGGAACGTCCGAGCACCGCAAGACTCAGAATATCACCGTTGATCGCCCACGAATACTCGACGCGGTACATGCTTTCGCGGAAAAACACCATGAGAATTTTTGCGTTGACCGTGTTGGCATAGCTGCCCGGTGCCATTAGGAACGGGATGTGCCGCACCTCCGCATTGCCGTCCGCGTCAACATACTCGCTGCTTGTGTCGGTATACAGCTCGATGACTCTCGTCTCGATCTCCTGCGTCTGCACCACGGTCATCTCCGCGTCCGTATCTCTCGTCAGGCACATGAGGTGGTTCGTCGACTCGCCGCCTACCATATTATAGACCGTGCCGCAGCACCAGAGGTCGCCGTTCTCGTCCAGCCAGGGCTTTGCCTGTGTAATATTCTCGTAGTCTACCGTCTTGCCGCAGACCTCCCGCAAATGCGCGTCGAACACCGTGTCGGGTGCATCCAGCAGGATCTGCCGCAGCTGCTTTGCCAATATCTTGCTCTGCTCTAACCCCACCTTGCTTTGATATTCCCAAATCCCAAGCCCGACATAGCCGTAAAGCTCCTCAATGGGGACTTCCTCTCCGGTGTTAATGTCGATATTGCAGACGAGGCAGATAGTATCATAGTATGCCTCCGGCACACCGACAACGGACAGGCTGAGGATATCGCCGTTGATTGCCCAAGTGTAATCTACGCTTGCGTAGCCGACCGTCTCGCCGTTTTGCATCGCTTCCACACTGTATTGCTTCAGAATCTCCCCATTGATCTGCGCGGCGTAATCACCCTCCAGCTCTAACTGCGGAATGCGGAACGCGCCGTCTGCACTCTTCCAATACTCCACAACCTGCGGTTCGGTTTTTTCCTGCGTCTCGGGCGGATTCTCGCTCGGTACGGTGCTCTCGTCTTGTGCGGCGGATGGCGTCCGGCTCGGCTCGTTTTCGATTCTCTCGCCTCCTGTAAAGGTGCAGCCGACGGTGACAATAAGCACCAGCAGCAGGCAGACGACGGCGATAATTAACTTTCTCGGCTTTTTCACGATCATCTCCACCCTTTCTCTAATCTGTTTTTTCGATTTTGCCATCGTGGTGGCGGTTTGCAGCAGGTTCCGCGCTCTGCCCGCATTGGCGATCATGCCCAGCAGGGTCTTGCCGTAGGGCAGGCGTTCTTCTTCCCCGAGACGTTTGATTGCGCCCTCGTCGCAGGCCAGCTCGCAGTCCCGCAGGGATAAGCTTGCCGCCCACCACACCAGCGGGTCAAACCAGTAGGCGCATAGGCAAATCGCCCGCACAAGCGCCCAAATGTGATCTCCGTGGCGGTAATGGGTTGTCTCATGCGCAAGCACATGACGCATCGTCCGCTCGTCCTGCATGGCCTGCTTTGTCAGCAAAATGCGGGGACGTAGGCTGCCCAGCAGGCACGGAGAGAGGATATGCTCCGATACATACACGGGCAGCGGGCAGTCTTCCGTCTCAACCGCCTTGGCACCGCGCAGCGCCTTTCTGCGGAACGCCGCGTTTACCACGACGAACCAAAGCGCCGTAAGCCCCACGCCGACCAGCCAGACAATTTTCAGCACCTGCCCGACCGTCACGCCGTCCGCCGCGCTGCTTTCCGCTTCCAAAGTAGCGGGTTGCTCCGTCTGCTGTGCAGCGCTCGGTGCCTGCGTGTCATTCTGTACGTTTTGCGTCTGTGCCGGTAGGTTCTGCGTTTGGGCAGGCGTGTTCTGCTGCATCTGTACATTTTCAACCGGCTGCTCTGCGGGCGCTGTCTGCGCAGTTCCGATTGGCTGCTGCATCAGGGTCTGCACTGCCTGTTCAGGCTTTTCGCTGATGCTGCTCAAGCTGAAGGAGACCGTGCCAAACTGCACCGGCACCAGCAGCCGCACCGCAACAATCAGCCAAAGCGCATATTGCAGGCGCAGGCTGATCTTTCCGCGAAGTAGTTTCCGCAGCGCGACCAGCACAAGGATCAGCACGCTCGAAGAAATTAAAATCTGTATCATTTCATTTCCTCCTCCGCTTTCCGTAAGATCGCGTACAGCTCGTCGATGTCGCTGCGGGTCAGGTCATTCCGCCTTGCCATCGCGCTGACCAGCAAGCCGATGCTGCCGTCATACGCTCTGCGCAGAAGCGAGTTCGTCTCCGTTGCGACGACCTCCTCCTTCTCGACCGCAGCGCGGAAGGTCTTTGTTCTGCCCGCTTCCTCGTAGCAGATCAAGCCCTTGCTCTCCATCCGCCGCACCATCGTCGTAACCGTGCTTTTCGCCCAGCCCTCGCTCTGCCCTAACTGCCGCACCAGCTCCATCAGTGTCAGCGGCGACTGCCAAAGCAGCTCCATGATACGCCATTCGTTCGGTGAAATTGAAATTGCCATTTGTTTTCCCTCCATTTCATTTGGTTTACATCTGTAGCCCTATTGTAGCATACAGGTTTACAGTTGTCAACCACATTTTCGCAAAAAAATGAAAAAATTATGAATTTTTTTCTTGTAAATCCAAAGTCGCCCGTGTATAATATATTGCAAATCTATCGGCGGAAGCCGTAGATCAAAATACTTCATAATTATTGAATGAAAGGAGACGTCAACCATGAAAAAATGCTACATCCCGGAGGGGTACTCGAATCCGCTGTCCGTTTATGAGACGCAGTGCGCCATCGAGTACATCAAGCATAATTTTCAGAAAAATCTTTGCCGCGCGCTCGATTTGATGCGTGTGTCCGCGCCGTTGTTTGTTGAGGAGGCTTCCGGACTGAATGACAATTTGAACGGTTATGAGCGTCCGGTCTCGTTTGACGTCCCCGACGTCGGCGAGGAAGCGCAGGTCGTCCACTCGCTGGCAAAATGGAAGCGCTACGCACTCGCGCGCTACGGCTTCCGTCCCGGCAAGGGTCTTGTCACCGACATGAACGCCATCCGCCGCGACGAGATCGTCGATAACCTCCACTCGGTCTATGTCGATCAGTGGGACTGGGAGAAGGTGTTGACTGCGGAGACGCGCAATGTCGCAACGCTGAAGGACACCGTCCAGCGCATTGTCAACGCGATTTATGTCACGGGCGAGACGCTGAAGATTGAATTCCCGCAGATCAAAACCCGTATCCCCCGCGAGGTGATCTATGTCACCACGCAGGAGGTGGAGGATATGTTCCCCGACCTGCAGACCGCGCAGGAGCGGGAGACCGCATTCCACCGCCTGCACAAGGACAAGGCGGTTTTCCTGATGCAGATCGGCGGCAAGCTCCGCTCGGGCAAGCCACACGACGGCAGAGCGCCGGACTACGACGACTGGGCGCTCAACGGCGATATCCTATTCTGGAACGACGTGCTTGACCGTTCCTACGAGGTGTCCTCTATGGGCATCCGCGTCAGCCCCGAATCCCTTGACCGCCAGCTCACCGAGGCAGGCTGCGACGACCGCCGGGAGCTGCCCTTCCACAAGGCGCTCTTAAACGGCGAGCTGCCCCTGACCATCGGCGGCGGCATCGGGCAGTCCCGTCTGTGCATGCTGCTTTTGGGCTGCGCTCACATCGGTGAGGTGCAGTCGAGCATTTGGGATCAAGAGACCGTCAAGACCTGCGCCGACGCAGGCGTCATGCTCCTGTAAATCATAAAAACGAGAGGAAAATCATGGAAGAACTGATTACCGTTCGAGAGCTTTTTAAGAACACGAAAGCCTACGCGGGAAAGACCGTTTCGGTCGGCGGCTGGGTGCGCTCCGTGCGCGCTTCCAAGGCGTTCGGCTTCATCGTCCTGTCTGACGGCACCTATTTCAGCCCGCTGCAGGTCGTCTACCACGACACGATGACAAACTTCGCGGAGGTCTCCAAGCTCAATGTCGGCGCGGCGCTGATCGTCACCGGCACGCTGGTCGAGACCCCCGAGGCAAAGCAGCCCTTTGAGCTGCAAGCGGACACCGTTACGGTCGAGGGTGCATCCACGCCGGACTATCCTCTGCAAAAGAAGCGCCACACGCTGGAATATCTGCGCACAATGACCCATCTGCGTCCGCGCACGAATACCTTCCAAGCCGTCTTCCGCGTCCGCAGCCTTGCCGCCTTTGCCATTCATAAGTTTTTCCAGGAGCGCGGCTTCGTCTATGTTCACACGCCCTTAATCACAGGCTCCGACTGCGAGGGCGCGGGCGAGATGTTCCAAGTGACGACGCTCGATCTCAATAACCCGCCCCGCACCGAGGACGGCAAGGTCGATTTCAGCAAGGACTTCTTCAACAAACCGACCAACCTGACCGTCTCCGGTCAGCTCAACGGCGAGACCTACGCGATGGCGTTCCGCAACATCTACACCTTCGGTCCCACCTTCCGCGCCGAGAATTCCAACACCACCCGCCACGCGGCGGAGTTCTGGATGATTGAGCCGGAGATTGCCTTTGCAGACCTTTCGGACGATATGCGCCTTGCCGAGGATATGATCAAGTATATCATCGCCTATGTGCTGGAAAACGCGCCCGAGGAGATGAACTTCTTCAATCAGTTTGTGGATAAGGAGCTGTTGGAGCGCCTGAACCATGTGCTGACCTCCGATTTCGGTCATGTGACCTACACGGAGGCAATCGAGCTGCTGGAGCCGCACAACAATCAGTTCGAGTATCCCGTCCATTGGGGCAGCGACCTGCAGACCGAGCACGAGCGCTATCTGACCGAAGTGCTGTTCAAGCGTCCGCTCTTTGTCACGGACTATCCGAAGGAAATCAAGGCATTCTATATGAAGCTGAACCCTGACGGCAAGACCGTCGCCGCGATGGACTGCCTTGTCCCCGGCATCGGTGAGATCATCGGCGGCAGCCAGCGTGAGGACGATTACGAGGTGCTGCGCAAGCGTATGCAGGAGTTGGGTCTGAAGGAGGAGGATTATGACTTCTACCTCGACCTGCGCAAATACGGCTCGGCACGTCACGCGGGCTTCGGCCTCGGCTTTGAGCGCTGCGTGATGTATTTGACCGGCATGGGTAACATCCGCGATGTGATCCCCTTCCCGCGCACCGTAAACAACTGCGATCTTTAATTTCATCCGCGTCTAAGTCAGACGCCGGTACAGTCAAAACACTGTACCGGCGTCGTTTTTTCGGTGTGCAACATCGTTTGCACTTCTCCGTAGACCGGGACATGTCCCCGCCGACCGAGAAGCGGCAGAGGGTGCAGATAAACAGGTCTGTGCGCAGTCGAGAGTTCCTGCACGCGGACGGATGATATCCGCCCCTACGGCACAGACACCGATGCTTCTCGCAGGGGCGGCTATCAGCGGTCGTGGGTACAGGAAACGTGCTTGTACGCAGACGGTACTTCCTGCACCGGCGGGGACATGTCCTCGCCCTACCGGCGGTGCAATGGCGGAAAAATGCAAGTTTCCCTGCCTGTAGAAAATAGATATTCTTCTTCAAAAACGAAAGCTCGGTTTACCATAATCATAATTTTTCGCACCGTTGGCAAAGTTATTAACAGTTTGCACAGGTTTTTGCACAGGCGTAAAGCCTTGCACACAGTTCATTTCTCATTTTTTGACTTTTTCCGACGCTTCGGCAAACGAACTTCTTTCGCGCTCGAAAGCGAAAATCAGTTTACATAAAAACATTTCTTCGTCAAAATTACCATCGACCTTTTTCGATAAAAAATTGCAGGGTGCGACAAGGCATCCTGCAATTCGTGCAATTTTACAGTTTTTCGCCCTCCATGGATTTGGTGGCGTAAGCGTTGAGGGTCTGATCGGCAAGATTGCCCGCAAGGTACTCATAATAGCCCTGCGCGCCGATCATGGCGGCATTGTCTCCGCAGAGAGATAGAGGCGGCAGGCAGAGACGCACGCCGCGCTTTTCACATTCCCGCGTCAGGTCGCCTCGGATGCGGGAATTCGCCGCCACGCCGCCCGCAACGGCGAGGGTCGTCCTGCCGGTCTGCTCCAGCGCCGCCACGGTGCGCGGGATCAGCATGGCGCTGACCGAGGCGGAAAAGCTTGCGCACAGGTCGGGAACGTTGACCTCCTCGCCCTTCTGCCGCGTGTTATGGATTAAATTGACCGCCGCCGTTTTCAATCCCGAGAAGGACATATCCAAGGGATTTCCCGAGAGCTTCGGGTGGGGCATCGGATAACGCGTCTCGTCGCCGCCCTGCGCCGCCTTATCCAGCGCAGCGCCGCCGGGATAGGGCATATCCAGCATTCTTGCGACCTTGTCAAAGCACTCCCCTGCAGCGTCGTCCCGCGTGCCGCCGAGAATCTCCATCTCGCAGTAGTCCTTGACATCGACCAGCATCGTATGTCCGCCCGAAACGACGAGGCACAAAAAGGGCGGCTTCAAATCAGGATACGCGATGTAATTCGCGGCGATATGTCCGCGGATATGGTGGACGGGGATGAGCGGCTTGCCCAACGCCAGCGCCGCCGCCTTCGCAAAATTCACGCCCACGAGCAGCGCACCGATTAGCCCCGGCGCATAGGTCACGGCGACCGCGTCGATCTCGTCTCGCGTGATCTTTGCCTCGGCAAGCGCCTGCTCCGCAAGTCCGTAAATCGCCTCAATGTGCTTTCTCGACGCGATCTCCGGCACAACGCCGCCGTAAATACGGTGCAGCGGCACCTGCGAGGCGATGCAGTCCGTCAGCACCTCGCGCCCGTCGCGCACAAGGGCAACCGCCGTTTCGTCGCAGGAGGATTCAATCGACAGTATCAACATCGGTTAGCTCCTTTCTGAGAATCAGCGCGTCCTCGGTCGGGTTGACATAATATTTCGGACGCCGCCCCACCTCGACAAAGCCGAGGCTTTGGTAGAGGCTTCTTGCGGGAAGATTTCCGACGCGCACCTCCAAAAAAAGGGCGGTTATGCCTCGGCTGTGCAATTCGGCAATCAGTTCCGTCATCAGTTTCTGCCCGATGCCTTTTTTTCGGTAATCCGGCGCGACGGCAAGATTCATCACATCCGCCTCGGGGGGAACCGACTGTGAGCCGACATAGCCGATTACCTTGCCCTCCTCCTCCGCAGCGAGCCAGAGACTGAGCGGATTGGATAACTCCGAACGGACGGAATTCTCGCTCCACGGGTCAGAGAAGCAGAGCTTTTCCAGCGCCGCGATCTGCGCGATATGCGATTCATGCATTGGAACGATCATTTTGCGTCATACCAGCTTTCGCCCATTTTTGCTTCGGCAACGAGGGGCACAGAGAGCTTGACGGCGTTCTCCATTTCGCGCGTGACAATGTCCATCACGCTCTGCGCCTCAAAGGCGGGGCATTCCACAATCAGCTCGTCATGCACCTGCAGGATAAGCCGCGCCTGTAATGCCTCCTGCTCCAGCGCGGCAAACACGCGCACCATCGCAAGCTTGATAATATCCGCCGCCGTGCCCTGAATGGGAGTGTTTAAAGCGATACGCTCCGCGCCGGAGCGGACATTGAAATTGCTGCTCGTAATCTCGGGAATTCTGCGACGGCGTCCGAACATCGTCTCAACATAGCCCTGCTTACGGGCAGTCTCGACGATATTGTGCATATAGTTGCGCACGCCGCTGTACTTGGTCAGATAGCGGTCGATATAGTCCTTCGCCTCTCTGCGCGTAACACCGATGTCCTGCGCAAGGGAGAACTCCGAAATGCCGTAGACAATGCCGAAGTTAACCGCCTTGGCATGGCGGCGCATCAGGGGCGTGACTGCCTCAAGGGGCACATTGAACACCTGCGATGCCGTGACGGCATGGAAGTCCTCGCCGGAGCGAAACGCCTCCTGCATCCGCTTGTCATCCGCGATATGCGCCAAAACGCGCAGCTCAATCTGGCTGTAGTCCGCATCCACGAACACCCAGCCCTCGCGCGGGACGAACATCTTGCGTATTTCGCTGCCCAGCTCCGTGCGCACGGGGATATTTTGCAGATTCGGCTCGGTCGAGGACAGGCGACCCGTCGCGGTGACCAGGTTTTGGAAGGTGGTGTGGATACGCCCGTCGGAGGCAATCTCCTTTTGCAAACCGTCTGCGTAGGTGGATTTGAGCTTCGTCAGCATCCGATAGTCCATGATTGCCTGCACGACGGGATGCTTGTCCTTCAGCGCCTCCAAGACCTCCACATTGGTTGAATAGCCGCTCTTGGTCTTTTTCACGGGCGGCAAGCCGAGCTTTTCAAATAACAATTCTCCGAGCTGTTTGGTCGAATTGATGTTAAATTTCTCTCCGGCAGTCTCAAAAATCAGCGCTTCGCAAGCCGCGATTCGTTCGGCAAGCATTGCGCCGAACTGAGCGAGCGCGTCCTTATCCGCCTGCACACCGTCATGCTCCATCTCTGCAAGCACGCGGCACAGCGGCAGCTCAATTTCAGAATAGAGCTTGTCCGTCCCCTGCTCCTGCAGCTTCTTCGAAAGCGTCTCATACAGCGCCTCGACGGAAGCCGCTTCGCTCATCAGAACGCCGTAAGCCGTCGTCTCCTGCGCGGTCGGCGGCGTAATATGCAGATAATCCTCCGTGAGTACCGAGAGTGAATACTTCCCCCTTGTCGCGTCGAGCAGATAGGCGGCAACGGCGGTATCGAACACAAAGCCGTCAATGGGAAGTCTCTTTTCCAGCAGCGCGCGCATGAGGGGCTTGCTGTCATGGGTCACCTTGGGGACTTTCGCCGTCAGCAGCTCCCGCAGGACGCTTTCAAATGCCTTGTCGAGCTGCTCCCTCGTGTAGAGATACATCATGTTCTCCATCTGCGGCGCGTAGACCGCAAAGGCAGAAAAATCCTCGGCAAAATGCAGTACCACATGCTCTTGTTTCGCAAACAGCGCCGCAAGCTCCTGCGCCCGCGCCCCGGTTTCCACCAATTCGCTGCGGCACTCGCCCACGACGGCGGCAGGCTCCTGCGAAGAAGGCTCGTCCTCCTCAAACGCCGCCGAACGCAGATTGTATTTGTCAATCAGCTTCTGAAATTCCAGCTTGGTAAACAGGTCATACAGCGCGCGGCGATTGGGCTGCCGGATTAAATTTTCCTCCGGAGAGAATTCGATCGGCGCGTCGCAGTGGATGGTCGCCAGCTCGTAAGAGAGATACGCCATCTCCTTGCCGTTTTGCAGCTTTTCAAAGAGCTTTCCCTTCATATTCTGCGGGCTCAAGTTTTCATACACGCCGTCCAGCGTGCCGTATTTTTGCAGCAGCTCCTTTGCCGTCTTGGGTCCCACACCCGCGACGCCGGGGATGTTGTCGGAGCTGTCACCCATGAGCGCCTTGAGGTCAATCAGGCGGATCGGCTCCATGCCGTATTCCTCAAAGAAGACCTCCGGCGTATAGTTCTGCGCCAGCGTCTGTCCCCCCTGCGTCCTGACAAGGCGGACGGTCACGCAGTCGTTCACAAGCTGCAGGCTGTCCCGATCCCCCGTGAGGACGACGCACTTCCAATTCTGCCCGCAGCAGATGCGCGCGACCGTGCCAATCACATCGTCCGCCTCCCAGCCCTGACACTCATAGATCGGGATATGCATCGCGGCAAGCACTTGCTTCATCACGGGCATTTGCATGGCAAGCTCCTCGGGCATGCCGTGCCGCGTCGCCTTATAGCCGTCATAGCGGACATGGCGGAAGGTGGGGCCGTGCAAATCGAAGGCGACGCAGAGGGCGTCCGGCGCTTCGTTCTTGACCTCGCGCTGCAAAATATTCAAAAAACCGAAGATTGCATTGGTATAAAAGCCCTCACGGGTCGTCAGCGGACGCACGCCGTAAAAGGCGCGGTTAATCACGCTGTTGCCGTCAAGGATCATCAGTTTCATTTCGTTCCTCCTGTTAAATGCGCTTCCACTTCGCGCCCTGGGGCGTGTCAATGATCTCGATGCCGCGTGCCTTCAATTCGTCGCGGATACGGTCTGCCTCTGCCCAGTTCTTCGCCTTTTTCGCCTCGGCGCGGGCAAGGAGCATCGCATCGATCTCGGGGTCGGATTCCTCCTTCGGCTGCGCATCGCGCACCTTCTGCGCCGCAGAGAGAAGATTCAGTCCGATCACCCGATCAAAGTCCGCAAAGGCAGCAAGCTTTGTTGCGTCGTTGGTCTTGGCCTTGAGGACGTCATAAAGCGCAGTGACCGCAAGGGAGGTGTTCAGGTCGCCGTTCAGGGCGGTGACAAAGCGCTCCTGCAGCTTGGCAAGCGCCTCCGTCTCGATTTCGCCGCCGTTCGGGTCAAGGGCGGCAATCTTGGCAATCAGCTTTTCATAGGTCACAGCCGCGTTGTCCAAATTCTCCCATGAGAAGACAAGGTTGCGGCGGTAATGGCTTTGCAGGCAGAACAGGCGGTAAACAATCGGGTCATAGCCCTTCTCCTCAAGCAGCGAGACGGTCAAAAACTCGCCCTTGGATTTGGACATTTTGCCGCCCTCTGTGTTGAGGTGGTGCACATGGAACCAGTAATTGCACCACTTATGTCCGAGATACGCCTCCGACTGGGCAATCTCGTTCGTATGGTGGGGGAAGGCGTTGTCGATGCCGCCGCAGTGGATATCCATATCCTCCCCCAAATGCTTCATGCTGATGCATGAGCATTCGATATGCCAGCCGGGATAGCCGACACCCCACGGGGAATCCCACTTGAGCGCCTGATCCTCAAACTTGGACTTGGTAAACCAGAGAACAAAATCGTTCTTGTTGCGCTTGTTCGTGTCCTCCTCAACACCCTCGCGCACGCCGACAGCTAAATCCTCCTCGTTGTGGTCGTTGAAGACATAGTATTTTTCGAGCTTCGAGGTGTCGAAATAGATGTTGCCGCCTGCGGGATAGGCGTAGCCCTTTTCCAGCAGGGTCGTGACCATATGGATATACTCGTCAATGCAGTTCGTTGCAGGCTCCACCACATCCGGCGTCTTGATGTTCAGCTTCGCGCAGTCGGCAAAGAAGGCGTCGGTGTAGAATTTCGCAATCTCCATGACGCTCTTGTGCTCGCGCTTGGCACCCTTGAGCATCTTGTCCTCGCCCGTGTCCGCGTCGGAAGCAAGATGCCCGACATCGGTGATGTTCATCACGCGCTTGACGTTGTAGCCGAGGTAGCGCAGGCTCTTTTCCAGCACATCCTCCATGATATAGCTGCGCAGATTGCCGATATGGGCGTAGTGGTAGACCGTGGGACCGCAGGTATACATTTTGACGATATCGGGATGATTCGGAACAAACAGCTCTTTTTTATGGGTCAACGAATTGTAAAGATACATATTATTTCTCCTCCATTTGTTTTTCAAGCAATTCCACACGTTCATGCAGATAATCCAGCTCTGCGCGGATAGGGTCGGGCGTGTGGATATGGTCTAACTTTTCACCGTTCAGGCGCACAACGCGCCCGGGTACGCCGACCACCGTGGAATTGGCGGGTACCTCCTCCAATACGACGGAATTCGCAGCAATGCGCGCATTGTCTCCGACCTTGAAGGGGCCTAAGACCTTTGCCCCGCAGCCTACCATGACATTGTTGCCGAGGGTCGGGTGGCGCTTCTCCCGTGCTGCGCCCGTGCCGCCGAGGGTCACCCCCTGATAGAGCAGGCAGTCGTCCCCGACCTCCGCCGTCGCGCCGATGACGATACCCGTGCCGTGGTCAATGACGAGCCGCCGCCCGATCTTTGCCGCCGGGTGAATTTCCACACCCGTTCTGCGGCGCGCGATCTGGGACACCCAACGACCGATGAATTTCATCCCGTGGGTATAGAACCAGTGCGCGACCCGGTAATACATCACGGCGTGCAGACCGTTATACAGGAAGAACACCTCAAGGTTGCTCCGCGCCGCCGGGTCATTCCGCCGATAAGCCTCTATTGTCTCTTTTAACCGCATTATTTCGCCTCCAAACCTACCGAAAAAGCCCGCCTCGGAATTGCTTCCAGAGGCGGGCATTGCTCGCGGTTCCACTCTGATTTCTCACTTCTGCCTTAACGCGGCAAACGGGGTCTCCCCTCGCTCCCGAACGCACTTCCCCCACGCAGCGCCATGCCCGCTTCCAGCCGACGACGGTCACTCTCTGCCACGCTCCCCGCAGGGTACTCTTTTCGATCCACGCGATATTTACATTGCCATTATATTAGCATTTCCGGGGAAATGTGTCAAGCAAAAAAGCGCACTCCCCACAGATTTCGCCCCTGTAGAGCGGGAACATGTCCCCGCCGACCGCGAAGCGACAGACAGTACGAACTACCATGTTTGTATGCACTCGGTAGTTCCTGCACCGGCGGGGACATGTCCCCGCCCTACGATTGTCATTGTAGACCTCGCAGGCGTGGCGTGTGGAGGCGATTGCAGCCTATCCCTTTTTCTCCACCAGCACATCAAAATTCTTGATGAAGTACTCAACGCCGGAGTAGAGGGTGGTGACCGAGATCAGACCCACGATGACCCAGTTGAGGGTTTTGATGAAGCAGACGCCTAAGAGGTCTGCAAAGATGGCCGTGTTGAAAAACAGCATCAGGCACATGCCCGCCATTGTGACGGCGGTCTTGACCTTCCCCGACCAGCCTGCCGCAATCACGCGACCCTTGCCCGCTGCAATCAGGCGCAGACCCGTCACGGCGAATTCCCGCGTCAGGACAATCATCAGCGCCCACGCGGGGAACACGCCCCACTCGCAGAACATCGCCATTGCCGCAATGACCAGCACCTTGTCCGCCAGCGGGTCAAGGAATTTTCCGAGATCGGTCACTTGATTATAACGGCGGGCAATCTTCCCGTCAATCAGATCGGTCAGGCTCGCAATTGCGAACACCGCCAAGGAAACATACTGCATGACCGTGCCGTACGCCTCCGCAAGATACATGCAAACGAGAAAAACAGGAATCAAAAGCACACGCGCCAGCGTGAATTTGGTTGCAGTCGTCATCGTTCAATCCTCCTCGGAAATTCCCACAAGGTCGCCGTCGGATACGCCCGTGATCTTTACCTGCACAAAGCTGCCGGAGCGCACCGTTTTCTCGCTGTCAAAGACAACTCTGCCGTCAATGTCAGGTGAATCGGCATAGGTTCTGCCGAAATACTGCTCCGTCTCGGGATCGTAGCCCTCACAGAGCACCTCCATCGTCGTGCCGAGGCGCGCCTCGTTATACGCATCCATAATGCGCGATTGCAGCTCGGAGACAATTTCCGCACGGCGGACGGCGGTTTCCTCATCAGGATGCTCCATTTTTGCCGCCGCAGTCCCCTCCTCGGGGGAGAAGGCAAACGCGCCGACACGCTCCAGCTTATACTCACGCAGCCAGTCGCACAGCTCCTCAAATTCCGCCTCGCCCTCACCCGGCAAACCCGTGATCAGGCTGGTGCGAATGACGGCATTGGGAATCTTCCTGCGTATTTTTGCAAACAGTTCATTCAGTTCCGCCTTGGTACCCCGGCGATTCATCTTTTTGAGAATCGTATCGTTGACGTGCTGGATGGGGATATCCATATACTTGACAATCTTCGGCTCGGACGCAATGACCTCCAGCAGCTCGTCGGTCAACTCGTCGGGATAGAGGTAATGCACCCGCACCCAATGCAGCTTTTCAATCCTGCAAAGCTCCCGCAGAAGCTCCGGGAGCTTTCGCTCACCGTAGAGGTCGATACCGTAGCGGCTGGTATCCTGCGCAACGACAATCAGCTCCTTCACGCCGTCCTCCGCCAGCATCCGCGCCTCATAGAGGCAGTCGTCCATCCTGCGACTGCGGTATTTGCCGCGCAGGGACGGAATGACGCAGTAGGAGCAGCGGTTGTCGCAGCCCTCCGCGATCTTTAAGTAGGCGTAATACTCCGGCGTGGTCAGGATGCGTCCCGCCTCGCTCATCGGCGCGTGGATGTCGCCGTACTCGCTGACGGTCTCGCCGCCCAGCAGACGCGCAACCACGGAGACAATATCGTCGTAGCTGCCCGTGCCAAGTACGCCGTCCACTTCCGGCATTTCGGTCAGAATCTCGTCCTGATAGCGCTGGGAGAGGCAGCCGGTGACGAGGATCTTTCCGATCACCCCCGCCGCCTTCAATTCTCCCATCGCGAGAATATTGTCAATTGCCTCGCTCTTGGCAGAGTCGATAAAGCCGCAGGTGTTGATAATGACAACATCCGCGCCCTCTACCGTGGGCAGGATCTCATAGCCCGCCTCCCGCAGGAGGTACATCATCTGCTCCGCGTTGACCTGATTTTTCGCGCAGCCGAGGGAGATCATCCCGATGCTTTTGCTCATAAGCCTAATTTCCTTTCTTCATTCCTCGAAGAATTCTTCCTCCGACGCGTAGCGGGAAAGCGCGCGTCGAATGTCCTCCCATGAATGTCCCCGCCGAAGGAGCGCGTCGGTCGCGCGCTTAATCTCCGCGCGGTCGGGAGTTTTGCCGCGAAAGCGACGCTGTAAAAACAAGTCAATGGCATCCTCCTGCGGCGGAAGCTGCTCCAGCGCCTCGTCCCACAGCTCCTTGGGCACCCGCTTTTCGTAGAGCATCTGTCGAATCCGCGCCGCGCCGTAGCCCCTTGCCGCGCCGCTTCGGACAATCTGCGCGGCAGTCTGGCGGTCGTCCAGCAGATGCAGCTCAGAAAGCCACGCAACCGCTTCTTCAGCGTGCTCCTCCGTCTCGCCCTTCTGCACAAGACGGCGCCGCAGCTCCGTTTTTGTGACCGCTGCCGCCGAGACGATGCGCACGGCACGTTCCCTTGCCGAAGCCGCGCCGCAGGTCTCTTTGATTGCGTCCATTGCCGCGTCGGGCAGCTCCATGCCGGCATATAAGCCCAGCTCTGCGATGGCGGCGGGCAGAATCAGCAGACTTTCCCCGTTGTCAAATCGGACACGCAGCTTCCCCTGCGGGGAGCGGGTCTGCTCAATTGCCTCAACCCTCATCAAAATCCTCGGCGGAGATGTCTACCGCCTTGGTCGCCGGCGCAGCAGGCTTTCTGGAACGTGCGCTTTGCAGCTCCGCAAGATGCTCACGCACCTTCTTTTCCAATTCATCCGCAAGCTCAGGATGCTCCGCGATATACTGCTTGGCATTGTCGCGTCCCTGTCCGATGCGCTCATCGCCGATGGAGAACCAACTGCCGCTCTTGTTGACCAGCTCCAGCTCCACCGCCATATCCAAAAGCTCACCGAATTTGGAGATGCCCTCGCCATACATGATATCAAACACCGCTTCGCGGAAGGGAGGCGCAACCTTATTTTTAATCACCTTGACGCGGGTACGGTTGCCGATGATCGTGCCGCCGTCCTTGATCGCCTCGACCTTACGCACATCGAGGCGGACGGAGGCATAGAACTTCAATGCGTTGCCGCCCGTGGTCGTCTCGGGGTTGCCGTACATCACGCCAATCTTCATACGAAGCTGGTTGATGAAAATAACGATACAGTTGGTCTTTGCAATCGTACCTGCCAGCTTGCGCAGTGCCTGCGACATCAGGCGCGCCTGCAAGCCGACGAACGCATCGCCCATCTCACCCTCGATCTCCTGCCGCGGCACAAGGGCTGCAACGGAGTCCACAACGACCACGTCAATCGCGCCGGAGCGGACGAGGGCATCCGTAATTTCCAGCGCCTGCTCGCCCGTGTCGGGCTGGGAGACGAGCATGGAGTCGATATCCACACCGATTGCCTCGGCATAGGTCGGGTCGAGCGCGTGCTCCGCGTCCACAAAGGCGACCTCGCCGCCGCGCTTCTGCGCCTCTGCGACAACATGCAGTGCCAGCGTTGTCTTACCGGAGGATTCCGGCCCGTAAATCTCGACGATTCTCCCCCTCGGGAGACCGCCGATACCGAGGGCGGCATCCAGCGCCAAAGAGCCGGTGGGGATCGCGTCAATGTTCATCTCGGGGCGGTCGCCCAAGCGCATGACCGAGCCTTTTCCGAAATTCTTCTCGATTTGATGCAGGGCGGTTTCCAGCGCTTTTTTCTTATCCTCCGCGGGCGCGGGGGCTTCATAGGTTGTTTTCTTCTGTGCCATGGTCATTCTTCCTCTCTTTTTTGGGCAAGTACCGCCCTTGTAATATCCGCCGTGTCTTTTCTTAATTCTAAGATCTCATAGCCGCCGCGCTCCAAAAGGGAACAGACGGCGCTTTCCTGCCCCATGCCGAATTCAAAGCACAGATAGCCGTTTCCGCGCAGGGCGGCAGTAAAATTCCGAATGATCGCGCGGTAGAAATCCAGCCCGTCCTCGCCGCCGTCGAGTGCAAGGTGCGGCTCAAAATCGCGGACAGAGGGGTCGAGCGTCTTCATCTCGGCGCTCGTCACATAGGGCGGGTTGGCGACAATCAGGTCAAAGGTTCCCAAAAACTCCTGCGCGGGCTTTTTCGCGTCAATGGGTACACATTTGACCCGCGCGGCAAGCTTTAAGTCCTGTGCGTTGCGCCTTGCTACCCGCAGCGCTGCCTGCGAGATATCGCCCAGCGTCACGCGGGCATCCTTGACGCGCTTTGCAATGGCAAGCCCGATACAGCCGCTGCCCGTGCAGAGATCCAAAATGCGCGGATTCTGCTCCAAAAACAGCGCCTTTTTGATGGCAAGCTCCGTCACTACGGTGGTATCGTCGCGCGGAATCAGCACATCGGGCGTCACGGTCAAGGTCATGTCGTAAAAATCCCACTGTCCGAGGATATAGGGCATCGGTTCGCCCTTGACATAGCGCTGCACAAAGGACTCTGCCAGCTCGCAGATTTCCTCGGAGGCATATAGCTCACGATCCGCAATCATCTGCTCCGCTGTCTTGCCTGAGGCTGCGCAAATTAACTCACGGGCGATATTCGAGGCGAATTGTCCTTCCTTTGGCAGCAGCGCCTTGCGCGCGTCCAAATACAGATCCGCGTATTTTTTTACCATTTGTCACTGCCCTCCTGTTCCGGCAACACCTGCGTCAGCGCCTCAATGCCGACCTCAATCATGGAATCGTCCGGCTCATTCGTTGTTAAGTATTGCAGCCACATACCCGGCGCGGACAGCGCGTGGGTCAGCCAGTTGTCATAGCGGCCGACCACGCGGTTGAACTCATAGCTGATGCCGACCACGATGGGCAGGAGCAGCAGCTTGAGCACCACGCGCACCAAGGCATTTAACACAGCGGAATCAAATTCGGGCGTGATCGGCTGCAGCAGCACGGAGGCAACCGAGAACACCAGAATCGAAATTATGATGACGACAAAGAGGAAGCTCGTGCCGCAGCGCGGGTGCAGGCGGGTCTGCGCCCGCACATTTTCCACCGTCAGCGGCAGCTTTGCCTCATAGCAGCGGATGGTCTTATGCTCCGCGCCGTGATAGGAGAACACGCGCTTCATATCCTTCATCCGTGAAATCAGGAACATGTAGAGCAACAGAATGGCGATACGAATGGCACCCTCGATCAAATTGCGCACAATCACCTGATTGGGAAGCCAGCGGTTGATAAAGGAACCGATCAGCGACGGCAGGACAATGAACAGTCCGACGGAAAGGGCGATGCCCAGCACCACGGCAACCGTGACAAGAACACTCTGCGCTTTTTCAGATGAGAGTTTCTTTTCCAGCCATGCATCAAATTTTGACTGTTTTTCCGCAGACGCTTCCTCTTCCTCTACAAAAAAGTCCGCAGAATACATCAGCGCGCTCACACCCGTCTTCATCGAGGCGCAGAAGTTGAACACGCCGCGCACAAAGGGGATCTTCTTCACGCTGAATTTTTTTGCCGGCTTGCGCGGCTCGACCTTGGTGTGGATGCCATCCTTGGCGCGCACGACCGTCGCGCACTTTTCGGGGCCCATCATCATAATGCCCTCGATCAGCGCCTGACCGCCAATCATTGTTTTAAATTTCTCATTGCTTACTTTCTTTGCCATGGCTGTCCTTTCTATCGCTCTGCAACAGGCAGGGAGATGGTCACAAGCGTACCGCCGCCCTCGGCATTTGACAGCTCCAGCGTGCCGTTATGCATGGAGACAATCTCCTCGCAGACGGCAAGCCCGATGCCGCTGCCGCGCGCTTTGCTCGTGCCCTTATAAAATTTCTTTTTGACCAGCGGGAGCTCCTCCTCGGGAATGCCCGGCCCGAAATCACGGATACGCACGACCACGAAATCGCCTTCGAGGCGCATCTCCGCCGTAATCTTGCCGCCATCGCCGCCGTGCTTTGCCGCGTTGTCGAGGATGTTTAAGAAAACCTGCCGCATTCGAGAGGGGTCACACGGAATCTCCGGAATCTCCTCCTCGTTTTCCAAATAGACAAGCTCGATATTTTCCTGCTTCAGGCGTGAACCATACATAAACACCGTATCTTCAAACTCGGCGCGGATATCACTCAGCGTCACATTCAGCGTGAAACGCCCGTCCTGCATCCTCGTAAATTCCAGAAGCTCCTCAACCATACCGGTCAATCGCCGCGATTCACGCAGGATGATATTCAAGCCGCGCCTTGCCTCGGTGGAATCCACGCTGCCGCCTGCGGAGAGGAGGGTTTCGCTCCAGCCGCTGATTGCCGTCAGGGGTGTGCGCAGCTCATGAGAAACCGAGGAGATAAACTCCGACTGCATTTTCTCCGACTGGCTGATCTTGTTGGACATATCGTTAATCGTATCGGCAAGCTCGCCAATCTCGTCGTCAAACTGCCGCTGAATCTGCACGCCGTAGCCGCCCGAGGCGATGCGCTTTGCCGTCGCGGTAATCTCCGAGACCGGCACAAGGATGGATTTGAGATAATATCTGCCGCTGATATAGACAATCAGCATAATCAGCATACCGACCAGCACAATAATCAGACTGAACACCATAATCTGACGATCCACGCGGGAAAGGCTCGTCACATACCGCAGCACGCCGATGACCTCACCGTTGGAATAAATCAGCGGGCTGGACACCGCCATAATGCGTTCCCCCGTGGCGGGATTCTCCCCCGTGAAGGAGCTGATCTGCTTCGTTTCAATCGCCTGGGTGATGTCGCTCGTCACGGTCGCCTGCGTGGAAAGCGGTCCGTAGGAGGAAGCCACGATACGGTAATTCGTATTGATAAATTGCAGCTCCATGATGTCCTTTGATTCAAAGGTCTGCGTGAACTTTGCGCAGGAGTGGTAATATTCGTTGTAGCTCTTGCCGATGTAGGTCTCAAAGAAGCTCGTACTCGCGCGCGCCTTTGCCTCCAAGCCCGCCTCCATACTGGAGTAGTAATACGCGGCGACGGTAACGGAAAGCGCAGTAACGCATAGCAGCACCAGTGCAAGCACGATGCTCAGGGTGTTGCGCAGCCAGCGCCGCTGCAAGCCCTTTCCCCTTTTCATGCCATCCGCCTCCGGCATTACAGCCCCCACTTATAGCCAAAGCCCCAGACCGTCGTGATATAGGTCGGGTTCGCGGTATTGTCCTCAATCTTAATACGCAGGCGGCGGATGTTGACATCGACGATTTTTAATTCGCCGTCATAGTCTCTGCCCCAGACCGATGTCAGAATGTCCTCACGGGAGAGGGCGCGCCCGGGATTCTGCATAAAGAGCTGGATGATGGCATATTCCACCTGCGTCAGCTTAATGCGTCTGCCGTCCTTTTCCAGCGTGCGGTTACGGATGTTCAGCGTGAACGGCTCGTGGACGATGATCTCCGGGTCGGACTCCGCGCCGCCGCCGACTCTGCGGTAAAGCGCGTCGATGCGCGCGGTCAACTCCGCCGGGGAAAAGGGCTTCGTCACATAATCGTCCGCACCCGTCATGAGTCCCGTCACCTTGTCCATCTCCTGCGTCCGTGCCGTCAGCATGATGATGCCGATGGTTTTGTTGGTCGCGCGGATGTTGCGGCAGACCTCAAAGCCGTCAATATCAGGCAGCATAATGTCGAGGATTGCCACGCCGACATCCGGATTCTCCTTCAGCCGTTCCAGCGCCTCCATGCCCGTGCCTGCCTCAATTGGGTCATAGCCCGCTCGCTTCAGATTAATGACCACAAAGCTGCGGATGCTGACCTCGTCCTCCAATATCAGTACCTTTTTCATTCTCATATCCTCCTCGGCGTTATCCGCCGTTGCTTTTTTACTCTGTTTCGCCCGTCTTCCAGTCCACGCGGATGAAGTGGAACACGCTCTGCAGCGTCTCGAAGTCAAGCTGCGTCGTATCCGCAATCGCGCAGAGGTAGATCTGGTCGCCCTTTTCCGTCAGCTTCTGCCAACTGCCCTCCCGCAGCATCTGCGCAGCATCGTCTCCACTGACGGCAGTCAGAGAAAACAGTTCCGTCGCGCCGTTCTCGTCCACGAGCAAAAAGCGGTAGCCAAGCGTCGTTCCGTAGACTGCGGCGCGCGAGACGGCAAGACGCTCCTCCCATTGCTGCGGGATCTCAAGATACCAGCCGTTAGAGTAGTTGTGGTAGGTCAGGCATTTGATTCGCTCCGTCCCATCGGGATAGAGATTGTACCAGCAGATCAGCGAACGGTTCTTTGAGGTCTCGTCGTCCTCCATCTCCCGCATGGCGACTAAACGCGGCAGCTCGATTAAGCCGTCGGAATCAATATCATTGCTGTAAACATAATAATCGCGGACGGTTTTTACGCCCGTGGAATTATCCTCCGTGCGGGTAAGATTGACAAACTCGCCGTTGCGCAGCCCGAAGATATCCGTCACAATCGTCCCCTCGTCATATTCTGAGGCGACAAAAACTGCCGGTACCGACTCGCACATTTTACCGGTGATGATGCGCCGCACCGCCGTGACGGCAGTCGTCATACTCGCTTCCCGTTCCCGCAGAAGCTGATCTTCCTTCCAATGGTAGTATTCCGCAACGCCGAGCTGCTCGGTATCCGCACGCAGGAGCACAAGATCCCGATTGCCATCCTCATTGAGATCGGCAGTGATGAATTCGGTGTAGTTTGCCGTCAGAAGCTCCTGCAGCGCGTCGCCGCGCAGGGCATATACACCGAGGGTCTGCGCCACCTGATCGCTGATCTGTCTGCCGATTACCAGCTCATTTCCCGCAGCGCCGTCTATCTGCACATATTCCACATGGTCAAAGCTGCTGCCCGCAAAATCGACCTTTGCAATCAGCGAATACTTTCCCTCGCGTTTGCCGAATATACAAACGGAGAGAGGTGTGCTGCCCGTTGTTTTGAGATAGACGATTGCCTCGTCCTTTCCGTCGCCGTCAAGATCCGCAAGCTGCACCGACTGCTGGTTGTCTCCGCTGGTCGGCGGGCAGTAGGAAGCGCCCTCCGGCATTGCCTTTTCAATGGCGCTTTGCAGCTCATAATAGTCTGACGGCTGTTTCGGAATCTCATAGAGATTTTCCGCAGGCTCGAGAAAGCAGCCGGTGAGCGAAACAAGCAGAGTAAACAGTACAGCAAACAGTATCATACGTTTCATCACGGTGCCTCCTCCCCATTGTAATTGCTTCGCATATTATATCATAGGTCGTTACAAAAGTGTAGCCTGTTTGTTAAAATTATTTCAGTACCACACTGTTTTCTCCCAGCAGCGCGCGCAATTCTGTTAACATATCCTCCCGCACGGAGCAGACCGTGCCGCGGCGCACGCCGCTGTCGGCATAATAGAGCACGGCTTGCAGACTGCCCGGGAACATATTGAGGATCGCGCGGGTCTTGCGGTCGGCAAGGCAGCCCTCCGAAGGCAGCTTCAGATAGAGCTTCTGCGGCTCCCGCCGCGCCACATCGGTCAGCAGGCGCGCCTCATTGACAACCATCTGCGGTGCCTTTTCATCACGCACGGAGAGTCTTCCCTCAACAACAACGGGTGTGTTTTCCTTCAGATAGTTTCCGCATTTTGCGATTACATTGGAAAAGACCAGAAGCTCGATGGAGGCGGTGTCGTCCTCCAAGGTCACATACGCCATCATGGAGTTGTTGCGCGTTGTCTTCATGCGCACGGTCTCAATGATTCCCGCAATGCGGGTGATCTGCTCATCGCGGAAAACGCCGTCTGCGGTTTCAAAGGACTGCAAAATCCGCAGAATCGGCACAACGCCGCTGCCCTTGAGCTGCTTGCGGTATTCGTCCATCGGATGCCCGGAGAGGTAGAGTCCGATGGTCTCCTTTTCCATCTGCATCAGCTCGTTTTTCGGAAGCTCCGCAAGCTTTGGGACATCGACAAGCGCCTTGTGCTCCTCCCCGCCGCCGAGCATATCAAACATCTGCAGTTGCCCCGCGATGTTCCTCTTTTTGCTGTTTGCGACGGAATCCATGATGTCTTCATAGCAGTAAAGCATCTGCGCGCGGTTCAGCCCGAGGCAGTCCATTGCCCCGCACTTAATCAGATTTTCCACCGCCCGCTTGTTCAGATCGGATTCCTGCATCCGCTCGATAAAATTCTGAAGGGAGGTAAATTCCCCATTCCTTTCGCGCTCGGCGACCATCTGGCGCAGAAGTCCGCGGCCGATGTTTTTCACCGCGCCGAGTCCGAAACGGATGCCCTCCGGCTCTACGGTAAACTTGTCCTCCGAGCGGTTGATATCGGGGTGCAGCAGGGCGATGCCCATCTCGCGGCACTCGGCGATGTAGCCCACCGCCTTGTCGGTGTTGTCCAGCACACTCGTCAGCAGCGCCGCCATATACTCCTTCGGAAAATGGCATTTTAAATACGCCGTCTCATAGGTTACCTTGGCGTAGCACACCGCGTGCGCCTTGTTAAAGGCGTAATTCGCGAAGTCTAAAATTTCCTTGTAAATGGTCTGCGCCGCCGCCTCCGGCACACCGTTTGCAATCGCGCCGGGAATGCCGCGCTCGCTGTCGCCGTAGACAAACGCCTTTTGCTCGGCGAGAATGACCTTCTCCTTCTTCTTCGAGATGGCGCGGCGCATATTGTCCGCCTGCCCTAAGCTGTAGCCGCCGAGCTTGCGGAAAATCTCAATCACCTGCTCCTGGTAGACAATACAGCCGTAGGTGACGGAGAGGATCGGTTCCAGCTGCGGGCAGAGATAGGTGATCTTCTCCGGATGCAGCTTATTGTCAATGAAGCGCGGAATCGAGTCCATAGGACCCGGGCGGTAGAGCGCAACGATTGCCGTCAAATCCTCGATGGACTGCGGCTTCATGTTGACGCACACGCCGGTAATGCCCGCAGATTCGAGCTGGAAGACACCCGCCGTTCTCCCCTCGGAGAGCATGGCGAAGCTCTCCGGATCATCCTCACGCACCGTCTTCAAATCAAAATCCGGATAATGCCTGCGAATTTGCTGCTCCGCGTCCTCAATGATCGTCAGGTTGCGCAGGCCGAGGAAGTCCATTTTGAGCAGTCCCAGCTCCTCAATCGTCGTCATGGTAAACTGCGTGACGATGGTATCGTCGTTGCGTGCCAAGGGCACATAGTCGCAGACGGGATCCTTCGTGATGACCACGCCCGCCGCGTGGGTGGAGGTGTTGCGCGGCATGCCCTCGAGCGCCCGCGCGGTATCGACCAGCTTTTTCACGCGCTCGTCGCCGTCATACATCTGCTTGAGCTGCGGCGAGACCTTCAGCGCCTCGTCGAGCGTCATGTGGAGCGTCGTGGGGATGAGCTTTGCCACGGCATCCGTCTCGGCATAAGAAAAGTTCAGCACCCTGCCGACATCACGGATCGCGGCGCGCGCCGCCATCGTGCCGAAGGTGACGATTTGCGCCACGCGGTCCTTGCCATACTTGCGCATGACATAGTCTATGACCTCGCCGCGCCGCGCCTGGCAAAAATCGGTGTCGAAGTCAGGCATACTGACGCGTTCGGGATTCAAGAATCGCTCAAAGATGAGGTTGTATTTCATCGGGTCCATCTCGGTGATGTGCATACAGTACGCCGCGATGGACGCCGCGCCCGAGCCTCTGCCGGGGCCCACAGGAATGCCCTCCCGCTTCGCCCAGAGAATAAAATCCGCCACGATGAGGTAGTAATCCACATAGCCCATCGTCTCGATGACGTTCATCTCATACTCCAAGCGCTTGCGATATTCCGGGGGCTGCTCCGGATACCGCGCGCGGAAGCCCTCCTCGCACAGCCTGCGGAAATAGGTCAGGGAGTCCGACCCGTCCGAGGGTACATACTCGGGCAGATGATAGTGGTTAAATTCAAATTCCACATTGCAGCGGTCGGCAATACGCCGGGTGTTCTCCAACGCTTCGGGCAGATTGGGGAACAGCGCGCGCATCTCCTCCTCGGACTTGATATAGAACTCCTGCGTCTCAAAGCGCATCCGGTTCGGGTCGTCCACGGTCTTGCCCATTTGGATGCACATCAGAACATCCTGAATGTAGCTGTCCTCCCGCGTTAAATAATGCGCGTCATTTGTCGCGACCAGCGGCAGTCCCGTCTCCTTCGCAAGCTGCAAAATGCCGCGGTTGACCTCCGCCTGCTCCGGGATGCCGTGATCCTGCAATTCCAAAAAGAAATTATTCTCACCGAAAATCTCGGAGAATTCCAGCGCAAGCTGTTTTGCGCCCTCATAATCGTGCATCCGCAGTCTGCGCGGAATGCCGCCGGCAAGGCAGGCAGACAGCGCGATAATGCCCTCGGAATGCTGCCGCAGCAGCGCCATGTCTACACGCGGTTTGATATAGAAGCCATCCAAAAAGGCTTTGGAAACCATGTAGCTCAGGTTTTTGTAGCCCGTCTCGTTCTCGCAAAGCAGGACAAGGTGCTGCGCCTCGCTGTCTACATTATGGACGCGGTCGCTCATGGAGCGCGGCGCAACATAGACCTCGCAGCCGATGATTGGCTTGATGCCCGCCGCCTTCGCGGCGCGGTAAAAGTCGATCACGCCGTACATCACCCCGTGATCTGTGATTGCCACGGCGTTCTGCCCCAGCTCCACCACACGCTTGACGAGCTTCCCGATGCGGCATGCACCGTCGAGCAGGCTGTATTCCGTATGTACATGCAGATGTACGAATGCCATAGCGCTTCCTCCTATTCCGTCTCCTTCGCCATCGCGACCAGCTTGCGCATCCGATGGTTGACCGCCGATTTTGTCGCGGGCGGATCATGCAGCTCCGCCAGTTCGCTCAGGGTGGACTCCGGATGCTCGACCCGTAAGTCGGCAGTTTCCCGCAGCTTTTGCGGCAGCGTCTGCATTACCCCCCGCTCCTCCAGCATTCGGATCGCGGCAAGCTGCTCCTGCGCCGCCTCTACAGTCTTGTCCACATTGGCAGAGTCGCAGTTGACACGGCGGTTCGCCTCGTTGCGCCACTCCTTTTCGATCTTTGCGGACATCACCGCCATTGCGCTGATTGGCGCGCCGACCGCGGTCAAAAAGTCCTCAATGGACTCGCTCTGCTTATAATACAGCACCGAGCTGCCCTTCCGATCCGTCTCCTTTGCGGCAAGCTCCATTTCCAGTAAAAGCGTCCCTGTCTCGCGGCTCGCCTTGAGATGGGTCGTCGAAAGCTCCAAATGATAGCGCTTTTCGGGATCGGTCACGGAGCCGCCCGCCAAAAATGCCCCTCGCAGGAAGGCGCGGCGGCAGCAATCCCTCTCCAAAAGTCCAAAATTCACATGCAGAGAAACGCTGTTCTCCGCCGAAAAGCCGCAAAGCTCAAATACGCGCCGAATCTTCTCCGCATCCGTAATCAAATACGTCAGCTTTCCCGCCGCGTCCTGCTCCGGCAGCACGTCGAAGCGCACGCCGAGTCCCTTGCGGAACAGGCGCGGCAGCCGCAATCCGAAATCGCGGCTCTCCGTGACGATGCGGATGCAGTCGGGCGCAAAGGTGTTCGCGTAGAGCAGCGTTCCCATGCACTCCGCCAGCGCGCAGCAGCTTTTCTCAAGCTCGTCTCTGCACAATTCACTTTTCACATTGCCGGAAAACGACATCCCGCATTCTCCTTTTTCTCTTCAGCCGCGCGCAATATCGCGGTGGTGTAAGCTGACGGTGTGTCCTGCTTTGCGCAGATGCTCCGCCAGCAGTACAGCCGCCGTCACCGAGCGGTGGCGTCCGCCGGTGCAGCCGAAGGCAATACGCAGCCGTTCGCACCCGCGCTTTTCCGCCAGTTCTGCCTGCATCGTCATCAGCGTCAGCATGGTCTGTAAATATACCGCGCTGTCCTTATCCTGTAAAATATATTCCCGCACGGGCGCGTCCAAGCCGCTCAGCTCCCGCAGCCCGGGGACCCAATAAGGGTTCTCCAAGCAGCGCATATCCAGCACGATATCCGCCTCGATTTCGCCGTATTTATGCCCGAACGAGGTAATCTCAATTTGCATCTTCCGCACCCCAGAGCCGTATCTCCGGCTCTAAACGAACGCCGGTCGCGTCAAATACGCGCTCCTGCACAAGCTTGACCAGCGCCAGCACATCGGCGGCGGAGGCGCCCGCTTTGTTCACGATGAAGCCCGCGTGCTTCTCCGACACTGCCGCGCCGCCGACGGAAAGCCCCTTCAGCCCCGTCTGCTCGATGAGCGCGGCGGCATAGCCCTGCTGCGGGCGCTTAAACGTACTTCCTGCGGAGGGCAGCTCCAACGGCTGCGAGGCGCGGCGCTTTTCCGAAAGCTCCTTCATCCGCGCGCGGATATCCGCCTCATTTCCGGGCTGCAACGCAAATTCCGTCCGCAGGATCACGCCCTCTAACTTCTGAAACGCGCTCATCCGATAAGAAAAGCCCTGCTTCTCGCCCTCAAAGATTTCCGTCGTGCCGTCAAGCCGCATAAACTCCGTGCGCACCGCAATATCGCGCAGCTCGCCGCCGTAAGCGCCCGCGTTCATATACACGCCGCCGCCCACCGAGCCGGGGATCCCGTGGGCAAATTCCAGTCCCGAAAGACGGTTTCGCGCCGCAAAATTTGCCGCCTGCGCCAGCGTCATGCCAGCCATCGCGGCAATGTGCGTCGGAGAGACCAGCTCCAAGCCCATAAAGGTCTCGCGCGTCACAATCACCAGACCTCGCACACCCTCATCCGGCGCAAGGACATTCGTACCGCAGCCGAGGATACGGGGCACAATCCCCAGTTCCTTAGAAATGCGCAGAATTTCCGACAGCTCCTCCCGCCTGCGCGGGAAGACCATCAATTCAGCAGGTCCGCCGATGCGAAAGGAGGTATGTTTGGCAAGCAGCTCCTCCTCTGCAATCTCAAACGCAGGCAGCACCTGCGAAAGCCGTTTTTTCAGTTCCGACATGCAATCCATCGTCTTCCTCCTGTCAATTCACGCATCAGGCGCCTACTCTTCCATTTTATCCTTTATAGTATAACACATCTCTCCCCTTCTGGCAACGATAAACGCAAAAAATAACGCCGCCCGAGACAATCTTCGTCTCAGGCAGCGATTTTCAGTCATAAACTTAAGCGTAAAGCGCCGACTATCGTTGTCATTGCGAACCCAGTGCGCACACTGGGTGTGGCAATCTATTGGAATATTTTTTATTGAGCGCAGACAATAAACAGCATCGATAGCAGAGAGATTGCCACGTCGCTTCGCTCCTCGCAATGACATACGTCTCTCCACTCGTTCGTAAGTTCGTGATATCGGGACATGTCCCCGCCCTACGCAGAGGGGCACAAAACTCAGAAGCTCTGCCCCGTATGCTCGTCAAAGTGGCGGTTGATCTGCTCGGTAAATTCCGCCGCAGCGTTATAGCCCATCTTTTTCTGACGGTTATTCATCGCGGCGACCTCCAAAATGACCGCGAGATTTCTGCCCGGCTTAATGGGGATTGTGATGGCAGGCACCTTCACGCCAAGCAGATCCATATACTGCTCCTCCAAGCCGAGGCGGTCATAAATCTGCTCGCTCGACCACGGAACAATGTTGATGACAAGATTGATTGCCGTCTCTTTCTTAATCGCCGCCATACCGAAGAGCTTTGCCACATTGATCACGCCGATGCCGCGAATTTCGATATAGTTGCGGATCAATTCGGGCGAGGTGCCCATGAGCGTATTGTCCGCGATCTTACGGATATCCACCGCATCGTCGGCAATCAGGCGGTGTCCACGCTTGAGCAGCTCCGCCGCTGCCTCGCTCTTTCCGATGCCGCTCTCGCCCATGAGGAGCAGCCCCTCGCCGTAGACCTCCACGAGAACACCGTGGCGCGAAATACGCGGCGCGAGGGCATTCTTCAAATAAGTAATCAGCGTGGAGACAACATAGGTCGTCGACTCCATGCAGCGCAGGATTGTCACATCCTTTTCCCGCGCCATTTCCAAGCATTCCTCAGGCGGCTCGATGTTGCGCGCAAAAATCAGCGCGGGAATCTTGTAGGAGAACAGTTCTCCGAAAATTTCACGCTTTCGTTCCGAGGAGAGTGTGTTCATGTAGGCGGACTCGACATTGCCAATCACCTGCACACGCAGCGGCTCAAAGTGGTTAAAGAAGCCCGTCATCTGTAAGCCGGGGCGCGAAACCTCCTCGCCCATGATCTGCACGCGTTCATAATCCGTTGAGGCATAGGTCACAGTCAGGTGGAATTCCTCCACCACGGTTTTCAGCGGCACACTGTAGGAATTCATAGGCATAATACGACCCTCCGATGGTTTTCTTTTCCATATTATAGACGATTTCCCACGCTTGTGCAACCGTTCACGAAAAAAATATTATTTTTTGTAAAATTTCTCTTGCTTTTCCGCCAAAACTCTGCTAATATAAGTACCGGCGTGTTTCAGCGCCGTGTTTTGCGACGATTTTCGTGATGATTGGAGGTGCAGCAATTGGCAAAGTGCGATATTTGCGGCAAGGGTGTTACATTCGGCATTAAGGTCTCCCATTCCCACAGACGCTCCAACAGAGCTTGGAAGCCCAATGTAAAGCGCGTAAAAGCAATCGTCGATGGTTCTCCCCGCCATGTCTACGTCTGTACAAGATGCCTCCGTTCCAATAAGGTTGAACGCGCTATCTGATTTCTGACAATTTGATGACATACGAAAAGACAAGCTTTTGGGCTTGTCTTTTTTGTTTCTCTATCCTGCTTCGCTCTTTGGGCGGCTATCAGCCGGCCGCGAATTACCCAAAGCCCCGATTCTGCACAAGCAAAATCGGGGCTTTCCTTATTTCTTTTTCGCAAGCTCGTTTGTGTCGATGGTGTTTCGAAAGACGAAAAAGCGGTCATACAGGAATTCCAGCACGAAATTCAGTACCATGTTGATTCCCGTGACGAGATACTCATTCCAGCCCAGCTGTCCCGCCAGAAAATGCTCGAGCCATGTGGACGCGGGTGTGAACACGGCGTAAAACAGGGCGACCTTGAGCATGGCGACCGGCACATTGTTTGCCGATTGGAAGGTGTAGCGCCGATTGAGCGTAAAATTCCAAACGACCGACAGCACCAGCGCGATCAGGTAGCTCACCCAATAGTCCAGATGCAGCAGCTCATTGAGCAGCGCGAACGAACCAATCTGGATTAAGCCCGCCGAAATGGAAAAGAGCGTAAACTTCACGGAGCGGATCAATTCCCTTTTTTTCTCGCTCATACCATTTACCTTGCCCATTCCGCGCCCTCGACCTCGCAGGTCTTCTGGCGCAGCATCAGTCGGTTAATCTCCTCGCGCGGGTCGCAGTTTTCATACAGCACGCGGTAGGCTGCCTCGGTGATGGGCATTTCCACGCCGTGCTTTTGGGCAAGCGCATGTGCCGCCTTCGCCGCATAATAGCCCTCGACGACCGCGCCGACCTCCTGCATTGCCTCCTGCACGCCGTGTCCCTGTCCAATCAGGATACCGGCGCGGCGGTTGCGCGAATGCATGGAGGTGCAGGTGACAATCAGGTCGCCCACGCCCGCAAGCCCGGCGAAGGTCTCCCGCTTCGCGCCGAGCGCCATGCCGAGTCTTGCGACCTCGGCAAGTCCGCGGGTCATCAGGAGCGCCTTGGTATTGTCGCCGTAGCCCATGCCGTCGCAGACACCGGCGCAGAGGGCAATGACGTTCTTATGCGCCGCGCCCAGCTCCACGCCCACAACATCCGGACAGGTATACACGCGCAGACGCTCACACATGAACGCCGTCTGCACCTGCTCGGCAAGCTGCTGATCTGCGCACGCGGCGACAACGCCCGTCGGAATGCCGCGGCTGACCTCCTCTGCATGGGAGGGTCCGGAGAGCGCAACAACGGTCTTTCCCGTCTCCTGCGCAACCAGCTCACTCATGCGGCAGCCCGTGTTCTCCTCGATGCCCTTGGTGACCGACACCAAAACAGCGTTCTCCGGCAGATGGGGCGCAAAGCTCTTCGCCGTAGCGCGCACCGCGAAGGATGGCGTTGCAAAAACGACCATGTCCTGCTCCCGTGCCTGCGCAGCGTCAGAGGTGAAGCGCAGTTCCTTCGGCAGCGTCACACCGGGCAGGAAGGGGTTTTGCAGGGTTTGCGCCAGCTGCTCGCTCTCCTCCGCGCAATAAGACCAAAGGGTAACCGTGTGCCCGTTTTTCAGCAGCAGGATTGCCAGTGCCGTACCCCAGCCGCCGCTGCCTGCAACCAAGATTCTCATTGCTTGCCGCCTCCTTCCTGTTCATTCTTCGCTTTATGGAAATAGGTCTTGCGCTCCTGTCCGTGCAGCAGGCGTTGGATGTTGCCTCGATGCATGAAGAACACCAAAACGACCATCGCTGCCATCAGCAGGCAGACCCACAGGTTATCATGATACTGCAAAACCAGCATCACTGCAAAGGACACCACGCCGACAAACGATCCCAGCGAAACATAGCGCGTGGCAAAGAAGGTGATCAAAAACAGTGTAAAGGCAATGCAGGCGATCTTCCAGTTCATCACGATGGCAAGCGTACCCGTGCAGAGCACACCCTTGCCGCCGTGGAAGCCGAAGAACACAGGGAAAATATGCCCGACCTGCACCGCAACGCCCGCGATCATCCGCGCGATGGGCGGGTCGATTTCTTTCAAAAAATACTGCGCAAACAAGCAGCCCGCGACAACCTTGCCCATGTCGATTACGACAACCAGCAGCGTCAGCCAGCCGCCGTAGCTGCGCAGGAAATTCGTCAGTCCTGCGTTGCCGCTGCCCTTTTGGCGGACATCCTCATGCATCCGCGCCTTGGAAACGATGATCGCGCCGTTCACGCTGCCCAGCAGATAGCAGGCAATCACGCAAATCGCGATTTTTAACCACGGACTCATTCTTCCTTATCCCCCTTCTGACGGATTGAAATGCGAACCGGCGTACCCTCCAGCCCAAATACCGCGCGAATTTGGTTTTCCAGATAGCGCTGATAAGAGAAATGGAACAGCCGCGCATCATTACAGAAAAACACGAAATGCGGCGGCTTCACGCCGACCTGCGTCATATAATAGATTTTCAGCCGTCTGCCCTTGTCCGTCGGCGGCTGCACGCGTGCGGTCGCATCCTCCAGGATGTTGTTAAGCATACCCGTGGTGATGCGCATGGCGCTCTGATTCGCCACATAATTGATCAGCTCATACAGCTTATTCACGCGCTGCCCGGTCAATGCGGAGATAAACAGGATGGGCGCATAGCTCATATAGCTCAGATCCTGCCGAATCTTGGCGGTCATCTCGTTCATTGTGTTCGTCTCTTTTTCGAGCATGTCCCACTTGTTGACAACGATGATGCTCGCCTTGCCCGCCTCATGCGCCAGTCCCGCAATTTTGGTATCCTGCTCCGTCACGCCCTCGTTGGCGTCAATCAGAATCAGGCACACATCCGCCCGGTCAATGGCTGCGATGGAGCGCATATTGGAGTATTTTTCAATGGCGTCGTCCACCTTCGACTTGCGGCGCATTCCTGCCGTGTCGATGAAGCGGTATTTGCCGAACTCGTTTTCAAAATAGCTGTCGATTGCGTCGCGGGTCGTGCCTGCGACATCGGAGACAATCACGCGCTCCTCGCCTAAAATACGGTTCAGCAGGCTGGATTTGCCGACATTCGGCTTGCCGACGATGGCGACATTGATGATCTCGCCCTCATCCTCCTGCTCTATCTCCTCAGGGAAGTGCGCAACGCACCAGTCGAGCAAATCGCCCGTACCGTGTCCGTGGACGGCGGAGACCTCAATGGGGTCGCCTAAGCCCAGCATATAGAATTCGTACACATCGGGATTCGTCGTGCCCACGCTGTCGCACTTGTTGACCGCGAGACACACGGGCTTTTTGCTGCGCAGGAGCATGGATGCCACATCCATATCTGCCGCCGTCACGCCCGTCTTGACATCCGTGACCATCACAATCACGTCCGCCGTCTCAATGGCGATCTCCGCCTGACGGCGCATAAATTTCAACATTTCGCTGTCGGTGTTCGGCTCGATGCCGCCCGTATCCACCAGCTCAAATTCTCTGCCGTTCCAGTCACAGGTGCCGTATATGCGGTCGCGCGTCACGCCGGGGGTATCCTCGACAATCGCGGTGCGCTTGCCTGTGAGTTTGTTAAAAAGCATGGACTTTCCCACATTGGGTCTGCCCACAATTGCTACCAAAGGCTTTGCCATATTCTCTGCCTCCTTTTGTTATCCTGCTTCTGTCAGACCGAAGCTCTGCCAGGAGTCGGTCAGCACGTTCTCCCATGCAAGCGTGTCCATCGCTTCGATCTCATCCTCATAAAAACTAATCCAGCCCAGCGTTGCCGTATATGGTCTTGCATCGGCAAAACACACTTCGGACATCGTTTCGAATTCCGCCTCCGAGATGACCGTGGCGTCGGCGTCATAATAGGTCGTCGTCTCCTCGTAGTCCTCCGATACCTCCGTAACGCAGTACGCCAGCAAGGTCTCGCTGTACACTCCGTCCTTCAAGCACATACTCCGCGTCTCCGCCGCATGATAAGCATAGCCGTTGCGAATATAATCGGTTACAATATAATAATAATCGCCGCCTCGCGCAAAGGCTGTCAGGCTCGCATCAATGATATCTGCCTGAGAGTAGTATTCATCGAAATCCGTTTCACAGCGCATCACACCGTCATAGGTCTCGTTGATTTCCCAAATATCAGTATAGGTGAATATCCCCGTTCCCATGCAGACGCTCGTAATGACCTCCAGCCGCCCGTTTCTGTCAAGATCGGTAACGGCAAAGGAATACGGAACCGCAGAATCCGTCTTGACCCACTGCGGATAATTCACCGCAAGCAGGGCAATCTGATCCTCATAGGGCATCTCCGGCACCGGCGCAGTCGATGCTTCAGTGGTCGGTGCCTCGGTAGTCGGTGTTTCCGTCGTTGTCTCCTCCGTGGTCGTCGCCTCCGTCGTGCTGCTTTCTTCTTTGCCAAGTCCCTCTTGCAGGAACGACAATATTCCCTTTCTCTCCCCCTGACATGCGGCAAGGCTCAGGGTCAGCGTCGCAAGTGTCAGAAGCAACCAAAATTTCTTCACAGTCTCCCCACTTTCCAAATTTCCCGATTTCCCCTATTATTACACAAAAGCGCGAATTTTTCAACCAGGAAAGCGTTATAGAATCGTCTCCATGCCGATTTTTTGAGGCTTTAAACCGCAAGCTTCATAAAAGCGCAAAGCGTTTTCGTTGCACGCCCAGACATTGAGCGTCAGATTATAGCAGCCCTGCTCCTTTGCAAAGCTGCGCACGAATTCATACAGTGCCCTGCCAATCCCCTGCCCGCGGGCGTTTTCATCCACGCAAAGATCATCAATGTAAAGCGTTTGGACATCGGTCAGGATATTGTCTGCGGGAAAACGGCGGAACATACAAAATGCGTAGCCGCAAACCTTGCCGTCCTGCACGGCGGCAAAGATTGGGCGCGTCTCGTCATGAAGGATAACGCGCAGCTCCTCGTCCGTATATTTCTCCGTTCCGCCGCGAAACAAATCGGGACGTCCTTTATGATGTACCTCCAGCACCTGCCGCAGCAGCCGATGCAGCGCCGGCAGATCAACATCCATTGCTCTTCGTATTTCCATATAACCCTCCGTCTACTCTGTAGGGCGGGGACATGTCCCCGCCGGTGCAGGAACCCTCGACTGTGTACAAGCTGATTCGTCCGTACCGTCCTGCCGCTTCGCGGTCTTAAGGGGACATGTCCCCGCCCTACAATCCTTGCATTCCCATTTCGTCTCCGCCGAAAAAGAAAAGAGGAAGGAACACATTCCCTCCTCATCTCTTATCCGTGCGAACTTATTTCGCTTCAGCGGCAGGAAGAACCTCGCGGCCATTGTAGGTACCGCAATTCTTGCAAGCTCTGTGGGGCAGGCGCGGTTCGCCGCATTTCGGGCAGGCAACGACGCCGGGCACGGAGAGCTTCCAATGAGAGCTACGTCTCTTATCCCGTCTCGCCTTGGAAACCTTACACTTCGGAACAGCCATGAATGACACCTCCTTGGTCAGATGCTAAAAAATTTACTTATCCTTCAACAGCTGCCCAAGGACAGCCAAACGGGGATCAGTCTCAGGGCGGCAATTGCACTTGCCGTCGTTCAGATTCTTGCCGCAGCGGAAGCACAGTCCCTTGCAGTCCGGCTTGCACAGCAGCTTGGAATCCATTTGGAGCACGAACGCGGTTGTCAGAATCTCGTCGAGGTCTGCGCAGTCGTCTTCCAGCAAAAAAGTCCATTCGTCCGCCTCATCCTCATTTTCCAATTCGGTCGTGAGGACGGCGTGGGCGGGAACGGTGAGCTTTCTGGTAAACTCCGCCGCGCAGCGATCACATACGCCGTGCAGGACGGTGGTAAGCTCCGCGTCCAGCAGGAGCACACCCGCCGTATTGCGAACGGTGCCCTTCGCCGAAACAGGCTCCTGCACCGGGCAGCCTCCGCCGAATTGCAGCTCACGCAAATCCAGCGTGGTCTCAAACGGAAGGACGCTGTCGGGCGTTTCGATAATTTTAGACAACCTTAACAGCATAGCAATCCCCTGTTTCATAGTCGTGCAGGAGATATTATAACGGCTGAAGTCCCGTTTGTCAAATGCTTTTTTGATTTTTTCCGCGAAAAAGTGCTTGACATTCGGATTTTTCTGCCGCATAGTATTTTCAGACGAAGCATTCGCGCATTTTTTGCCCACAGGAGACGAAAATGAAGGAAATTACAATCGGCAAAAACGACGCCGGACAGCGGCTCGACCGTTTTCTGGCAAAGGCGGTGCCGCTGCTGCCCGCCTCCCTCGCGCAGAAATATATCCGCCTCAAGCGCATCAAGCGCAACAACGCCCGCGCGCAGCGGGACGACCGGCTCTGCGAGGGCGATGTTTTACAGCTTTATATCAACGATGAATTCTTTGACACACCGCGCGAGGATAACGCCTATCTGACCGTCGCCGCGCCGAAGCTCAACATTGTCTATGAGGACGAGAATCTCCTTTTGGTGGATAAGCGTCCCGGCATCGCCGTCCACCCGCACGACGGCGCGGAATACGGCAAGACCCTCATTGACCACATTCAGGCATATCTCTATGCCAAGCGGGAGTGGCGGCCGCGGGAAGAAAACGCCTTCACCCCCGCCCTGTGCAATCGCATTGACCGCAACACGGGCGGCATCGTCATCGCGGCAAAGACCGCAGAGGCGCTGCGCGTGATGAATCAGAAGATCAAGGACCGCGAGCTGGACAAGCGCTATCTCGCCATCGTCGAGGGTACGCCGAAGCCAAAATCCGGCGTTCTGCGCGGCTACCTATTTAAAGATGCCGTGAAGAACCGCGTCTTCGTGACGGACGCGCCGCAGAAGGGTGCAAAGACCTGCGAGACGCGCTATGAGGTCTTGGAGAGCCGCAACGGACTTTCTCTGGTCGAGTGCGAGCTGATCACAGGCAGGACGCACCAGATCCGCGCCCAATTCGCCCACGCGGGGCATCCTCTGCTGGGAGACGGCAAATACGGCAAGCTCGACAAGCGCTTCGACCGCAAGTATCAGGCGCTTTACTCCTATAAGCTCACCTTCCGCTTTACCACCGACGCAGGCTCCCTGAACGCTTTGAACGGTAAAACCTTCACCGTCGAAAAAGTGGACTTCGTCGACGAATATTTCCCGAAAAAATAGAGCTGCACCCTTTGCGGATAGACCCTGTAGGGCGGGGACATGTGTCAATAGCAACATGGTTTACAATTTGTGAAGGGA